>NZ_CP142362.1:2250956-2567164 GCF_035918395.1 Mycolicibacterium sp. ND9-15
CGGGGCAACTCCCTGGGCACCATGCGGCATCAGCCCAGCGAAAGGGATCGACATGGCACTCGACGATGACGACATCACCACCTCGGGCGGCGGCGAAGGCACCGCCGACGGCGGCTCGAACCCCGAAGGGCACGACGGCGGCGCCGACGGCACGGCCGGCGGCGAAGGCACCGCCGACGGCGGCTCCAATCCAGAAGGGCACGACGGCGGCGCCGACGGCACAGCTGGTGGCGAAGGCACCGCCGACGGCGGCTCGAACCCCGAAGGGCACGACGGCGGCGCCGACGGGACCGCCTGATAACGCCCCGATGCTGACGCGCTGCGTTGCGGTCGACGCCCGGCGGTTCGCCGACGAGTACTGGGGCCGCAGACCGCTGCTCAGCCGGACCGACGCATTACCCCGCGACTTCAGCGATCTGCTGTCATCCGAGAAGGTCGACGAGCTGATTGCCGAGCGCGGGGTGCGCGCGCCGTTCATCCGGCTGGCCAAGGAGGGCGACGTCCTGGCCAAGGACTGCTACCTCGGGCCGGCCGGCTTTGGCGCCGAGATGCCCGATCAAATCGATTCGGCGAAGCTGCTGAGCCAGTTCGCGTCCGGCGCGACGATCGTGCTGCAGGGGCTGCATCGGCTGTGGCCCCCGCTCATCGACTTCGTCCGGCGGGCGGTCGACGAACTCGGTCATCCGGTGCAGGCCAACGCCTACATCACCCCGCCGACCAATCGGGGCTTCGATCCGCACTACGACGTGCACGACGTGTTCGTCCTGCAGGCGGCGGGCCAGAAGCGCTGGATCGTGCACGAGCCCGTTTTCGAACACCCGTTGCCGTCGCAGCCGTGGACGCAGCACCGCGCGGCGATCGAGAAGCGCGCCGCTGACACACCGGTCATCGACACGGTGCTCTCCGAAGGCGACGCGCTCTATCTCCCGCGCGGCTGGGTGCATTCGGCGCAGGCACTCGAGATGACCTCGATCCATCTGACCATCGGGGTGGCGCCGGTGACCGGTGTCGACGTGGCCCGCGCCGTCGTCGACCAGCTGGCGGCCCACGCGTCCTACCGTGCGTCGCTGCCCATGGGTGCCGCAGACACGGATGAGACGATGGCGACCGTGACCAAGGTCCTGGCAGAGCTGGTCGAGTCGTTGCGCGATGACGCGGCGACACTGAGCGCAGGTACTGCCGCGCAGTTGTCGCGACGGCACGTCGACCGCACGCGGCCGGTCGCCGTGCGCCCGTTGGCGTCGCTGGCGGCGGCCGATCGCGCCGCCGACGCGCTCGTGCAATGGCGCCACGGGCTGATCGGGACCGTCGACCAGTCGGACGACCAGATCGTGCTTCGCCTGCCGGACCGGACCATCACCTTCCCCCGAGCGTGCGGCGACGCGATCCAGGCCATGCACCTGGGGAAGGCCGTGGATGCGCGGAGCACGCCGGGGCTGGATCACGCCGACGCCACGGTGCTGATCCGGCGGCTGCTGCGGGAGGGCGTCCTCGTTCCCGTGAGCACCGTCGATCCCTCCGGCGCCGAATGACCGTCGCGAAACGAATCCCGTGCAGTGACCAATCACTGGCCCGCGACGATCCGATGTACGGCACCGCATCGGCCGGGTCGTCGTGGGTGTTGCTCGAGCTGAGCGGCGCATGGGGGTCGTCGGCGTTCCTGCAGTCGCCGAACTGCATCGACCCGCAGCTCGGACGCGCGGTGGTCCGCCGCATCGAGAAGGCGGGGATGCGGATCGCGGCCATCCGGCGGCACGGTCGACGGCCCGAAACCCCCAGGTGGCGTTGGTTTGTGGCGCACTGCGGTGTGGGCAGCGAGGCACTGCACCACGGTGAGGTCGACGGGCCCGAGGACTTCCTCGAGCTCGCGCTGGACGGCAGCGACGGGCAGTTGTCCGCAGATCCGCTGATCGCGATCTGCGCGCACGGTAAACACGATCAGTGCTGCGCGGTCCGGGGCCGCAGCGCATGTCGCGCGATCGCGACCGCTTATCCCGACTTCACTTGGGAATGTTCGCATCTCGGCGGTGACCGGTTCGCCGCGACGATGCTCATCCTGCCCGAAGGGCTCTGCTACGGACGGGTCGACTCGACGGACTCCGCGGCCCTGGTGCACCGGTACTTCGAGGGCCGGTTGGACAACCGGTTCCTGCGCGGCCGTACGTCGCTGCCGCATGCCGTGCAGGCCGCGCAGTACTTCGCACGCGAACGCTACAGCGATGACCGCATCGACGCGCTGCATCCGATCTCCGTCGAGCGTGGGGACCATCGAATCCGTGTCCTGCTCGACGGTGAGGCAGGTCGGATCGAGGTGATCCTGGCCGAGGAGTTGTCCGAACCCCTTCTGTCGCAATGCCAGGCACAGGTCACCGGCCAGGTCCGTGTCTTCACGCTGGCGTCGCTGGGTCCCGCCGAGACCTAACCTTGATCCGGGTTGCGAGTCGCGGGCAACACCAGGGTTTCGATCACCTCGCGGACGAATTTCGCATCGACGCGCTGGCCGTTGACGACCCGCATGAGGCTCATCGCGGTCGTCACGTCGGCCACCAGCGACCAGTCGCGGTCGGCGGAGATCTCGCCACGGTCGGCGGCGCGCCGCAGTATCCCCGAGATCATGCGCCGTCCGCGCAGCAGCATCAGATCGTCGAGCGCAGAGGCCAATTCGCGATCGTGCACGGCTTCGAGCGCGACCTTGAGGATCAGGTCGTAGGAGACGATCGCGTCCTCGTTGCGTTTCGCGAGTTCGATGAGCGCTTCGAGATCGCCGGTGAGGCTGCCGGTGTCCGGGGTGTCGTCGGTGAGCAGATCGGGCCGCCAGTACACCAGCGCGTCGGTCATCAGCGCGGCCTTCGACGACCAGCGGCGGTAGATCGCCGCTTTGCCCACCCCCGCGCGCGCGGCGATGTCGTTCATGTTCGTCGCGTCGTAGCCGTGTTCCTTGAGAGCTGCCAGCGCCGCGTCGAGGATCGCGGGATCTCTCGACCGGTCCAGGCGCCCCTCGGTGCGCCGGCGCAGCTTCGGTTTAGTCTCTGCCATCACCGCGAACCCTGACTCACGACCCCGCGGGTTGCGGGATCGGTGCGGTGTCCCCTGGGCCCTCCGCACGCTTTGGCTCGGGTCCGCTGCGGCCACGTCTGGTGATCTCAAAGGTGTTGAGCGGCCACCAGAACCAGCGGCCCAGCGCGGCGGCGATCGAGGGCGTCATGAAAGCCCGCACCATCAGCGTGTCGATGATCAGGCCGATACCGATGGTCATGCCGAGCTGGCCGACCACGCGCAGGTCACTGACCAGCATCGCCATCATGGTGAAGGCGAACACCAAACCCGCCGCGGTGACGACGCGTCCGGTGGCTCCGACGCCTCGAATGATGCCTGTTTTGAGCCCGGCGTGTATCTCTTCTTTGAGGCGTGAGACCAGTAGAAGGTTGTAGTCCGAACCCACGGCCAGCAGGATCACCATCGACAACGGCAGCACGATCCACTGCACGCCCAGGCCCAGGATGTCCTGCCAGAGCAGGACCGACAAACCACATGCGATACCCAACGATGCGGCTACGGTGCCGACGATCACCAGGGCGGCCACCACGCTGCGGGTGATCACCAGCATGATCGAAAAGATCAGGATCAGTGACGCGGTGAGCGCAAGCATCAGGTCGACTCCGACGCCGTCCTGCATGTCGGAGTACAGCGATGCGGTACCCGCGAGCGAGACCTTCGCGTTCCCCAGCGGAGTGCCTTTGACAGCGTCTGCGACAACCTCTTTGAGATCGCGGACATGCTCGATGCCCTCCACCGAAGCTGGGTCGCCCTGGTGGGTGATGATCATCCGGACCGCCTTGTGATCCGGCGATAGGAACATGTCGATTCCGCGCTGGAAGTCGGGGTTGTCGAATACATCCGGTGGCAGGTAGAAGAAATCATCGTTTTTGGCCTGATCGAAGTACAGGCCGATCTCCGTAGCACCTTTGGCCAGTTCCTGTTGCTGTGCCTGAGTACCAGACATGGTGCTGTAGGTCGCCAACATGAAATCGCGCATCTTCGTCATCGACTCGATGGTGTTCTGCAGTACCGGCAACATCTGCGGCAGCAGTTGGTCTAAACGGTCAAGATCGACGGTGAGACCTTGTATCTGGTGGGCGAGCGTGTCGATGCCGTCCAGCGAGTCGAAGATCGACCGCAGCGACCAGCAGATCGGGATGTTGAAGCAATGTGGCTCCCAATAGAAGTAGTTGCGCAACGGGCGGAAGAAGTCATCGAAATCGGCGATGCTGTCGCGCAAGTCACTAGTGGTGTCTGCCATCTCGTGGGTCCTGCCAACCATGCTGTGCGTGGTCTCGGTCATCTCCTTGGTAATGGTGTACATGCGTTCCATGTTGGCGACGGTCTTGCTCATCTCGTCGGCCTGTTCAAGCATCTGCGCGGAGTTGTCGTTGTTGAACTTCGCCGCCTGAAGGGTGCCGGCGTTCTGCGCGCCCAGCAGAAAGGGGATGTTGCTGTGCTCGATCGGTGAGCCCAGAGGACGGGTAATGGTCTGCACCCGGTCGATGCCCCGCATGTGAAATACCTCTTTGGCGACCCGTTCGATCACGAGCATGTCTGCAGGGGTGCGCAGATCATGATCGGCCTCGAGCATCAACAGTTCGGGGTTCATCCGGGCCTGGGAGAAATGGCGGTCCGCGACGGCCATGGCTCGGTTGGCGGGCATTTCTTCGGGAGTGAACTTCTGGTCGTTGTACTGCGGCACATACGTCATCAGGCTGACGAAGCCGACGGCGGCGACCATGCTCGTCACCAGGATGATCGGAATGGGCCAGCGAACGGTGATGGTGCCGACCTTGCGCCAGTTCCGCGTCGACAGTTCCCGCTTGGCGTCGAGGAGTCCGAACTTCGACGCCACGGTGAGCACCGCCGGCGCCAGTGTCAAAGCCACGGCGATGACCACGAGAATCGCGATCGCACAGGGTAATCCCATGGTCTGGAAGTACGGCAGCCTGGCCATCGTCAGGCACAGCAAGGCGCCGACGATGGTTAACCCAGATCCCAGGATGACGTGCGAGGTGCCACTGTAGGAAACGTAGAACGCCTCTTCCCGATCGAGGCCTTTCGCCCTCTCCTCCTGATATCGGCCCCATAAAAAGATCACATAATCCGTTACGGCGGCCAAGGACAGCATCGTCACCATGCTCACCGCGTACGGGGTCAGACCGATGATGTCCAAATTGCCGAAGGCGGCCGTAACACCCATTGCGGCAAAGAGTCCCAGCCCGATGACGACCATGGACACGAGCATCGTCACGACCGAGCGGTAGATTATGAGCAGCATCGTGATGATGATCGCGACAGACACTATCTCCATCGTCCTCATGCTCTGATGCCCAGCCACGCTGGTGTCGGCATTGAGAACCGTGTTGCCGGCGACATGGGCCGTGATACCCGGCGGCGGGGGAACCGAAGCAACGATGTCGCGTACGGCGGCCACCGATTCGTGGCTCGCGGTGGTGCCCTGCGAGCCGTTGAGGAAGATCTGCACGTAGGCGGACTTGCCGTCCACACTCTGCGAGCCCGCCGCAGTCAGCGGATCACTCCAGAAGTCCTGAACGTTCTGCACATGCTGATCGGCCTCGAGTTTGGCGACGATCTCGTCGTAGAACTTGTGCGCGGCATCGCCGAGTTCGTCCTCGCCCTCCAGCACGACCATCGCGGTGGAGTCCGAATCGTACTGCTCAAACACCTTGCCGATATTCAGCATCGCCTTGTATGACGGCGCGTTCGTCGGGCTCAGCGGCACCGACCTGGTCGCCGCGACTTCGCCCAGTGACGGGACCAACGTGCCCAGACCGATCACGACGAGCACCCAGAACAAAAGGATCGGCACCGAAAAGACCCGAACCATCCGACCGAGGAGTGGCCGGTGAGATTTCGTGTGCGCCTCGCTCATACGGATTTCACCAAGCAGTAGATGAACGGCTTGACTGCATCGGTACTCGCCCTCTCGTCGCGCACCTCTCCGTCGACGGTCACCCGACACCCGAGATCACTGACGTCGCGGTCGCCTTGCGCCATGATGTTCGCCGACATCGACGTCAGCGTCGTCACAATGGTGAATGACCATGGCAGCGGGGCGTTTTCGATGAGGTTCGGTTGACCATGTTCGTCGAGGTAGTTGACGTTCACGGTGCCCCCGGACCCGATCACCTCGTACGTGATGTACTTCGGGTTGAAGTTTGAGGTGAAACCGGACCCTTCTGCCGTTGGCGGAGATGTGACTCCCAATTCGCGGATACGAACGATGACATACGCGCCCACGGCCACGACCACCACAAGCAGTAGCGGGATCCAGAACCGTTTCAATACTCGGTACACCGTGCGCATCCCTTCCATCCAGGCCAACCACGTAGAGACGTGCGCGTGTCTTTGACCGGTCCGGCGCGACGGCGGAACCCGAGTTCCGTGTCGCGCGCTGCGGAGCACTTTACTCCGAACCGAGGCCGCGCGATCGGCAGATGCTTGTGTGCACCCGACCGGCGGCCCCGCGTGCGCTCAGATTGCGCTCACGCAGGCCGCTACTCGCAGTTTCTCTGCGTGAGCACAATCGGTTCGGCGACGACCGCACCGAAATCGCCAGGGAATATATGTATGTGCTATGCATACTTAGTGCCGCCTTCCCGATACGAACAACTCGACGAACTGCTGACCCGCCTGGCGGTCGCGCGGCAGCGACCCGGTTGGCGTGATCGAATTCTCGGCGGTGCCGGCCCGCTCACCAGCGCATCCACCGTGCGAGTGCTGCGCGCGGTCGAGCAGTGCCAACAGCTTTCCGACGGCGCGTCGATCCGGGAGGTCGCCGACTTCCTGGCCGTCGAGCACTCGACCGCAAGCCGGTCGGTGGCCGCCGTCGTGGCCGCGGGCCTGGTGACCAAGTCGTCGGCGGCCGACGACCAACGGCGGTGCACGCTGGTGCTGACCGACGCGGGGCGCCAGGCGCTGGGCACCGTGGCCGACCGGCGGAGCGAGTTGGTCGCGGAGATGATCGCCGACTGGCCCGACACCAGGGTCGACACCCTGGTCGATCTGCTCGATCGGCTGACCGAGCGGTTCGAACGGGCGGCCGCCCGATGACGGCCGAGGCCGTCGCCCCGCCGCGGCCGCGCGGTGCGCTGGGGCTGATCTTCGACTCGGTGTTCGGCGCGCTGTTCTGGGGCAAGATCTTCTCGGTCGTCGCGGTGTGGACGCACGGCATCGTCGCGGCGATCGTGATGTACGACGCGACGAAGTCGGCGCTCATGGTGGGGATGGTCGGCGTCGTCCAGTTCGCGCCGCAGTTGATCCTCAGCCCCACCAGCGGCAAATGGGCCGACATCGGGGATCCGGCGCGGCAGATACTGCTCGGCAGGGTGCTGTGTGTGGCCGGATCGGGATTGACGGCGGCGTGGCTGTTCGCCGACCCGGCGCAGGACGGGATCTCGGCGGCCATGCCCGTGCTGCTGGGCACCCTGCTGGTCGGGTTCGGCTTCGTGGTCGGCGGACCCGCGATGCAGTCGATCGTGCCGAACCTCATTCGCGACGGCGAACTCTCGACTGCCATGGCGCTCAACAGCTTTCCGATGACAATCGGGCGCATCGTCGGGCCCGCGGCCGGGGCGTACATCGCGGCGCACACGGGTCCGGCGGCGGCGTTCGCGGTCAGCGCAGTGCTGCATCTGGTGTTCGCCTTCTTCCTCGTCGCCGTTCGGTTTCCCGCCAAGCCTGCCCGGGCCGTCGACACGGACTACCGCGTGCGCGTGGCCATCAGATACGTCTGGCGCGACCGTCCGCTCTTCCTGGCACTGGTCGCGGTGGCGACGGTCGGGTTGGCGTCCGACTCGTCGATCACGTTGACGCCGTCGATGGCCGACGCACTCGGCGGCGACGCCCGCCTGGTCGGCACTCTGTCAGCGGTCTTCGGTGTCGGAGCGGCGGTCGGCATGGCGGTGCTCGCGCTGATGCGCGGCAGGATGCCGTCGCACAAGGTATCGGCGATCGGGATGGCAGGGCTCGCGGCCGGTTGTGCGGTGCTGACCGCGGCGGCGGCGCCCGCGGTCGCGATCGCCGGGTTCACGCTCGCCGGCCTCGGGTTCGGCTGGGCGATGACCGGCCTCAGCACCGTCGTGCAGGAGCGTGCGCCCGAGCAGTTGCGCGGCCGGATCATGGCGCTGTGGCTGGTCGGGTTCCTCGGCTCACGGCCGATCGCCGCGGCGCTGCTGGGTGGCACCGCCGACGCCTTCAACGTGCAGGCCGCCTTCGCCGTCGCCGCGGTGTTGTGCGTGACGGCCGCTCTGTGGTGCCGGCCGGCCAGGCTCGTCGGCCCGCTACCCGCGCCCGTGTAACCCGATGCGCCTCAGGTGTTTTCGGCGGCGGCCGTCCTGGCCCGCTCCGTCATCGACGCGATCACTCCGCCGTCGTTCAGGATGTCCGTGCCGGTGAGGTACCCGGCTTTGGCACTCGCGCAGAAGGCGAGCAGCTCGGCCATCTCCTCGGGCTTGCCCCACCGCGGTACGGCGGCATCGGCGACCATCGCACCGGCACCCGCCTGCTCCTCGAGCCTGCCCATCTCGGTGTCGATGGATCCTGGCGAAACCGAGACGACGCGCAGGCCCTTGCCGTTGAACCGCTCGGCCTGCGAGGTGCTGTACCACCGGACGAAGCTCTTGCTCAGCGCGTAGGCGATTCCCGACCGCGCCTCCTCGGGAACCACGTCGCATGCGGCCAGCATGTCGGCCATGAATGCGTCTTGATCCGTCATCGCCTGGGGGAACTGGCTTTTCGGGATCATCTCGTCAGGCAGCATGTGCGCGGCCATCGACGCCACGTTGACGATCGCGGCGCCTTCATCCGCCGTCTCGAAGAACGTCTCGTCCACGTTGACGGTGCCGAGGGCGTTGGTGCGCATGACGTACGCGGCATCGCCCATGCTGGGACTCACACCCGCGGCGTGGATCACCGAGGCGATGGTGCCGAGGTTCGCCGCGGTCTCGAACAGGCGGTTGACCGCCGGGCGGCCGGTGACGTCGCAGTGCACCACCGTGGTCATGATGCCCAGGTCGGCCAGCGTCGCCGCCGCGCTGTCGAGCCGGTCCTTTCGCACGTCGCAGAGGACGACGGTGTGGTCCCGGCCGACGATCTCAGCCGTCGCCTGCCCCATGCCGCCCGCGCCACCGGTGATTATCGACACTCGACTCATGTCGGTGACCGTATACCGCAAGCGTTACGGGACGCCCGACCGGCCCGGTGCGTCAGACGCCCGCTGCGCGTTCCAGCTCTTTCAGCGACGTCTCGAGATGGCCGAGCAATCGCTGCAGGCTGGGGACACTGCGGCGGTCCCCGACCAGCCCGAAGTCGAGGTTTTCGGCGTTGTTGGCCAACGTGATGTTGAGCGCCTGGCCGTCGAGCGGGATCGAGAACGGGTAGTTGCCGTCGAGCCGGGCACCGTTCCAGTACATCGGCTCCTTGGCGCCCGGCACGTTGGAGATCACGATGTTGAACGGCGGCGGGGCGGTGGCGACGAAACCCGGCAGCAGCCCGAGCGCCACCCCGCCGACCAGCAACGCCGACACCGCAAGCTGTTGTAGCCGAGGCAGTTCGGAGTAGACGTTCTTGTTGTTGCGCATCGAGGCGGCGATGGCTTCCAGCCGCCGCACCGGATCCTCTACGTCGGTGGCGAGATTGCACAGGATGGCACCGACCAGGTTGCCGCCGCCCTCGGCGTCCTTCTCGTTGCGCAGATTCACCGGCACCATCGCCACCAGCGGCGTGTCCGGCAGAGCGTTCTCCTCGGCGAGGTACTCGCGCAGCGCCCCCGCGCACATCCCCAGCACGACGTCGTTGACGGTCACCCCGGCCGCGCGCTTGACCTTCTGAATCCGCTCCAGTGCCCAGGACTGTGCGGCGACGCGGCGGGCCCCGCCGATTCTGACGTTCAACATGGTCTTCGGCGCGCGGAACGGAAGTGTGAGTTCCTGTTCGAGCAGCGCGGCGCGTGCCAACGAGAGCGTGGTCGGCGCGATGCCGGCGACGGAACCCGCGACCTGGCCCACCGTCTGCAGCAGGGAGGGTCCGGCCTTGGAACCGGTCCGGCGCCGCGGCGGCAGGCTCCAGGGGGCGCGCAGCTCGGTGTCGTCCGGGTCGGTCGTCAGCGTGCGCTGCATCAGCTTCATCGCCGAAACGCCGTCGATCAGTGCGTGGTGGGTTTTCGTGTAGACCGCGAAGCGCCCGTCATCGAGGCCCTCGATCAGATGCGTCTCCCACAACGGGCGATGGCGGTCGAGCAGCGTGCCGTGCAGCCGCGAGGTCAGCGCCAGCAGCTCCCGCACCCGACCGGGCGCGGGCAGCGCCGAGCGGCGCACGTGGTAGTCGAGATCCACCTCCTTGTCGAACGACCACACCAGGTTGGTGAGGCCGCCGAAGAACGCCGGGTGCTTGCGGAAGGTGGGCTGAATGTCGGTCTCTTCGAGCAGGACGTCGTAGATCTCGTGCAGGAATTCCGACCCGGTCCCGTCCGGCGGCGCGAACAACTGCAAACCGCCGACATGCATTGGATGCTCCCGGGATTCGCCGAGCAGGAAGATCAGGTCGGTCGGTGATATCGGTTGCATGCGGCCTCCGCGTCGATGCTCGAAGCTTCGTCTGTCCGTTCCGGCGGCCGCGTCATCCGACGGCGGACGTCGAGGCCGGCGCGGAGTCCCCCTGCGGTTCGTTGGTGGTCATCAACCGGACGATCTCCTTGCGGTCCGCCTCAGACGGTAGTCCCATGTCGGGCTCGTAGCCGTACACCTCGCGCAATGCCGTGGAAGTGGTCCGGGTGTGGAGGATGTCCACCGCGTCCGCATTGATGAGGCCGGGGTGCTCCACACCGCACGCCTCGGCCACCTTCACCAGATCGCGGCGCAGCGTCCTGATGTAGTTCGCGACCCGCTCGGCCTTGAGCTCCGGCACCAGCCCGCGGGCCAACCACTGGTTCTGGGTGGCGACCCCGGTGGGGCACTTGTCGTTGTGGCATACCTGGGCCTGGATGCAGCCGATCGCGAGCATCGCCTCCCGCGCGACGTAAACCATGTCGCAGCCGAGCGCGAAACCCACGACGGCGTTGTCCGGCAACCCGAGCTTGCCGGCGCCGATGAAGACGACATCGTCGCTCAGGCCCCGCTCGGCGAAGATCCGGTACACCCGGGCGAAGCCGAGTTGGAAAGGCAGCGAGACGGTGTCGGTGAAGATCAGCGGCGCGGCGCCGGTGCCGCCCTCCCCGCCGTCGATCGTCACGAAGTCCACCCCGCGGCCGGTCTTGCGCATGAGATCGGTGAGCTCGTACCAGAACTCGAGATCCCCGACCGCCGATTTGATGCCCACCGGCAGCCCGGTCTCCGCGGCGAGCAGCTCCACCCAGTCGAGCAGGCTGTCGGTGTCGGAGAACTCGGCGTGCCGGGATGGGCTGACGCAGTCGCGCCCCTCGGGTACGCCGCGCGCCTCGGCGATCTCGGCGGACACCTTGGGAGCCGGTAGCAGTCCGCCGAGGGTCGGCTTGGCGCCCTGGCTGAGCTTGATTTCCAGGGCCCGCACCGGCGCGCCGGCCACCACGTCTTTGAGTTTGTCGAGATCGAAGCGACCCTCGGAATCTCGGCAGCCGAAGTAAGCCGTGCCGATCTGGAAGATCAGTTCGCCGCCGTGGCGGTGATAGCGCGAAATGCCGCCCTCGCCGGTGTTGTGCAGGCAGTCGGTCAGGACCGCTCCCCGATTGAGGGCCTCGACGGCGTTGGCCGACAACGATCCGAAGCTCATCGCGGAGATGTTGACCACCGAACTGGGCCGGAACGCGCCGGGCCGGCCCCGAGCCGCGCCGAGCACCTTGGCACACGGCACCTTCGTTTCACGAGTGGCGGCGTTCGGCGTCGACGGCGGTACGGTGTGCGCGAATGTGCGATGTTTGATCACCGGGTAGCCGGCCGTGTACTCGAGGTCGTTGTCGGTGCCGAAGCCGAAGTAGTTGTTCTCCGCCTTAGCCGAGGCGTACACCCACCGACGTTGGTCGCGGGTGAACGGGCGCTCCTCGTTGTTGGCGGCGACGATGTACTGCCGCAGCTCCGGACCGACGGACTCGATCAGGTATCGAGCGTGCCCGATGAGAGGAAAGTTGCGAAGAAGTGCGTGTTTGCGTTGAAAAAGGTCGCGCACGGCCACGGCGCCCAACGTCGAGGCGGCCGCGGCGGCGAGACCACGAACGGTCCGGCCCATGCCGTCAGTGTTTCCGCACAGCCTCGGCCCGAAACCGACCCGTCGCCGGAGTGGCACACGCGGCAGGCCGCCGGTTCGAAGATCCGCCCGCCGGGGCCGCCACGGTTCGATATCTTCGAACAGCCGCGCACCGACGGTCCGCCGACGGCACGGGTACGTTGGTTGTGATGGGTCACGCAGACGACCGAAAAGCCGGCGACGTCGCCTTGACCGGAGTCTCGGAGACCGCACTGCTGACGCTGAACGGACGGGCGTATCAGGCCCGCCATCCGAACGCGATCATCGGCGATCCGATGGCGATCCGTCTCGCCGACGCGATCGACTTCGACTTCGGCAAGTTCGGCCGCAAAGGCCAGGAGATGGCGCTGCGCTCACTGGCGTTCGACCGCGCCGCCATCCGCTACCTGTCGGAGCACCCACTGGCCACCGTTGTCGCCCTTGCGGAGGGTCTGCAAACCAGCTTCTGGCGCCTCCACGCAGCTTTACCGCATGCCGAATTTCGTTGGCTGAGCGTCGATTTGCAGCCGATCATCGATCTGCGCGAGCGGCTGCTGCCCCCGGCGCCCCGGATCGCCTCCCTTGCGCAGTCGGCGCTCGACTACTCCTGGATGGACAAGGTCGAGAACGGCAACGGTGTCTTCATCACCGCGGAGGGGCTGCTGATGTACCTGCAGCCGGCCGAGGCGATGGGCCTGATCTCCGCGTGTGCGAGCCGGTTTCCGTGTGGTCAGATGGTCTTCGACCTCCCACCGGTCCTGGTGAAGAAGCTGGCCCCGAAGGGCGTGCGATCCTCCCGCCGGTACCGCGTTCCGCCGATGCCGTTCAGCTTGTCGGCGGCGCAACTGGCGGATCTGGTCAACACCGTCCCCGGAGTCCGCGCCGTGCACGACTTACCGATGCCGCAGGGCCGCGGCTGGTTCTTCGAAAAAGCGTTCCCCGCGTTCTGGAAGTTCAAGCCGACGAGGAACTACCGCGGCGCCTACACCCTGCTCGAGTTCGGCTGAGCGCGCCGAGATCGACCGGAGGGTCGTCGATCGCGCGCGATCACGACCACTGTGCAGAACTCGGCGGCGCGAATCGGACCATGCCTTCGGAGAACAAACCACTGTGGCGGGATAGTTATGAAGGTTTGTCCCAGATGTCACATGGGTAACTTTGGTAACAGGGCGGTGCGCAGACACCGTCCCACCACACCGAAGAAAGAGACGAATGGGAATTCACGATGAACACCGTCCTGTACTTCAGCACCACCGGCGACGTTTACGAAACCCGGGCCTACACCACCGCCGATATCGACCAGCTCGTTGAGAATCACGGCCTGCAGTGCCTGACCAGCGCCGACCGGCAGTTCGACTTCTGGTTCAGCCCGTCGACGCAGCGGTGCCAACGGCGCCCTAACCGAAAAGCCACCGAACTGCTGCTGGCGACCACGACGTTCACGGCGAAGACCGTACCCCTGCTGCGCGGCTGCATCGTCGTCGCCACCCACGACGAGGACGGCGAGCTCGACGGGCTCAGCTGGCAGCAACTCGACCTTCTCGTTGGAAAGAGGCGCGCGCTGACGCGACGCGACGAGCGGGCGCTCAACAGGCGGATCCTCCGTGATGAGCGCGCCCAGCAGCGAAGCATCCCCCACCCCGCGACCCTTGTTTTCAGTTGCGCGCGCCCGCGCTCGGCAGTGCGCTGACCGGCGGCCGAGCGACCCCCTTTGATGCGGCGGCACGAGTACCGACAGCACAACGAGCCGATCGCCTCGGCCCCGTCCAGAGCGTGTCGCCACGTGGTTATGGTGCAGCCATGAGCGTCGTGACCTATGAGCTGGCCGATCACATCGCCACCATCACCCTCAACCGCCCCGAGGCGCGCAATGCGATCAACGGCGAGGTCCGGCGCGGTCTGAACGCGGCATGGGAGCGGTTCCGTGACGACGAGGACGCGTGGGTCGGAATCCTCACCGCGAAGGGAGACGTATTCTGCGCCGGCGGCGACCTCAAGGACGGCGAGGGGTCCGTCGGCACCTTCGGCGGCACGTTCTGGGAGAAGCCGACGATCAACTCTTTCGAGAGCGGGATGGAACTGTTCAAACCGACGATCGCGGCGGTCAACGGTCCCTGTATCGGCTACGGATTGACCGGTGTCCTGTTCTGTGACTTCGTGATCGCCTCGACCACAGCGACTTTCGCGTTTCCAGAGGTGTCGCTCGGAGTGCCCACGATCGTCGGTGCCATCCGGCTGCCCGAACGGGTGCGGTGGGCCGACGCGATGGAGCTTCTCTTGACCGGCAAGCCGATGACGGCCGAGCGGGCCAGGGAGATCGGCCTGGTGTGGCGGCTGGTCGAGCCCGACGATCTGCGGGCGGAGGCGCGCTCGTGGGCACGCACGCTCACCGAGGCGGCGCCGTTGGCGCAACGGGCCACCAAGGAGGTGGCGTGGCGCACGGCCAACATGGGGTGGATCGAGTCCGTCCGGTTCGGGGAGACCATGCGCAAGGTGGCCGCCGCCACCGAAGACGTGGGTGAGGGGATCAGGGCCTGGCAGGAGAAGCGCAAGCCGAGGTGGCTGGGCCGCTGACTCCGGATCTACACCGCGCCGCCTGGCCTGAGCGTCGAGGTCACCGCGACAGCGCGTCGATGGCCGCTTGCAGCTTACTTCCGACTTCCTCGGCGACCGGTTTGAGCCCGGGCTCGTCTGTGACGTCGACGAGCAACTGCGGGTTCATCGCCTCGACGAGCGTCGTTTCCGGGTCGTCGGGATCGCTGCGCACCACGACGTTGCACGGCAGCAGTAGACCGATCTGCGGTTGCACGCCGATGGCCCGATGTGCCAGCGGCGGATTGCACGCGCCGAGGATGAGGTAGTTCTCCATGTCCTCATCGAGCTTGTTCTTCAGCGTCGCCTTGACGTCGATCTCGGTCAGGACGCCGAACCCCTGTTCCGCCAGCGCCTCGCGGGTGCGGGCGACGGCGTCGTCGAACGACGTCTTCAAACTCGTGGACAGGGCGATGCTCATGATGACTCCTTTGTCGGTTGAGGGCGGTCAGGCCAGCGCGAGGAAGAGCTTCTCCAGTTCCGCTTCGGTCATAGGCCTCTCGTTCCCCTCTTGATCGCCCGTCATGCATTCCCGTAAACCGGTCGCGACGATCTTGAAGCCGGCGCGATCGAGCGCTCGCGACACCGCCGCGAGTTGGATGACAACGTCCTTGCATTCGCGGCCATCTTCGATCATCCCGATCACGCCGGCGAGCTGGCCTTGAGCGCGCCGGAGTCGGTTGAGTACCGCGGAGATGGATTCTTCGTCACCGACCATGATGGTTCCTTTCGTCAGTAGTTCCATGGTACCCGCGGGGGTATGCCTCATCCAGGTCAGCGCCGCAGGGGCGGCCACGATTCCCCCGCCCGCTTTCCTTCGACGCCCGACAGCATATACCCTTGGGGGTATGTCCCCGCACAAGCTGCGCACATCCCTGTGGCATCCGGTGCCCGTCGGGGTTATCACGCCGCTGTGTGAGACGTCGAGCCAGGAAAGGAGGTTTCACCCATGTGCTACCCAGTTCAGTGCCCGTCCTGCGGCAAGACGACGTGGGATGGCTGCGGCCAGCACGTCGACGAGGTCATGCGGTCGGTGCCGGCCGCACAGCAGTGCCGCTGTGAGCGGGTGAGCGAGCCGCCGCGGCGTCCCGCACGCGGGTTCTGGCGCCGATAGCCCGGGTACAGGGCTGACATGACGGTGGCGTTGAGCCTCGGCCTCGGTGCGCTGATCGGCGTGCTGCTGGGTCTGCTCGGCGGCGGCGGCTCGATCCTCGCCGTCCCGGCGCTGGTCTACGGGATGGGTTTCGGTGTCGAACAGGCCATTCCGATCTCGTTGGTCGTCGTCGCCACCGCGTCGGCCGTCGGGGTCCTGCCGAAGATCCGCGCCCGACAGGTTCGGTGGCGGATGGCCGGCATCTTCGCGGCGGCCGGGATTCCGGCGACCGTTCTCGGCAGCGCCATCAGCAGACACCTGCCCGAACCGGCGCTGCTGATCGGGTTCGCGGTGGTGATGGTGGTCGCCGGCATCCGCATGCTGGCCGGCCAGGACAACACCGGCACCGCATGCGAGGTGCGCGAGGGGCACGTCGATTGGCGTCGCTGCGCGCCGCGGTCGATCGGTGCCGGCCTCGTGGTCGGTTTGCTGACCGGACTGTTCGGCGTCGGTGGCGGCTTCCTGATCATCCCGGCGCTCGTGGTGGTGCTCGGCGTCGAGATGGCCACGGCGATCGGCACTTCGCTGCTGGTCATCGTCGCCAACTCGGTAGCCGGCATCTTTTCGCATCTCCACGGCATCAGCGTCGATTGGTCGATCACCGCGACATTCGTCGGGGCCGCGATGTTGGCATCGCTGGTCGCCGGATACTTCGGCACCAGGATCGACACCGACCGCCTGCAGCGCTGGTTCGCCTACCTCGTCTTCGTCGTCGCCGCTTACATACTCGTCGACACCATCTTCTTGAGTTGAACAGCAAGGGAGAAAGCATGGACGTCTCGATCATCGAAACCTCCGGGCTCGGTGACCGGAGCTATCTGATCAGCGACGGCGACATAGCCGTTGCGATCGATCCGCAGCGCGACATCGACCGGGTCCTCGAACTCGCCGACGACCGCGGGGTGCGCATCGCCCATGTACTGGAGACGCACCTGCACAACGACTATGTGACCGGGGGACTGGAACTGTCGCGGACCGTAGGCGCCGAATATGTGGTGCCGGCGGGCGACGACGTCAGATACCCCCGCCGCGCCGTCACCGACGGTGAGGTCATCGACGCCGGACCATTCCGGCTCGAGGTGATGCACACCCCGGGCCACACCCACCATCACGTCAGCTATGTGCTGCGCGACCTCGACGGCGAGGTCCACGGGGTCTTCACCGGTGGCTCGATGTTGTTCGGCACCACCGGGCGCACCGACCTGCTCGGCGCGGACCACACCGAGGAACTCACCCACGCGCAATTCCACTCCGTTCGGAAACTCGCCGAGCGCCTGCCCGCCGACACGGCGATCTACCCGACCCACGGCTTCGGCAGTTTCTGCTCGGCCACACCTGCTTCGGGCGACGAATCCACGATCGGTGAGCAACGGCACACCAACCCGGCGCTCACCCAGGACGAGCAGAGCTTCGTCGACGAACTACTCGCGGGCCTTTCGGCCTATCCGGCGTACTACGCGCACATGGGCGTCATCAACCGCGAAGGGCCGGCGCCCGTGGATCTGACGCCGCCCGAACCGATCGACCCGACCGAACTGCGGCGTCGCATCGAGGCCGGCGAGTGGGTGGCCGATCTGCGCAACCGCACCGCCTTCGCCGCCGGACATCTACAGGGGTCGTTGGGTTTCGAGCTGTGTGGCTCCTTTGTGAGCTACTTCGGCTGGCTCTACGACTGGGGCGCACCGGTGACGTTGATCGGCGAGTCACCGGAGCAGATCGCAGACGCCAAGCGTGAGTTGGTCCGCATCGGGGTGGACCGGCTGACGGGTGCGGCAACCGGGGATATCGAAAAGCTGCGCGACGGAACGCCGCTCGGCTCCTACCCCGTCGCGGATTTCGCTCGACTGGCCGAACAGCGTCGCACCGAGACGGTGGCGGTGCTCGATGTGCGGCAGAGCCACGAGTACGACGAGGACCACATCCCCGGAGCGGTCAACATACCGCTACACGAACTGCCGGAACGGCTTGACGAAGTCCCCGCCTCGACGGTCTGGGTTCACTGCGAGTCCGGCTATCGGTCCTCGATCGCGGCGTCTTTCCTCGACCGCGCAGGCCACGGCGTCGTTCTGATCGACGACGACTTCGACAACGCTCGCAACACAGGTCTGGTGGCCTAGGGCACTGCCCCATGGACAATGGGCACAGCCTCATGACGTTTTCCCGCCCGAACTGAGAAAGGAACCATCATGACCGGAGACATCGCCACGCCGGCTCCCACCGCGACCATGCCGCGCATCGGAGACCCCGCCCCGTCGTTTCGGGCCGTCACGACCCAGGGAGAGATCAATTTCCCCGCCGACTACGCGGGAAAGTGGGTCATCTTGTTCTCCCACCCCGCGGACTTCACGCCGGTATGCACGAGCGAATTCATGACGTTCGCGTCGATGCAAGAGGAGTTCGCGGCCTACAACACCGACCTGGTCGGCCTGTCGGTGGATGGCCTGTACAGCCACATCGCCTGGCTGCGCACCATCAAGGAAAAGATCGCCTTCAAGGGCATGCGCGATGTGGAGGTGACGTTCCCTCTTATCGAGGACATCAGCATGGAGGTCGCCCGCAAGTACGGGATGATCATGCCGGGCGAGGATTCGACGAAGGCGGTGCGGGCCGTTTTCGTCATCGACCCGAAGGGCGTGGTGAGAACCGTCATCTACTATCCGCTGTCGCTCGGCCGGAACTTCGACGAACTGCTGCGAGTCGTCAAGGCCCTGCAGACGGCTGACCATTTCGAGGTTGCCACGCCGGCGGATTGGCGCCCCGGCGACAGGGTGATCGTGCCGCCCGCCGGTTCGTGTGGCACGGCGGCAGAACGGATGACTGCCCACGTCGACGGGGTGGAATGCGAAGACTGGTTCTTCTGCACGAAGGAATTGCCCGCTGCCGACGTCGAATCCGCTATCCGGCGCCGACGCGGCTGACCGCGGAAAACCCTTGAAGGCAGAGGAGCCCTACATGGTCAGCCGTACCGTCGAGCCCCGTTCGATCTCGACGCTGCTGCTGCCGCTGGCGGTCAGCCTCGCGACGGCGGCCACGCTCGTCGTCAACTACCTGGCCAACGCTTTGCCGATCAACGGCCAGACCACCGGTGACGTCACCCGCCGGTTCGAGGTGTACTTCGTCCCAGCCGGTTACGTCTTCTCCATCTGGGGTTTGATCTACCTCGGAGTGATCGCCTACAGCGTCTACCTGAGCCTGACGCTTCGCAGCGCCCGCACCGACAGCGGCGCCGCACGCGCGATCGCGCCCTGGTACGTGCTGACCGCCGTCGCGAACTGTTGCTGGCTGTTCGCCTGGCATCACAACCGGTTCCCGCTGAGCATGCTGCTGATGGTCGTACTGCTCGTCGCCTTGATCGTCATCTACCGCATACAGGCCGGCCGACCGCCCACTTCGACGCTGGAGCGGTGGACGGTGCACATCCCGTTCCGCGTCTACTTGGGCTGGGTATCGGTCGCGACGATCGCCAACGCGACGATCACGCTCGACGACGCCGGCTGGTCCGGCTTCGGGCTTTCCGAGCCGGCCTGGGGGGTGATCATGCTCGTGGTCGCGGCCGCCCTCGGGTTGGTGATGAGCCTGCGCCACCATGACGTTGCCTTTGCGCTGGTGCTCATCTGGGCGCTGATCGGCATCGCGGTGCGCCTGCACGAAACCACCTCGATCCTGATCGCCTCGCTGATCGGCGCGGTGGCAGTGGGAATCGCCATACCGCTGAGCGCACGTTTGCGTACGCATCTGCCGAGTGGATCCGCGAACAACCGCGCGCTCGCCGATTAGAAGGCCGAAGACGCATGCCGGAAGCCAGCACACGACCCCCTCGAGCGCCGACCGCATTCCGGTATCCCGGTCTCAGCCGCCGGCGCGCCCGACTACGGAGCGCCGCCAACCGACTCGCGGGCGTCGACCTCCTTCCATCCGACGCCGTCGCGCGCGCCTTCATCGCCGGTCTCACCGAGGGCGATCCCGTCGCCGAGCGATTCGTCGCCGAGACCTATCACGGTGACCTCGGCGCCAGAAAGGCCCGCGATCTCGTCGAGAAGGCGCAGCGGGAAGGTATCGACAATGTCCCCGAGACGCCCGACTCGATGCGTGCGCTGTTCGAGGAGTTCGAGCAGCTACCCGAATGGGTCGATCCGGACCTCGTCGAGGAAGGCGCCGCGGTCTGGCGCCGCTGGGCTTACGCACTCGGCGCGCTCGGCAACGCCGGCACCAACGACACGTACACCGAGGGCTGGCTGGCGATCCCGCTCTCGCTTTCGGGCGGCTATGCCGGCCAACGCGCCCTGCACCGGTACCTGGAGACCTCACGCTGGTGGATCGAAGTCTGCCGGCCCGGCGCCATCCTGACACCAGGTTCGTTGGGCCGCAACACCTCCCTGCACGTGCGGATCATGCATGTCAGCGTCCGCGACCGCGTCAAGCAGCACCCGGAGTGGGATGCCGAGCGTTGGGGTTTGCCGATCAGCCAGTCGGCCATGCTGCTGACGCTGCTGGGTGGCAGCGTCGCACCGGCGCTCGGCCTGTACCTGCTCGGGCACCTCACCTCACCGCACGAGATGCGTGCCGTCCTGCACTTCAACCGCTACTGCGGCCACCTCGTCGGTGTCCGGTGCGAGGGCTACTTCCCCGAGACCGTCGCCGATGCGTGGCGCATCTTGTTCATGTGCGACTCCGCACGCAGCTACGACAGCGCGGACAGCGGCACAGAACTCGTCCAGTCCTTCGTTCCCGCCTTCGAGCCCGCGCCGGCCCATCGAGGCCTCGAGCGGCTCCGCGCCGAGTATCACTACCGCGTACAAGCCGGATATCTCGGCCTGTACATGTTGCCGTGGAACCGGCGACGCTACCGATTACCATCGGCACTGCCCGGAATCTTGTTGCTGCTAATGCGATTTCCGGTGATCCTTACGCTGGAGATCGCACGGCGGTTGTCACCGAGCGCCGACCGCCGATGGCAGCAGGCCAACCTCGGGCGGTGGGAGGCCTGGCTGCGGTGGCAATCGGACGGCAAGGCGGCGGCGTTCGAGGCCGCGGTACCCCTGCGGCGCTGATCACGTGCGCGCCGGCACGAGCGAGGGGTTTCCGACGCCGATGGTGATCCGCGGGGCCGCTGAGGGATCGAGCCAGGTCAGCAGTTTGCGCATCTCGTCGCGCCCGATACCCACACATCCCCAAGTGGGGTTCCCGTCAGTCACGTGCAGAAAAATGCCTGACACCCGTCCCGGAATGCGTTGCGGGTTCACCGTGATGTTGACGGCGTAGTCGTAGACGGGGCCGGAGTCGTACAGGTTCTCCGCGATTGACGACGGTTTGCGAGGTCCGCGCACGTGGGTGTTGTACGTCGGCGAGCCGGCGTCCTCGTCCCACCAGTCCTGGTTCGTCGCTTGGAAATACGGCATTTTGGTGCCCGGGTTGGGTTGGCGGCCAAAGGCCTGGTCGAAGGTGAATGTTCCCACCGGAGTGCGGTGGACGCCGTCAGCGGGGGCGCCGACGCCGAGCGCGCCGACTTTGGCGGGCGTCGGTCCCAGGACGGCCTTCCATTGCCGGCCTACCCGCTGAAAGGCGGTCAGGGTTCCTGACGTGGCGTTCGCGGCGGGCACGCCGACCACGATCCACTGCGTCGACGGCCCGGCCGGGACAGCGGCAGGATCGGCCGTGGCGGGCGCGGCGAGCGGTACGCCCAGTAGCGCAACTGCGAGACACACCAGCGCGTTTCGCAGTTTCACAGGCACCTCGGTATGGGGACGCGAACCATCGACTTGGGAATCCGGACATCGTATCCGGGCACAGCGGCACAAAGACGCGACCGAAACCTGTTCGCGGCCAATGCGAGATCCAGTCGCTATCCGCTCAGCCGATGTTACCCAGCTCGGCGATTCTCCGATGACCGTCAGCTGGCGGAACTCACCCCCGCGAGCTTCTGGATGAAGCGGATCTCGTTGGAGTCATGCGCCCGTCCGTCGGGGTGGATCAAATCGCTGAACCATGTCTCCGGAAGCGTCGTATAAGGCTCCTGCCAGGAATCCCACGGCAGATACGTCTGTGTCCGTCCGGCGACGAAGCCCCAGTTGTAGGCACCGACGTTGCGCCGCTTGGCGATCGGGAGAATTCCTTCCACGGTGCTGCCCAGGTTGCGGGCCAGATACTCGGTGCACAGGATCGGGCGCCCCAACGGAGCGAGTTCGTCGATGCGATCCTCGAACTCGGAGGGATTGCCGTAGCTGTGGAAGCTGATGACGTCCGAAAGCTCGAGCTGCCGGCTCGCGATCGCGCTGCGGGCGCCGGGATCTCGCCAGTGGCCCTGCCACACACCGCTAGTCAACGGTTGGATCGGTTTGACCGCCCGCACCCAACCGAAGACGTGGGGCAGGAAGGCGGCGACCAGCTTCTGCTTGTCGGCGTGTTCGACCTTGCGGTAATCCTTTGCCGGGTTGTCCGGCTCGTTCCACACGTCCCAGCCGAGGACTCGCGGGTCATTGCGGAACAGCCCCACCACTCCGGTGACATAGCTTTGCAGCACCCGGGTGTAGGCCGGGTCCTCGAGACGGTGTGCGCCAGGGCTCTGCACCCAGCCGGAGTTGTGCACTCCTTTGATCGGTGGACGCTGACGTCCCGCCCGGGGCAACGGATCCCAGCACGAGTCGAACAGGACGAACAGCGGCTTGATGTTGTGGCTCGCCGCGATCGAGACGAACTGGGAAAGCCGCTGGCTGAAGCCCGCACGGTCGGTGGCCCACAGTTGGTCGTGCAGGAACACCCGCATGGTGTTCATCCCGATTCGTTTGGCCACGCTGAGCTCGCCGTCGATGCGGCGCGCGTCATAGGTTGCGGCCTGGAACATCTCGAGCTGGTTGACCGCGTTCGACGTGACATAGTTGGCGCCGAGCAGCCAACCCTGTTCCGCGTACCAGGCGTTGGCGCGGTCAGCCGACCAACGGCCCGTCTCGGCGGCAGCGGCGAGCGGGAGTTTGGTCAGTGCCGCGGCTGCTGCCAGATACAGCGGGAGTTTGAGGGCGGTTCGCCGGCGCACGATGTGAACATAGTGTTCGCGACGTGGCCGTCACTGCTCATATCTCATCCTGCAACACAACAGGTTTCGAATCGTTACCGATCGAGCCGGTCGAAACGCTCACCGCGGACTACCGTTGCGGGCCAATTCGATCACGTACTGGTTCACGAAGGTGCCCGCAGGCGGATCGCCTTTGTCGCAGGTGCCGTCGGATTCGCCGGGGCGTTTGATCCACAGGTAGGCGTCGGCGTGCGCACCCGCGGTCTGCGTGGTCGGTGGCACGCCGAGTGCCCGGCCACCGGGATTGCACCAGTGCAGCGGCGAGTCGGGCGCCGCCCCGTTGCCGTTGCGCGAGGTGTCGATCACGTAGTGCTTGCCGTTCGTGAGCCCCGAGATCGCCTCGCCGTAGCCGATCTCCTCCTCGGTGGTGAAGAAGTTCGCGACGTTCAGGCTGAACCCCAGCGCGTGCTCGACACCGGCCTCGTTCAGCCGGGAAGCCATCTCCTCGGGGCTGTGCCAGCGCAGGTGTCCCGCGTCGACGTACACGGCCGCCGCCGGGTTGCGGGTCAACGTGTCGACGGCATAGCGGATCAGGTCGAAGCGCTCTTGGCGCTGGTCGCCCGACAGGCAGTCGGCCATGGCAAGGGCGTCGGGTTCGACGATGATCGCGGCCCGCGAACCGCCCACGCCGGCGGCGATGCCGTCGATCCATGCCCGGTACGCGGCGCCGCTCGCCATGCCGCCCGCGGCAAAGCTGCCGCAGTCGCGGTGCGGGATTCCGTAGATCGACAGCACCGGGATGGCACCGGCGGCCTGCGCGTCGCCGACGTAATTCGCGACCGTGGAAGCCGACGGTCCGGGGGTGAGCCAGTACGCCTGCGGCGTGTTGGCGACGGTGGTCAACTCCGGACTCGGTGGATCGGCCTTCTGCGCGGCACGCATCGCCACCGAATCCGGATTGACGTAGAAGGGCGCACCGACCAGCGGGTTCGCTTCGCTGGCGAGGCGAACTGCCGGCACGGGGCCGGCATTCAGACCCAGAGTGAGCGCCGCGACAGTCAGGAGCGGAGCAATCCGCCGCGCGGCTGCGCCGGCAACTGAAAACATCACCCGAGGAAAATTAGTGCCTGGCTGGGTCGAGCGCGAATCAGCGATGCCCGTCATGCCGGCAGACCGTCGGCGACTCGGGGCACCCGTTCCGCGGCTTTGCTGTCTTGGCCGCCGTCGAGCACCATCGCCGCGATTCGCTCCCGATGTTCTTCCGCGCTGCCCAGCAGCACCGCGTCGGTGGTGGCGCGCTTGTAGTACAGATGGGCCTGATGCTCCCAGGTGAAGCCGATCCCGCCATGGACCTGGATCGTGTCGTTGGCGACGCGGGTGAGCGCGGCCGAGCAGACCGCTTGTGCGATGCTCGTCGCCAATGCCGGGTCGTCGGACCCGTCGGTCAGCGCCCAGATCGCGTGGTAGGCAGTCGACCTCGCGTGTTCGACGTCGACGAGCAGGTTCGCGAGCCGGTGCTTGACCGCCTGAAACGATCCGATCGGCCGGCCGAACTGTAGCCGCGACTTCGCGTACTCGACCCCGAGATCGAGCAGATGCTGCGCGGCGCCGACCTGCTCGACGGCGAGTAACGCCGCGCCGACCTGCAACGCGTGGTTGAGGACCCGGGTGGTCTCGTCGGGTCCGGCGATCAGGTGTGCGGGCGCGTCGGCGAACGTCACGTTGGCCTCGGACCGGGTGAGGTCGAGCGTGGCCAGTCGGGTGCGCTGCACGCTGTCGGCGGCGGTGTCGACGGCGTACAGGGCGACACCGTCGGAGCCGCGACCGGCGACCAGCAGGACATCGGCGATATCGCCGTCGACTACCTGGGTCACGCTGCCCGACAACACGTCTCGGCTCACAGTCACCGCAACAGCATCCGGATCGAAGACGCCCGCGCGATCCACCACGGCGAGGGCCGCGGTGCGCCGGCCCTCGACGAGCTCGGCGAGCAGTTCATCGCGGGCGGGACTGGACGGAGCGGCCACCAGCGCGGGGATCGCGAGGTACACCGTGCCGAACAGGGGCCCGCACGCCAGCCGTGCTCCGAGTTCCTCGATGGCGACGGCCTGGTCGACGAGGGTGCCGCCGACGCCACCGTCGGCTTCGGGCACCGAAAGCCCGAGCACGCCGAGTTCGCCGCCCAGCCGGGCCCACACCTTGGGGTCGAACGGCGGGTCGGACTCCATGAGCTCACGGACAGTCTCCTCAGCGAAGTGCTCGGCGCTGAATTTGCGTACCGCGTCCCGTAATTGGGTTTGCTCGTCGGTAAACGTGAACTCTGCCTGCTCAACAGAGCTGTCAGCCTTCTCAGCCACGCGGGATCTCCTTCCACGGCATGCCGGCATCGGCGCGCAAGTCGCCGGGCAGCCCGAGTATGCGTTCGCCGAGAATGTTGCGCATCACCTCGGATGTCCCGCCTTCGATGGTGTTGGCGCGGCTGCGCAGGTACCGCTGCTGGATGGGCCCTTGCCAGTCACTGTGTTTTTGGCCACCCAGGTGGCCACTACCCTGCTGGTACCCGTGATACAGAATCCCTTCGGGGCCAAGGAAATCCATGCACCACTGGTAGATGTCCTGGTTGAGTTCGGCGCCGACCAGCTTGCCGATCGAACCCTCGGGACCCGGCCCCCCGACGGTCGCCGCGGCGCGTGACCGTTCGGAGGTGAGTCGCTGCGCCTCCGAGCGAAGCCACAACTGGGTCAGCCGGTCCCGCAGTATCGGCGAGTGCCGTTCGGGCCGCGACGCCCACAGCCCTGTCGCGTCGGCGATGGTGCCCGCGCCGCGGCGGCTGCCGCTGCCGCCGAGCGCGGTACGTTCGTTCATCAACGTGGTCATCGCGACGGCCCAGCCGTTTCCGACCTCGCCGAGGCGGTGCTTGTCCGGGATCCGCGCGTCGGTGAAGTAGACCTCGTTGAACTCGGCCTGCCCCGTCATCTGGCGCAGCGGCCGGGTTTCGACGCCGGCGCCGTGCATGTCGATCACGAAGTACGTCAGACCCTTGTGCTTGGGCACGTCGGGGTTGGTGCGCGCGAGCAGCAGCCCCCAGCGCGCACGGTGGGCGAGGCTGGTCCACACCTTCTGACCGTTTATGACCCAGTCGTCACCGTCACGCACTGCGGAGGTGGCCAGGCCCGCGAGGTCGGAGCCGGCGCCGGGTTCGGAGAAAAGCTGGCACCACAGGTCTTCGGTGGTCGCCAGGGGGCGCAGCCACTGCCGCTTCACGTCGTCGGATTGCGCGTGCTCGCGGATCGTCGGCGCGGCCATGCCGTAGCCCATCGGGTTGAGCCCGAGGGGCACCGGCCCGCCCGCACCCTGCAGGATGCGGTCGGCGACGGCCTGGAGGCCGCGGGTCACGCCGAGCCCGCCGAGGCCGTCGGGGAAGTGGACCCACGACAGGCCGGCGTCGTAGCAGGCGCCGAGAAACTCCGGGATGGGCACCTTCTGCGGGTCGTGGTCGGCGACGACTCCGCGCGCCGACTCGGCTACCCGGTCGGCATCAGCGTCATTGCTCATGCAGTAAAGATAGGAACTCGGCGCGCGCCGACAGACAGCGGGATGCGGTCGGCGGTCGTGTGGCGCTTAAGGGGTGGATCGCACGCATCTGGTGGGTGCGATCAACCAACTAGCGAGCGTGAGTGCCGCGGGACCCTATCGGTGGTACTCGGCGACCTTGGCGGCGTAGTCGTCGAGCAGTCGCAGCGAGTCGTCGCGCGATTTCGTGGGCAGCAGCAAGTTCGCCTGCCGGTAACCGAGGTCGTCGAGCGCGCGCCAGTAGGCCGGATCGATCGGCGTGCCGAACGTCGTCAGCGGCACGTCATGGCTCGCGCCGTCGCGCATCTGGGTGATTCGTTTAGTCAGCCGGTCGACCGGCAGCGGGTTGGACATCCAGCCGGCCTCATGACGGATCACCCGCCTGACCGTGGCGTCGGAGTCGCCGCCGATCAGGAGCGGGGGATGCGGCTTCTGCACCGGCTTCGGGCGCGAATACGAAGAGTCGAAGTCGACGAAGCGCCCGTGATACTCGGCGGGCTCGTCGGTCCACAGCGCTTTGACGGCCTCGATGCGTTCGTCGAGCAACGCGCCGCGCGTCTTCGGGTCGGTGCCGTGATGGCGCAACTCCTCGATGTTCCAGCCCGCCCCCACGCCGAACACGAACCGGCCTCCCGAAATGACATCGATGCTGGCCGCCTCTTTGGCGGTGATGATCGGATCGCGTTGGATCAGCAGCGCGATACCGGTGATCAACTCGATCTCGGAGGTCACTGCCGCCGCCGCGGCGAGCGTGACGAACGGGTCCAACGTCCGGTAATAGATCTTGGGCAGGTCGCCGCCCATCGGGTACGGGGACTGCCGGCTCGCCGGGATGTGCGTGTGTTCGGCCACCGCGAGCGCGTGGAAACCGCGCTCTTCGATCGCGCGGGCGAGCGACACGGTGTCGATGGTGTCGTCGTTGACGAAGGTCGAGATACCGAATTCCATGCGCGCGCCCTCACTGCCGTCGATGCGTTCGGCAACGCCGGTTCTGCCAAAGCTATTCCTCAGGCCAGCGGTTGGCCGTCTTTGGTCAGCACGTGCCATTCGCCGCCGAACATGTCGAGGCCCTGTCCCTTGGCGTCTCTGTCGGTGGTGTCTCCCGCGTACCGATAGAGCGGTTGTCCACGGTAAGTCACCTGATCACCGCGGTCCCGCCGCGGGACGGTTCGCGCCGCCGCCACGTCGATGCCCGTCCCGCCGGCCGGATCGGCGTTGGCCAACAGCGGCAGCCAGGTGTCGGCGCACTCGCCGTAGCAGGTGGGCTCGTTCGCGGCATCCGCCGAGAAGACGTACAGCGTCCGACCGGTGCTGTCGACGACGATCTCACCGAGATCGCCGCGGTCGTCGATCCCCAGGGACACGTCCCCGATCGGCGGCTTGCGCTCGACCGACGGCGGCGGATTGGGCGCCGCGGCGGTCGGTTCGGTTCGCGGGGCGGTCGCCGGGGGTTGTGTGGTGGATGTCGCGGCGCTGTTGGTCTCCTTGTTCTCGAGCGCGGAGCAACCGGCCAGGGCGAGCACACTTGCTGTCAGGATCGATGCGCATGCGACGCTTCGGGGCGTGGGCATGAACGATCCATTTCCAGCAGCGCCGGCACTCAAACGTGGCGGGGTGCCGAGCCGGCTGCTGCGCTAGGCCGACGCCGCCTTCCGTGCGGCGATCTTCGCGCGGACCTCGGCCATGTCGAGCGCCTTCACCCGGCTGATCAGGTCCTCGAGCGCCGCCGGATGCATCGCCCCGGGCTGGCTGTACACGAGCACGCCGTCCCGAAAGGCCATCACCGTGGGGATCGATCGGATCTCCAGCGTCGCGGCCAGGTCACGTTCGGCCTGCGTGTCGACCTTGGCGTGGACGACATCCGGGTGCGCTTCCGAGGACCGCTCGAAGACCGGGGCGAAGGCGCGGCACGGGCCACACCAGGACGCCCAGAAGTCAACCAGTACGATCGGATTGCCGACGACGGTGGACTCGAAGTCGTCGTAGGTCAGACTCTTGGTGGCCATGGCCGTTTCCTTTCTTGTTTCCTTGTGGGAGAGGCGAACTGCTACGCCAGGCCCTTGAGCATCAGGTTCCAGTACATGAACGGCAGCCCGTACTTCTTGAGGTACCAGTAGCCGCGGTGCGGCTTGGTCGGGTCGAGCAGCGGCAGCGACGGGGTCATGTTCAGGTCGTAGTCGAACTCCGCCAGCAGCATCGCGTGCGTGGATGTGACGATCGGGCACGATCCGTAGCCGTTGTAGGAGCCGCGCAACGGGCGGCCCGCCAAGAACGACTCGATGTTGTCGACCACCACCGGGGCCTGCTTGCGGATCGCAGCACCGGTCTTGGAGTTCGGTGACGACCCGGCGTCGCCGAGGCTGAACACGTTCGGATAGCGCACGTGTTGCATGGTGTGCTTGTCGATGTCGACATACCCTCCTGCGTCGCCTGTCGACAGCGGGCTCGACTTGATCCAGTCCGGCGCCGACTGTCGGGGCACGGTGTGGAGCATGTCGTAGGACAGCATCGTGTGGGCTTCGGTGCTGGGCGGGCCGTCCCCGGTGTGCGTGATGCCCACCTTGTGGGCCGCCGCGTCGATCGACGTCACCTCGGCGTTGGTGTGCACGGTGATGCCGTAGTCGGCGGCGATCGCGTCGAGGTTGTCGGCGATCGCCGGGATGCCGAACAACCGCGGCGTCGGCACCACGAGGTGGACGTCGATGTCGGAGAGCACGCCCTGCTTTCGCCAGTAGTCGCTGGCGAGATAGGCGATCTTCTGCGGTGCCCCGGCGCACTTGATCGGACCCGACGGCATGGCGAACACCGCGCTGCCCGATCGCAGGTCGCGAATGAACTCCCACGTGCGGGGCGCGAGATCGAACCGGTAGTTCGATGAAACCCCGTCCTTGCCGAGCGCTTCGGCCAGCCCCTCGGTGCGATTCCAGTCCAGCTGGATACCGGGGCAGACCACGAGCGCGTCGTACTCGTAGTCCGCTCCGTCCACGCAGGTGACCGTGTTGTTCTCCGGATCAACGGCCGCCGCCGCGTTCTTGATCCACGTCGCACCCTTGGGCATCACCGAGTCCTCGGGCCGTGCGGTCGTCGACGCCTTCGCCTGGCCGCCGCCGACGAGCGTCCACAACGGCTGGTAGTAGTGCGTGTCAGACGGCTCGATGACGGCGACGTCCGAGAAACCTCGGCGCAGCAGCCGGGCGGCCACCGAGATGCCGGCTGTGCCGCCGCCGACGATGACGATCTGGTGCTTCGCGGTAAGCATGGTGCTCTCGTTTCCTTCCTGTTCGGCTGTGGCTCAGGCGTTCTGGCGTGCTTCCTCCCAGGCGCCGAAACCGCCCAGAATGTCGCTGACATCGACGAAGCCGTTGTGCCGCAACAGGCTTGCGGCCACCGACGACCGGTACCCGCCGGCGCAGTACACGACTGTCGGCTTGGCCGGATCCAACTCGCCCAGCCGGGCCGGCAGCTGGCCCACGGGGATGTCGATCGCATTGGGGATCGTCCCCGCCGCGACCTCACCGGGGTTGCGCACGTCGACGACCTGCAGGTCGGCCAGCTCGGAAGCGCGTCGGTCGAACGCCCTGGCAGTCAGTCTGGACGCGATCTGCACGTCGTCCTGGTGCGCCAGCATCACCTCGAACGGCCGGTCCAGGTAGCCGATCACTCGGTCGAATCCGATACGGGCGAGCCGGTTCTTGCCCTCCAACTCCTGGCCCGGTTCGGTGAACAGCACGATGTCGACATCCGAGGGCACCACCGATCCGGCGAACTCGGCATAGCGGCCGTCGAGCCCGATGTTGATGGCGTGGCGGAGGTGGCCCTGCGCGAACTCTTCGGGGCTGCGTCCGTCGACCAGGACGGCACCGCGCTCGATCGCGTCCAGCACCTGTTCATAGGTCATCGCCGTCGGCATCTTGGTCTCGTCCAGCAGTTCACGGTCCTTGCGGTTGAGGATCGCGTCGTAGACGAAGTAGCTCGGTGCGGGTGGCTGCCCTTCGGTGACCAACTTCATGAAGGTCGCCTTGTCCGGAGCACGCAGCGCGTAGTTGGTCTGCTTCTGGTCGCCCATCGTCGACCACAGGTCGGTTGACAGGTTCTTGCCGCAGGCCGAACCCGCGCCGTGTGCCGGGTACACCCGGGTGGCGTCGGGCAGGGTCATCAACTTGTTGTGCAGCGAGTCATAGAGCTTGTCGGCCAACTCCTCACGGGTGAACCCGATCGAGGCCAGCAGGTCGGGCCGGCCGACGTCACCGATGAAGAGCGCGTCGCCGGTCAGCACGCCGTAAGGCACTTCATCGCCGGCGTGCTCGTAGACCACGATGCTCAGCGACTCGGGGGTGTGGCCCGGGGTGTGGCGGAACTCCAGGGTCACCTCACCCAGCGAGTAGCGCTCGCCGTCGGCGACGCCCATCGACTCGAACTCGGTCTCGGCGACCGAGGAGTACACGATCTTGGCTCCGGTGGCCTTGGCGAGTTCCAGGTGACCGGACAGGAAGTCGGCGTGGAAGTGGGTCTCGATGACCAGTTCGATCGTCAAGCCGAACTTCTCGGCATCGGCCAGGTACTCGGCCACGTCCCGCTGTGGGTCGACAACGACTGCGCGCCCGGTGGTTTCGTCGCCGATCAGATACGACGCATGGGACAGGCAGTCCAGGTAGTACTGGATGAATTTCATGGCGGCAGCCCTTTCGTTCGGTTGGCGGAGGAAGCCTTCTGGCATCTACCGTGCCTATACCCCCATGGGTATGTCAAGTCGACCATGGCCGCAGATATTCCGCGGTTGCATGTACCCCCGGGCGTATGTGTAACATGCTGGCAAGCATACCCCCACCGGTATCGGCTCCGAGGCCGGTGCCGAACTCGAAAGGACTCGCCATGACCGCTTCCGCCACGATCGACTCGCAGGCCCTCGGCGAATTGCTCGGCTCGCCCACACCGCCTCGGGTGCTCGATGTCCGGACCCCGGGCGAGTTCGAGACCGCCCACATCGCCGGCGCCTACAACGTGCCGCTGGATCTGTTGCGCGAACACCGCGACGAGATCATTCAGCACCTCGATGAGGACGTCGTCCTGGTCTGCCGCTCAGGTCAGCGCGCCGCCCAGGCCGAGGAGACGCTACGCAACGCGGGTCTGGCCAACGTGCACATCCTCGCCGGCGGCATCACCGCCTGGGAGGCCCAGGGATTCGAGGTCAACCGCGGCCTGCCACGGTGGGACCTCGAGCGACAGGTCCGGCTGGTCGCCGGCTCGATCGTGCTGACCAGCATCCTGGGCAGCATCGCCGCCCCGAAGCTCAAGTGGGTGGCCGGCGCCATAGGGGGCGGCCTGGCGTTCGCGGCCCTGTCCAACACCTGCGCCATGGGCATGATGCTGTCGAAGCTGCCCTACAACCGCGGGGCCACCTGCGACGCCCAGAGCGTCGTGGCCCAGCTTGTCGATTCGACCTCCGCGGACAAGAAAGCGGGCTAGCGGATCATGATTGCGCTCGCCATCGGCCTGGCCGTCTTCGTCGGTATCGCGCTGGGGTTGCTCGGCGGCGGCGGTTCCATCCTGACCGTTCCGCTGTTGGCCTACGTGGCCGGAATGGACGCCAAACAGGCCATCGCCACTTCGCTTCTGGTCGTCGGCGTCACCAGCGCGATCGGCGCGGTCTCGCACGCACGCGCCGGCCGGGTGCAATGGCGCACCGGTCTGATCTTCGGCGCAGCGGGCATGGCCGGCGCCTACGCGGGCGGATTGCTGGCCCGATTCATTCCGGGCACCGTCCTGCTCATCGGCTTCGCCGTCATGATGGTCGCCACGGCGATCGCCATGCTGCGTGGGCGCAGGACCGTCGAGACCGGCGGGGGCGACCAGCGCCTGCCGATGCCGAAGATCATCGCGGAGGGCCTGGTGGTCGGGTTGGTCACCGGCCTGGTCGGCGCCGGGGGCGGATTCCTCGTGGTACCCGCCCTCGCACTGCTCGGGGGATTGCCGATGCCCGTCGCGGTCGGCACCTCGCTCGTCGTGATCGCGATGAAGTCGTTCGCGGGTCTGGCCGGATATCTGTCCAGCGTTCAGATCGACTGGACGGTGGCGATGGCAGTGACGGCCGCGGCCGTGCTGGGCGCCCTGATCGGAGCCCGGCTGACCGCGATGGTCGACCCTGCGGCGCTGCGGAAGACCTTCGGTTGGTTCGTGCTCGCGATGTCCTCGGTCATCCTGGCCCAGGAGATCCACCTGAGCGTCGGAATCGCGGCCGTGGCGCTGACCGCGATCGCCGCGGGCATGACGCTGGCCTGTACGCGCTTCGCGCATTGTCCGCTGCGTCGCCCCACCGGTGTGGCCACCTCTGGCAGGGCAGTCGCATGAACTCCACTCCCATGGACGAGGGACGATGCGCCGTTGTCGCCGACGCCGACGCGGTCGTCGCGGTGCTCAACAGGTTGCGCAGGGCTCAGGGACAACTCGCCGGCGTGATCTCGATGATCGAGCAGGGCCGGGACTGTAAGGACATCGTGACCCAGTTGGCCGCGGTGTCCCGGGCGCTGAACAGAGCCGGGTTCAAGATCGTGGCGACCGGCTTACGGGAGTGCCTGACCGGTGAGTCCCCCGAGGGTCACCAACCGCTGACCGAAGCCGAGTTGGAGAAGCTGTTTCTGGCCTTGGCCTGACCCGTCGAGCGCGGACTTGCCGACGGTCACCACGTGGACAACAGCACAACGATCACGGCCGTCGCGAAGCCGAAAGTAGCGCCGCCGATCAGCAGAACCTCTGCGTGCGGGATAGTCCTGATCCGTCGCGACCGTCGATAGCCGAGCGTGAAGACCAACAATGCGAGCGACAACGCGGTGATCGCCAGCAGGCCGCGCGCCGGTCCAAGGGGTCCGTGCTGCCGAAGCAGCACCAGCGCTCCAACGACCAGGAATCCAAACGAGCTTCTCTCCCATGACAACAGGGTGCGCTCTGCGGGTAGCCCAGGCTTCATCGGGTCGCGACCATCCATCTCACTGGCCGGACGGGGGCCAGACCACCAGCACCACGAGGACCACCGTGGTGAGCACTAACAGCGCGCCTCCCAGCATCAGCGGCACATGGGTCCGCGGTAGGTCCTCGCCGCGGCGCATCGCGGCTTGAACCTGCTGCCAACGCCGCACCGCCAACGGGGCGAGCAGACCACCGGTGGCGGCCAACGCCACGCTGAGGCCATGTCGCACCCCGGGAACTCCGAACGACGGCACGAACTGTACGACGGCGATGCCACCGGCGATCAACGCCAGCGCCGTCCGGATCCACGCCAGAAAAGTCCGTTCGTTGGCCAACGTGAAGCGGTAGTCCGGTTCTTGCTCAGCACTCATCGAATCACGCGCTTCCGCTCGGCGGTGGGCCGCATACGGCATGTCCGGATCTCTTCGTGCGGCGCCGCCAAGCTGCGACTGCTTCGGTGACTGCCATGGTCTTGTCTATCGCATTCAAAGCCTTGTAGTCCGCGGATATTCGCGTTTCAACTCCGCACGCCTCCGACGAGGGCATCCATGCCCGGAGTTCGCGCGCGTTAGTGTGCTGGGGGGTCGGCCACAGCGACAAGCCGACAGGAAAGTTGAGCAGTCATGACCGCAGCACCAGAAGCGCCGGCGATCGAAGCGCGGGTCGGCCACTACTACGAGATGGACGACACCTACCTGGTCGGCCGCGAAAAAGTGCGCGAGTACGCCCGTGCCGTGCAGGACTACCACCCCGCGCACTGGAACACCGACGCCGCCGCTGAGCTGGGGTACACCGGTCTGGTCACGCCGCTGACGTTTACCTCGGCCCCGGGCATGTCCTGCAATCGCCGCATGTTCGAACAGGTCGTCGTCGGTTACGACACCTATCTGCAGACCGAGGAGGTCTTCGAGCAACACCGCCCGATCGTCGCCGGCGACGAACTGCACGTCGACGTCGAGCTGACATCGGTGCGCAGGATCGCCGGCCGGGACATGATCACCGTCACAAACACCTTCACCGACACGGCCGGCGAGCGGGTGCACACCCTGCACACCACCGTCGTCGGCGTCACCGCCGAGGACCTCGATCCGGCGATCAAGACCGCCGTACAGAACGCGATGATGCACGACGTCGACTTCTCCGGAATCGGCTCATTGGACGGCGAGTACCAGAAGACGGTGCGGCCGCAGGGGCAGGTGCGGATAGCCGACGGCGGGTTGAACCGCACGCCGGGCACGCCGTCCTTCGATACCGTCAAGGTCGGGGACGAACTACCGGTGCGCCACACCACCCTGTCGCGCGGCGACCTGGTGAACTATGCCGGGGTGGCCGGTGATGCCAATCCGATCCACTGGGACGAGGACATCGCCAAGCTGGCCGGGCTGCCCGACGTGATCGCCCACGGCATGCTCACCATGGGGTTGGGCGCCGGGTTCGTCTCCGAATGGTCAGGCGACCCTGGCGCTGTCACCCGGTATGCGGTGCGGCTCTCGGCACCCGCGGTCGTCTCGGCCAAGGAGGGTGCCGACATCGAGTTCAGCGGCCGGATCAAGTCTCTGGATCCGGCGACCCGCTCCGGTGTCGTCGTGGTGACGGCGAAGTCCGGTGGGAAGAAGATCTTCGGGCTCGCGACCATGAACATCCGTTTCGGCTGATCTGGACACCCGGCGGCGCGCTGCAGGCGGTCATGATGGGCCACAGGCGGTTTCAGCGGTTGCCGACTACGTACGGCTGCGTGACCAAGCGGCCTATCTGACACGCTGTGGACCGATTCCTTGCTGCGCAAGGATTCTCGATGTTTCCTTCGTGCCGTTTCACCCCTCACAGTGGAGGGAGCCGTGGTTTACCGCGCGTATGGTCAGTGAATGACTTACTCCATCGTGGCTCGCGACGATCGAACCGGCCTCATGGGCGTGGCCTGCCAATCTCAGGCGTTCGCGGTGGGTAGCAGCGTTCCGTGGGCGATGCCCGGTCACGGGGTGATCGCCACGCAGTCGATGGGCGAACCCATGTACGGCGACTTGGGCCTGGACATCCTGAGGGCGGGCCTGACCGCAACCGAGGCGCTGACGGCGTTGCAGAGTGTGGACCCGCACCCTGAGCGCCGTCAGGTGGCAATGGTCGATGCCAATACGAACATCGCTGTGTATACCGGCGATACTTGCGTCCCCGCGGCCGGTCACGTTACGGGCCACGGGTGCGTGGCCCTCGCGAACATGGTTGTCTCCGAGGCCGTCTGGGAGGCCATGCTCGACGCATGGGAGCACACGGAGGCTTCGGTGCCGACCCGGCTTGCTGCCGCGCTACACGCCGCGGAGAACGAGGGCGGCGATCTCCGCGGCAAGCGCTCGGCGGCGATCGTGGTCGTCGATGCCACGACGACCGGTCGGCCGTGGCACGACCGCCTGGTGGATCTACGCGTCGACGACCACGAGGATCCGATCAGCGTGCTCGATCACCTGATCGACCAGAATGCGCGCTACCACAATGCCGTGGAGGCGTTCGATCTTGCCCTTGGCGACAGTCCCGACGATGCGCTCGCCAGACTCGATCGGTTTCCTGATCCAGATCCCGCGCGGGACCCCGACATCGCGTTGTGGACCGCAATCGTATTGGCACACGCTGATCGTGAGGCCGACGCCGCCCGAGTACTAGCCGCGCTGGCCATTGACGCGCCGCAATTCCTCGAAGCTGCCCGCCGCTTCACCGAGGTGGGACTCCTATCCTCGAACACACCCGTCATCCGCTTGCTCGAAGAGCTACAGCGTTAGGGGCGGCCCATTGTCCGTTGGGCGCTGTTGGTGCCAGTCCTGGCGGGGTAGCACAGAGCGTGCCGCTGGGCCCGGATGCTGACGTCGTGATATCGGACCGCCCTTGATGACGCCGATACCAGGACGGCCAGCGCATGAACATCGTAGTGTCGGATGGTCAAGGCTCAAGGGCAAGGGACATATGACCAATCGAGGCAAGTCGACACTGCTCATCGTGAGTTTGACGGTCCTGGCCGTCGTTTCGGCTCCGGCCGCCGATGCTCGACCAACCTGCCAGGACACGGGCGGTGCGACGATCTGCCAAACCAGTGGCAGTGTGTCGATCAAGGCGCGGCCCTCGACACTGGCGCCCCCCGCCAACCAGCCCATGGTCCCATGGGGAGGCCAACCCAATCGAGCTCGTCGTCGGTAGAAGGGGCCCTCCGCTACTTGCCACATGAAGTCGTGATACTCGTTGCCGCAGATCTCGCGAGCCACCACGGGGAAATCGCATGAAGTCGTCAACGGCCGTGCGGTGACCGTGAGAACCACCACCGCGCTACGCGCCCTGTTCGCACTCGGTCCCCTGCTCCTGGCGTTTGCGTCATCGCCGTGCGCCCATGCCGAGCCCGAGCCCGAGCCATGGCCGACCATCAGGTTCTTCGAGCGGCAGGATGTGGGTCCCTACCTTGTGCCGGGGGCCGACGGGGTGTGGTTCACCGCGCCGACCGGGCAGAACTGTGGCATCTGGGGCCGCGGGAGCTTCGCCTGTCGCGGCGATATTCCCGGCGCCCCGCCGGGCACCGAGGCGGTGGGCTGGGTGACCGGCGACCGCGCCATGCACTACGACTGGTCGGTGCCGTTCCGGATGCCTGCGGCCCGAGCGCATTCCCCGCTGCGATCGCGCACCTTCCTCGAGCACCAGGGGACGACGTGCGCCGTCACGAGTGATGCGCAAACGTACTGTGAGCGGGGGCCGCTGCGGTTGCTGATCAGCAACACCGGAACATGGCTGACCCCACCTTGGATGGATCTTCGCAGGCGATGACGTTCACGGCCCGGCGAGAACTGCGACCACCAACGTGTATCCCTTGTCGGGATTGCGGATCACACTGGTGCCGAATGCCTCATACGAACAGTCCGCCAGGCTCGAATGCCCTTGCAGGAGCGCTCCCTTGACCGCCGCTGCGACCGTATCGCCGTGGCCCTGGAGCTGCGTGGCGATGCCGGCGTCACTGCCGAGGTCCGTTAAGACGATCAGCGGATCGGCCACCGGAACGTACTCGGCATCGTGATTGAGGTAGTCCTCGGTCGACCGGTTCGAGATCTCGGCCGCCTGCTCGACGAGCGGGTCGTGTCGCAGCGCGGCGCACGATCCGCCGGCCCGCACGGCGGCGATGCCTTGTTCGAGCTCATCTGCGGGTTCGGCACCCGCGGGCGGCGCACACAGCAGTGCCACGCCGACGAAGGCGATCGGCAGACCCTTCACGAGTTCAGTCGCAGACATGGGAGCGGTTGATCCTGCTGCCCCAGTATTTGAACCGTTGCACCGAGGGTCCGGTGAACCAGGCCGGTTGGCGCGCCCTGATCCCGCCGCTGACGTTCGAAAGATGCTGCCACATGAGGTAGAAGCTTTCGCCCTGATAGAGCGGAAAGTAGTTGTCACCCGCGAACGTTCGGGTCTGGGTGAGCGCCCGCGCCCGCGGCGTCAAGAACTCCACCGACTGGTCGATGTTGGCGGTGACGGCGGCGGCGTGGGCCATGACGTCGCCGGCGGCCCAGTTCCCGTTCCGGCTGATGAGTTTGATGTTGAAGCGGTCGATCTGCTGCAGCAGTTCGTCGTACTGGGCGGTGAACCACTGGCACATCTCGCTTTGCGCGGTGATGTCGGCCTCGGTCACGTGGCGGCGCGCATCCTCGTACAGGGCGGGGAATTTGGGCTGCCAGTCGGTCGCCGTCGGGACGATGACGGGAAGGCGTGGCGGTGGGGGCTCCTGCCCGACGGGGTCAGGCGGCGGATCGGCGAGCGCCGGCCCGGCCGCCGCAGACATCGCGATGGCCACACACGCGAAGGCCGCGGCTGCGCAGCGAAAAATTCTCGTCATCGCCGAGTCCTCACCGGGCGCCGACCACGGCGTCGATCCCACCGACGTCGGTGATCAGCCAGTCCTGATTGCTGTCGATCGTGACGCTGTACGTCGCGGTGGACTGTAGGCCCTGCGGCGCCTGAGTGGTCTTGGTCAGGACGCTGACGAACGCGTCGACAACGTAGGCGCCACCCACGCTGCTGCGTACGACGGCCGCCAACGGCCTGGCCGTCGATTCCCATTGCAGCGGGGTCAGGATCTGTTCCATGGAATCCGCTGCCTCGCCGAGCTTCTTCGTCAGCTCCGGCGATGTTCCGGCCACCAAGCGGCCTTTCCAGGCGTTCAGATCGCGGAAATCCATCTGCGCCGCGGCGACGGCGTAGTCCATCGCGACCTGCTCGGCCCGCTGGTTGCCGGCGGCTTGGCGTGCCTGCGCGTCGAGTTCGCTTCGGGCATCGACGTACAACCAGGCGAACACTCCGAGGCCGGCGGCCAGCGCCAGCACGAGCGCGCCGAAAAGCAACGTGCGCAGCGAGATCGAGACCTGCCGCGGGCCGCTCACCGCCGTCTGGGCCGGTGCGGCAGCGTCGGTCTCGTCCGGTGAGTCGACGTCGTCATTGTTGGCGTCGCCCATGTCCATGCCTTCCTTACCTGTTGAGAATTACTTCTACCCCGGTGGGACCACCGAGACGCGTAGTTCGATCGCCCCGTCTTCGGGCACCCCGCGCAGCATGTTGCCCAACAGCCGCCCGGTGTCGAAGTTCGTCAGCGCCGAACCGATCGAGCGGATGTTGGGCAGCAGCGTTTCGGCCAGCACTTTGACATCCGGCGCCCTGGTGTCGAGGAAGTTCTGAATCCTCGCCAGGTAGGCCTGTAACCGTTCGAGGGCTTCCGGCGAACCCGCGAGGACCAGGTTCATCGCTCCGGCGAAGATACCCTGGACGTTGGGTCCGAGCTGGTTGAGGTGGGGCGCCAGGTTGGCCAGGGTGGGCCCGACGAATTCCGCGTTGCGCAGCAGGGTTTGGATATTGATCAGAAGCTCCTGCCCCCGGCCGTCCAGGCTCATCACCTCGCTGCGCATCAGCGCCGCGGCGTGAGTGAGGTTGGGCAGCACCGCATCCGGGTCCCCCAACGCGGTGTCGGCCTCGGTGACGATCCGCGCCAACAGCGTGGGATCGGCCTGCTGCAGGAGCCGGCCCACGCTCACCGCCAGGTCGGAGATCGTCGGCGGCTGGGTGACGGCTTCGGCCGCCAGATGCTGGCCGTCGCTCAGCACCGGCCCGCCGGACGTCCGCGGGAAGAGCCCGATGTAGGTCTCGCCCAACGCGGAGAGGTTGTCCAGCCGCACGGTGCTGTCCACCGGCACCTGATGGGCGCCCTCGATATAGAAGTCGACGGTGGCCGCGTCGACCGTGGTGTCGATCGCGGTCACCTTGCCGACAGGGACCCCGCGCAGCAAGACGTTCGAGCCGGCCACCAGTCCGTTGATGTTCGTCACGGTCATCGACAGGTTCGTGCGGTGGTCCGGGGGGCGGATTCGGACGCCGAGTGTGCCGATGTAGCCGACGGCCAGCACCACGATGGCCGTCAACGCGGTGACCGTCAGCAGGTTTCGCACACTCATGGCGTCGCCCCCAGGATCCGTAGCACGTCGTGGACATCGCCGGACAGCTCACGGCCATCCGGCCCGACGATCGAGGTGATGTTGATCGCCGGATATTTGTCCTGCGGGAGGAAGTAGTCGGTGAACAACTCTCGCCATCTGGGTAACTCGTCCTCCACGGCCCACTTCGACGCCTGCACGGCACCCGCCGCGTCGCCCATCGTGGTGAGCATCGGCACCAGCCAGAAACCGCCGCTGTACACGCTGCCGATCGACGGGATCATCACGGAAAGCCGTGACGTCACCTGGGTCGCGCGGTCGAATCCGAGCATCCCCGCAGGAGAGAACCAGTACTCCATCGCAGACCGCTTGCCGCTCAACACCGCTGAGGTGTCGGTCATCCCGCCGAGCGCGAGGTCGACCGAGTCGAGGTTGTCGGCCAGATCGGAGAGGTTGGTGGTCAGCCGCCTCATGATCTCGTTCAGTTCGACGTCGCCGGTCTCGGCCACCTTGTTCAGGCCGATCATCGTGTTCTGTGCGCGTTGGATCGCTCCGCTGGCCACGAAGTTGGCCAGGCTGGCGATGGTGTCTTCGATCTGGGCGGGCGACGAGGTCCGTGCCAGCGGCACGGTGTCGCCGGGTCCCAGCGGGGGCGCCCCCGCGGGGTCGCTGTCGGGGGGTCGTTCCAACGCGACGAAGATGTCGCCGAGCACGGTGGGCTGCTTGAGTGCCGCGTGGACGTCGGACGGCACGACCACATCGGAGTCGATTCTGGTGGTGACGTCCACCCGCGCGTCGACGATGCCGATGTCGGTGACGAGGCCGACCGGGACACCGTCCATCACCACCCGGGCACGATCCGGAAGATTGAGGACATCCTCGAATTCCAGGATCACGTCGTAACCGTCACGGTCGCCGTCGGGCGCGGGCAGCGAGTCCACCGTCAGCGCCGTGCACGACGGCACGAACGCCGCGCAGAGGACGGCCGCCAGAAGGCGCACGAGCGGTCGGGTCATCGGCTGGCCTCGGTGATTGCGTACTGCAGCAGCGCGACGTCGACGGCGTAAGGCGTGCCTGCGACGTCCGCGCAACTGCCTGGGACGCGCGCATTCATGGTGCCGCACAACAACAGTCCGTCTTGAGTCCGGATCCGAAACATCGGTGGCCGCCACTTGAGCTGCAGCCCCTGCTCGTTGAATCGATCCGACACACTGGTGATCCAGCCCGGGATCGGATTGAGCAGATCCGACACCGCGGTGGCGTGCGGACTCGCCTTGCGCAACGGCACCGAGACCGTGTCCAGCACGCGCTGGGTCTGCTCGCCGAGTTCGCGTTCCAGGTCGGCGACGAGGGTGACCATCAGCGGCAGGGTGCGCGTCATCCGTTTGACCCCGTCGGTGGCTACGACGAGGTCGGGTGTGGTCGCTTCGGCGTCGAGCAGCACTTGTTTGAGCGTGCTTCGGATCGTGCTCAGCTCGCCGGTCAGACGCGCGAGGTTGGCCACGATGGAGCCGGTGTCGCTGATCGCCTGATCGGGGCTGTCGAGGACCGCCGAGAGCCGCGTCAGGAAGTCGCCTGCGCGGCCGCCCTGGCCGGTCAGAAGTTGTTCGAGACCACGGACGGTGTCCGCGACGTTGGTGGATTCGTCGGGACTGATCGTGTCGGCGAAGGCCGCGATCGAGCCGACCATCTCCGACAGGCTCTTCGGAGTTGCGGTGCGCTCCAACGGAATGCAGTTCTCGACGGCGAGTGTTGGTCCGCCGGCGTAGTTGCCCACCAGTTCCAGTGACCGGTCGGCGAGTATCGACACCGACCGGATGACCGCGGTCACGTCGGCCGGGATGCTGCGCTGCTCGGTGAGGGTGAAGCTGACGCGGACGTCGTGGGTCCGCGGTTCCACCGCGGTGACGGTGCCGACGCGAAAGCCCATCTGCGTCACTGCGTTACCGGTGTAAAGCCCGATGCTGTCGGCCATGATCGCGCAGTAGGCGTGATCGGCCGAGCGGTGTGTCGCGCCGCACGAGACCACTGCGGCGGCGGTGGTGGTGACCGCCATGAGCACGGCCAACTGTCGGCGAACGCTGAACCCCGTCAACACGCGCTCCCCGGTACCGGGATGCACAGATCCGTGGCCAGTAGTTCCGGCCGGGCGTTCTGCGCGTCGAGCACCCGTTCGAGCTTGTCGCGCACCCGTCTGAGCCCACGCACGACGAGGCCACTACGGTCCGCCCACGTCTGAACCATCTCCTGCAGGTTGCGGACCTTCTCGATGAACTTGTCGCGGTGCCCCGCATAGAACTGCCCGACCGGGTTGAGCGAATCCAGAATATCGCCCATCCCTTTGAGCGCCTGACCGAAGCCCTGCGAGTACAAGGTCAGCGTCTGTTCGATGACCGAGACTTTGCGCACCATCCGCTTGAGTTCGTCGGTGTAACCGCTCAGCGCGTGGATGTACTCGTCGGAGAGGTTGAGTATCGACGAGATCTGTCCGCGTTGCGCCTCGATCGCCGCGGTGAGGCCGTTTCCGGCATCCATGATGGCGGCGAGTGTTTCGACGTTGTCGCCGGCCAGGCCGCGTTGCAGGTCGTCCAGCGATTCCCTGATCGGCCTGGCGTCGACGTCCTCGGTGATGCCGGTGGCGTCGGTGACCGTGCGGACCAGGTTGTAGGGCATCGTGACCCGCTCGACGGGAATGACCTTGTCGCCCAACGCCTCGTCGCCTAGCGAGACGATCGCCGTGTAGTACCCGCCGACCACGGTGCGCATGCGGACCTGGATCTGGGACTGATCACCGACGAACACGTCCTTGTCGACCGTCGCCCGGACCCTGACGTGGTCGGGCTGGATCGCCAAATCCTTGATCTTGCCGACGTTCACCCCGGCGATCCGGACGGCGTCGCCGGGCCGCACGGCGGCGGCGTCCTCGGTGCGGAATGTGACGAGCTGCTGATCGGGCGGGCTGATGTAGACGCCGGCGGCGGTCACCGCGATCGCCGCGACCATGATCAACGCACCGATACCGAGCAGGATCGGATGGCCGAGTCGCCTCAGGGGTTGCCTCAGGGGTTGCACAGCACTACCCGTTGGCCGTTGAGCAGAACGTCCATCGTCGCCGGTAACTGTGCGCGGCCACGCGAGCACGGCACGACGTCACCGGTTGCCGATGGCGGGCCGATGTTCTCCCACACGACGGGAACCATCTTGAAGCTGTCGATGGCGTCGTTGAAGTTGGTCAGCGCCTTGTCCAGCCCGGTGTCGATCTCGGCTCCGGGCCGCAGGCCCAGGTTGTTGAGGAGCCTGACGACCGCCTGGGTGAACTGCGGCCCGTACAGGTCGGACTTGCGGAACTCGTCGAGCACATTTTCAGCCGCGTCCATCGGACGGTTCGCCCAATTCAGCAGCTGGATGAAGTCCTTCGAGCGTCCGCCGACGGAGTCGGAGACCGCGCTGAGATTGTGCAGCAGCGTCGAGATCACGGTCTGCCGGTCGGAGACGAACTCGGTCAGCCGGTTGATGCTGTCGAGCATCGGCCCTAACCCGTCGCCGCCGCCGGACAGGAACGTGGCGACGTTGTCGGTGAACGTGTTGATCTGTTCGGGGCTCAGCGTCGCCAGCACCGGTTGAAGCCCGTTGAACAACGTCGTGATGTCCAGCGAAGGTTGGGTCATGGAGGTGGGAATTCGCGTCACCGCTTCTGCCGCAATGTTTCCGACGCCTGCGTCGACGGGATCGATGATCTCGAGATAGCGCAGCCCCGTCAGCGCCTGGAACTTGACCGCCACGCGGACAGACGCCGCCACACCGAACCGCTTCTGCAACGTGAAGCCGACCTCGGCAAGGCTCTGTCCGGCCCGCCGGATCACCTTCACCGATTCGACCTTGCCGACCTGTACTCCGCGCACCCGCACGTCGGTACCGATCTGCACACCCGACGCATCGGTGAACTCCGCGGCATAGGCGCGTGTCTCTCCCGAAACCGGCTGGCGCAGCACGTTGATGACCACGACGCCCACCACGACGGCGAGGACCGCACTGACCGCGAGCCGCCACAGCGCGGCTCTGGGCGTGATGACCTTGATCCGGTGGCTCACCGCGAACCTCCCATCGCGCCGAGTGGGGCGGCCACGCCGGGGAGGCTGTCGAGCACGATACGCACCTGAAGTGCCCGCTGGTCGGGTGAACCTTCGTACATCCGCTCGAATCGGGTTCGCAGCTCCACCAGTGTTTCTGAGATGTCGTCGGCGCGAGCGATCCCGGGTACCGGCGAGGCGAGGGTGCGAACGACTTCGGTCGCCGGCAGCAGGTCGGATACGTGCGACGACAGCAGCTTGCCGACCGAGCCGAACAAGCCGGTCGAGGCGAGTTGCACCGTGGCCAGGAAGCGCTCTTGGAAGAAGCGCTCGTCGACGTCGAGGCCGGTGTGGTCCAGCCGGTCGACCAGGTCGGTGGCCGCGTCGACGAAAGAGGGTGCGGCAACGCTGATTCCGGCGATATTGCGGATCATGTGCTCGGCGCTGACCGTCTGCACCTTCGTCACGCTGTTGGCGACCAGCGCCAGGGTCTCCATCAGCGGGTTCAGACCGTCGACGTAGCGGGTGGCCCGGTCGATGACCGACACCAGTTCGGGGGTCACGACACCGTTGGTGAGTTCGCCGACCCGGGTCAGCAGGGCCTGCATCGTGTAGTTGCCACGTGGCACCAGGTCGAGTTGCGCACCGTCGTGCAGGGGCACTCCCCGCGCCGGCCCCTGAATCAGGTTGACCCCGGTCACGCCGAAGTAATTGGAGGGGCGGAAGTCGATGGCGAGGGTGTCGGTCAGGCCCTCGGCGGGCTCCGGGCGCAACCGCAGGTGTAGGCGCGCACCGCCTTCCGGACGGCTGGACACGGATGCGACTTCGCCGACGCGCACGCCGTGCATGAGCACCGGGGTTCCGTCCGTGACGCCCTGACCGACGTAAGGGGTGTCGACCGTCATCGCGGTGTCCGGGTCCGCGTGCTCGGCCGCTGGTTTGACAGCTACCACCGAGATCACCAGGGCGACAGCGGTAACGGTGATGACGACGAGCGTGAGGCCGACGCGGGCCAGGATCCGGGCTTCGTCTTCTGCCGAGGTTCGAAACAACATGCGTCGCCTACCCCCGGAACACGAACTCGGGTCGCAGCCCCCACATCGAGACAGTCAGGGCGAAGTTGACGACGACCACCATGACCAGGCTGGCGCGCACGGCCCGGCCGGACGCCTCCCCCACGCCCACGGGACCCCCGGACGCGAAATACCCGTAATAGCAGTGGATGAGCGTCACCATCGCGCAGAAGACGGCCGCCTTGGTAACCGAGTATCCGATGTCGACCGGGGAGAGGAACTGGACGAAATAGTGGTCGTAGGTGCCGCCCGGTTGACCGCGGAACACCTCGACCACGGTGTTGGCGACGACGAAACTGGCGATCAGCACCACGAAGTAGCCGGGGATCACGCATATCAGGCCGCCGATGAGCCGGGTCCCCACGACGAACGGGATCGGGCGCAGACCCATCGCCTCGGTGGTGTCGATCTCACCCGAGATCCGCATGGAGCCGATCTCGGCCGTCATTCGGCAACCAGCCTGGATCGCGAACGCGATGCCGGTCACCAAAGGCGCCATCTCCCGGACGTTGGCGACGCCGGCGACGATGCCCGACAACGCGCCGAAGCCCATCATGTTGAGGATCGAGAACGCTTCGATCGCGATCGAGGCGCCCATCGCGATGCCCATGATCAGCAGCACGGACAGGACGCCGCCGTCGACGATGATCGAACCCCGCCCCCACACCAACCCGTTGAGAGCCTGCCAGGTCTGGCGTCGATACCGCCGCACTGTCAACGGAAGGAACCACAGCGTCTGGCCGACGAACACCGCCCACTGACCTATGGTTCGAAGAGCCCCGTGCGTGCGTTGCCCCAGGGCCATCACGGGCCTACTGGCCGTCTGCCTCACTACGAGACCTCCGCCGGGAAGAACATCGTCAGCGCCTGGGTGATCGCGACGTTGGCGATGACGATGCATACGACGTTGAGCACGATCGCCGAGCTCACGGCATCGGCGACCCCGCGGGGCCCGCGCTTGGCCTCGATGCCGCGCAGCGCCGAGATGATCCCGACGATGACGCTGAAGACGACCGTCTTTCCCATCGCGAACCAGACGTCCAGTTCCCTGGCGAACGATCCGAACGACATCCAGAAGCTGCCGACGGTCACGCCGTTGAGTCCCACGGCGATCAGGTAGGACGCCGACACCGCCGAGCCGATGATCACGAAGCAGAGCAACGGAGCGATCAGCACCAGCGCCAGGAAGCGTGGAACGACGAGTCGGCGCACCGGGTCAATCCCCATGGCGCGCAGCGCATCCAGCTCCTCGCGCACTTGCCTCGAGCCCAGGTCGGATGCGATCGCGGCGGCAGCCACACCGCCCATCAGGAAGCCACCCGCCATCGGGGCGCCCTGACGGATCACACCGAAACCGCTGGCCGCGCCGACCATGGAGGTCGCGCCGAGCTGATTGACCAGACCGCCGACCTGGACGGACACCAGCGCACCGATCGGGATGGCCATCAACACCGCCGGCGCGGCGGTCACCCGTAACAACATCCACGCCGAAACGATGAGTTCGCCAACCGGAAGACGCAGCAAGACAACGTCTTTGACCGAGTACTTCAATACGGCGGTCGCGAGACCGACGCCCCGGCCGATCGCCGCCAGGCTGCGGACCGGCACTGCGGCGAGGCGCGGGACAGTCTCTACGGCCACGGTGGAGTCCGATGCTCAGCGTTCGGGCTGCGCGGTCAGGTGCACTTGGCACGCACCGTGGTGCGGGTCGGGGCGTACGGTCGCGTGGTAGCGGGCGCCGAGCGCGTCGGTATTGGCGTCGAGGATTTCCTGGAGGAGTCCTTGCTGAATACCGGTCACCACTTCTGGTGCTTCCGTGGCGATTTCGGCAAGTGGGCAGGCGCAGATCCGGACTGTGACGGTGCCGAACGCATTGACTACGGAGTGGATCTGGAATCCGAGTTCGCCGAGCGTTTCGACGATGAGGTTGGCGACCACGGTCCCGGCGCGCGGTGTGGCGAGGTTGATCCGGTGCGCCAGGTCGGCGCCGATGCCCAGCGCGCGGGCTTCGCGTTCGGCGGCGCTGCCACCGAGGTGGACGGCGAACAGCGCGACGATGTCGGCGTAGTCGAGCCGTGGGACGATCTCGTAAATCAGCTGTGGCCGTCCCGCGCCGCGGTGACGAGTCTCGGTCCCGCGGCGCACCACACCTTGACTCTCCAACGTGCTCAGATGAAACCGGGCCGTCGTGACGTGGATGTCCAGCCTGTCCGCCACGTGCCGTGCGTCGACGGGGCCCGCTGCGTCGCGCAGTACGCCGAGTACGCGTTGGCGCTGTTGCCCGGCGCCCCGCTCCGGCCTGCTCTGGATGGGGCCGCCGGCCTCGTGTGTGTGCTCGGCCGTCGCGGCCGTCGTCATGGCGTGGACGTCGGTTTTATGCCGGGCACCTCGGCCACGATTGCCACCGCGGTCAAGGCATCCCGGTAGCGCGTGAAGGTACCCCGCATGCCGAGCACACGCTTGCGGGCCGCGGGATGGGTGAGCACATTGACCGCGATCCGGAGCGTCCCGAACAGGCCCTCGTCGGCGAGCACGCGTCTGGGCCGCAGCAGTGCCATCGGCGCCTGCTCGACGGTCTTGACCAAGAAGCCCGACTCGGCGAGCAACGTGGACCATTCCTGCACGGTGAGCGGGCGGGCGTTGACCTTGATGGACCGGGCCAAGTCGCGCCTGACCGCATCCTTGATCTCCGGCGCGAGGGTGTCCGGCTTGAGGCCGAGTTCGTGGATGGCGTAGCGGCCGCCGGGGCGCAGCACCCGGAACGCTTCGTCGATGATCGCCTTCTTGCCCCGGTCGCTCTGCATCGTCAGCATGGCCTCCCCGACCACGACGTCGGCGCTGTCGGGTTCAAGGCCGGTAAAGGCCGCGTCGGCAACCACAGCGCGCCCGCCTGTGGCGTCGATGACCTGCTGGACCATTGCCGAGGCCTCGCCGCTCTCGTCGACGCCGATGTACGACGCCGGCCGGAGTGCTCCGATGTCTTTGGCGGTGCGCCCCAGGCCCGGGCCCAGTTCGACGACGTCGGAGCCGCCGATCCCGGCGCCCGCCAACAGCCGGGCGGTCAGCTCCAGGCCGCCGGGTCGCAGGACGCGCTTACCCAACCGCGCCAAAAGCCAGTGCCCCGGCAGGTCGGCCCACGATCGCGCCGCCAGTGGAAGCTGTTCCTTCTGGGTCATCTTCTCGATCCTTTTCGAGAGGGGCGCGCAGTGATCCGCACCGGTTCCTGCTTCCGCCATCATTAAGCGGAATCTTTTTCGGCAAACATTAAGAGTTTGGTTAGCCTAAGGCAAGTCCCTCGAGGCGCGATCGCGAGTGGCCGGGTCATCGCAGCCGGTACGGTCGAGTCATGCCTGCGTTTTCGACCCGGTTTCCTGGTGTCCGGACGCCTCGCGGCGGCTCGTGGCCGGCCGCGTCGGCGAGCGTCAAGCTTTCTGCCGTCCTCTTCACTGCGGTGCTGGCTGCCGTGTTGGCGGGCTGCTCAGGCGGTGAGACCGGGACCGCGCAGCAATCAGCCACCCCCTCGACCCCTCCGCCGGAGTCGGTCACCGTGGCGGGGTCGGTCTGGGTGGCCGACGAGACAGGGAACAGCCTGACCGTCATCGATACGGCGGCCAACGCGGTGGCGACCACGCTGACCGGCATCCAAGGGCCGCACAACGTCCAAGTCGGGCGAGACGCCGGAACGGCGTATGCGACCAGCGCGGGCACCGACAGGGTCGTGGCGATCGACACCACTACCTACGAGGTCGCGGCGATCGCCGCGACGGGCCCGCACCCGGCGCACGTGATCGAGGCACCCAACGGCAAGGTCTATGTGGCCAACTCCGGCGACGGCAGCGTGTCGGTGTTCCAGGGTCGCAGCCTGCAGCCTGTGGGCCGGATCGAGGTGGGCGGGATGCCGCACGGTTTACGGGCGGCGGCCGACGGTTCGGTGATCGTCGTCGCCAACCACACGACCGGCGCACTGGATGTGATCGACCCGCAGACCGATCGCACGCAGTTCTCGGTGCCGGTGGGCGATGGCCCGGCGCAGGTCGCGGTCAGCGCCGACGGACGCTACGCATACACCGGCATCACCGAGCCTGCGGAGGTGGTGAAGGTGGACTTGCACGCGCGCAAGGTGGTCGGCAGCGTCGCGGTCTCGGCACCGCCGGTCCAGGTGTACCTCACGCCCGACGACGCGACGGTGGTCTCGGCCGACCAAGGCACTCCGGACGCGCCCGGCCATGGCGCCTCGCTGATCGACACGGCTGACATGACCGTGCGCGCAACCGTCCCGACCGGGGCTGGACCACACGGTGTGGTGATCTCTCCCGCCGGAACCCTGGCGTGGGTCACCAACAGCTACGACCACAGCGTCTCGGCCATCGATCTGACCAGCCAGACGGTGCCCGCCACCATCCCAGTGGGCAAGGGCCCCAACGGGATCAGCTATTCACCGCGCCCGCCCGCCGCCAGTGCGCCCACCATTGCGCTGACTCTGCCCGCCCCCGATGCGAACGACAGCGGGCCGCCACCGTCGCACCATCCCGAGCCCCATCACAGGTGAGGTGCGACATGCCTGGCTCAGCTGGACACTCGTCGGTATCACGATGGCTCGCCGGGGCGCTGACAGCGTTCGGCGTGATGGTGTTGGGCGCGTGCGCGTCGGAAGACTCCCGCCCTACCTCAACATCGCATCCCGAGACGGCAAGCGCCGCGCGGCTGGTGGACTCGGACGAATTCGCCGCAGCAATCGCCGAGCCCGCTCGCATTACGCTGAACGTCCACGTGCCCTTCGAAGGAGACATCCCCGGCACGGACCTGTCGATTCCGTTCGATCAGATCCAAACGCAGGCCGACCGCCTACCCGCCGATCGCGATACCGCCCTGGCGATCTACTGCCGGTCCGGGCCGATGAGTACGGTTGCGGCCGAAACGCTTCGGGATCTCGGCTACACCGACGTCGTCGAACTTCGCGGGGGTATGCGCGCATGGCAAGCCGACGGTCGTCCGGTGCTGGGCATCTGAAGACCGCGCCACCAGACGGCGCTGCCGCGAGCCGGGAAGGACCACCGTGAGCACTTACCTTCCGGACCGCGCCGTCGGTGAGAGGACGCTGACGAAGGTCTCCCGGCGCCTGATCCCCTTCCTCGTCCTGCTGTATATCGTCAACTACCTCGATCGGGTCAACATCGCCTTCGCCGGACCCAACGGCATGAACGAGGACCTCGGGATGACTGCCGAGATGTTCGGCTTCGCCTCGGGGATCTTTTTCCTCGGTTACCTGCTGCTCGAGGTACCCAGCAACATCGCCCTGCACAAGTTTGGCGGGCGGCGATGGCTGGCCCGGATCATGCTCAGCTGGGGGACCGTCAGCGCCGCAATCGCATTCGTACCCAATACCGAGACCCTGATCGTCTTGCGCTTCCTCCTCGGCGTGGCCGAAGCCGGCTTCTTCCCCGGCATCATCTTGTACCTCACGTTCTGGTTCCCGGAGAAGCAGCGGTCGCGGGCGGTCTCGCTGTTCATGATCGCCGTACCGGTGTCCACCGCCGTCGGCGCGACCATCTCGTCGCTGGTCATCGAATGGGGGCACGGGGTCTTCGGGCTCGCCGGGTGGCGCTTCATGTTCCTGGTCGAAGGGCTGCCCGCCGTCGCACTGGGGGTGATGTGCTGGTTCTACCTCACCGACCGGCCCCAGGCCGCGAGCTGGTTGGATACCGACGAAAAGCACTGGCTGGAAAAGACGTTGGCGGACGAGCGAGCTGCAGTCGAGAGGGCAGAACACTGGCCCCTGAAGAGGGCCCTCACCCATCCGCGGATCCTTGCCCTGGCGTTCGTCTACTTCTGCATCACCTACGGGCTCTACGCCGTCGGATTCTTCCTTCCCACCATCGTCGCCGGATTCCAGCAGGAGTACGGGGTCCACCTCAACGTCATTCAACGCGGACTGGTCACCGCGGTGCCCTACGTCGTGGCCGCCATCGTGATGGTGCCCTGGGCGCGGCATTCGGATCGGACCGGCGAACGGGTCTGGCATGTCGCGATTCCGGCGATAGTGGGCGGTATCACGATCCCGGCGGCGCTCTACATGACCGACGTCTACCTTGCGATGCTGGCCGTCACGTTGTGCACCTGCGCTGTGATGTGCGCGTTGCCCGTATTCTGGTCTCTGCCATCGGCTTTCCTGATTGGAGCAGCCGCCGCCGGCGGTATCGCACTGATCAACTCGCTGGGGAACCTCAGTGGGTTCGGCGGACCTTATATCACCGGCTGGCTCACCGATCTGACCGGCAGCAGCAGAGTCGCGCTATGGGTGGTGGGAACGCTGTCGTTGGTGGCGGCCGCTCTGGTCGTCGCCCTGGGCAACCGGCCGCACCGCGCTCCTGTTCAGCGGTGACCCGGTCGCATCAGCGCCGCCTCGAAGAACGCCAGCTCCAGCCGCATCGCGCGCCGGTATGCCGCCCGCACCGCGGGAACGTCGTCGGCAAGCTGATCGAGCAGTCCTTCCAGCAGCGCAGCCACTTCCTCGAAGCCCGGATCGGCGTAGGTCTGCACCCATTGCGCATAGGGTCCGGCCGTGTCGCCATCGAGCGTGATTCCGATGTGCGCGTAGAGCCGCATGCACGGTGTCATCGCCGCGCACACCACACCCACATCGGCGGTGGCCGCGGTGGCCAGCAGGAACTCGGTGTAGGCCAGTGTCGCCGCGGCAGGCTCGACGCCTGCCATGTCGATACCCCACGACGTGGCATAGGACGCGTGCAGCCCGAGTTCCTCACGCACCCCGGCGAGCAGGTCGGCGAAGGCCATCAGGGTGGCCGTGTCCGGGCTCCGGGCGAGCGCCAAACCGTATGCACGGGCGAAGGATTCGAGGAAGTATGCATCCTGGGCGATGTAGCCGGCGAACAGATCGCGATCCAGCGAGCCGTCTGCGATACCCCGTACGAACGGGTTGTCCAGCACCTCGGCCACCAGGTCGGCGTTGTCCGCCCACATCTGAGCTGCCAGTGTCATGCCGCCTCCCACGCCGTCGCGCGATACACCACTGCGAGTTCGAGCACTCGGTCTGATGGACTCTAGCCGTGGGTAGGCCCCGCCCGGGTGGGGTACTCCGTCGCCCATGACGGACAAGGAATCCCGCGGGGAGGCATCGGACGACCGTCGTGCCGTCGTCATCTTCGCTCCGCTACCCGTTCTCACGGTGACGGTCGAGGACCGCTCGGGTGAGGCGGACATCCACGTCCACGCCGGGGGCCAGGGTGTGTGGCAGTCGCGCATGATGTCCTCGCTCGGCGTGCCGGTCGTGCTGTGCTGCGCGCTCGGCGGGGAGACCGGCGACGTCCTCTGTCACCTGCTGCCCGCGCGAAACGTGACCGTGCGAAGTGTGCCGGTCAGCGCGCGAAACGGAGCGTACGTGCACGACCGACGCTCAGGGGACCGCGACATCGTGGCCGAGGCCGATGGCAGCCCGCTCGACCGCCACGAACTCGACTCGCTCTACGAGCTCACCCTCACCGAAGGCCTGACTCACGGCCGGGTGCTGCTGTCTGGTCCGCAGGAAGACCAGGTGCTGCCCGCCGACCTCTACCGGCGCCTGGCCACCGACCTGCAGGCCAACGGCTGCAAGGTGGCGGCCGACCTTTCCGGCGAGCGGCTCGAGGCGGTGCTTGCCGGCGGGCCGGACCTGATCAAGGTGAGCCACGAAGAGTTGCTCGCCGACGGCAGGGCGAAGTCCGACGACGCCGACGACCTGGTCACCGCCATGCGTAGCCTGCGGGACGACGGTGCGGGCACGATCGTCGTGTCCCGGGCTGGATCCGCGCCGGCACTGGCGCTGCTCGACGGCAAGGATGCCGACGGCGACGGGACACGGGGCCCTGCGGTCGTCGAGGTCGGGATGCCGGCGTTGGAGCCGGCCGACCCCACGGGCGCCGGGGACTCCATGACAGCGGGCATCGTCGCCGCACTGGCGAGCGGTCGCTCGCTGCGCGAGGCCTTACAAATCGGCGCGGCCTGTGGGGCGCTCAACGTCGTGCGGCACGGACTGGGCACCGGCGGCGCGCGGGCCGTGGAGACGCTCGCCGAACGGGTCGAGGTGCGCCAATGGAAGTAGCCCCCACGGAGGAGGTAGGCGCGTGCCCCGCGCACTGGTGACCAACGACGACGGGATCGACTCCCCCGGCCTGCGCGCGCTGGCCGCGGCAGCGCGGGGAGCAGGGTTGGACGTGATCGTGGCTGCGCCGGCCGAGCAGGCCAGCGGTGCGAGCGCGGCGCTGAGCGCGGTCCGCCGGGATGGCCACACGATCGTCGAGCGCCGGGAGCTGTCCGACCTCGACGGTGTCGAGGCCTGGGCAGTGCACGCCCAGCCCGGCCACATCGTCGCCGCCGCGCTCAATGGCTGGTTCGACCCGCGACCCGAGCTCGTACTGTCCGGGATCAACCATGGCGCCAACGTCGGGCGGGCCATACTGCACTCCGGCACCGTCGGCGCCGCGCTCACCGCGAAGATCAGCGACACCCGCGCCCTGGCGGTGTCACTGGACGTCGCGCTCCACCCCACCGGTGAGCGGCACTGGAACGCCGCCGCCGGCCTGTTGGTACCGGTGCTGGAATTGCTGCTCGACGCACCCGACGGCACCGTCCTCTCACTCAACGTCCCGGACCGCCCCGCGGCCGAACTGGGCCCGATCCGCCATGCGCGGCTGGCTCGGGGCGGCGCGGTACAGACACGGGTCGAGGAGGTGCGCGGGGGTGGTGTCCGCCTGAGCGAGGTCGAGATGTCCGACAAGCCCGAGGAGGACACCGACAGCGCGCTGCTCGATGCCGGGCACCCTACCCTGACGGAGCTGCGGTCGGTCGAGGCGGATGACGGCGATCTCGTGCGGAAGTGGCTGGCATCGGCCCCGAGGGGCGCTGATGCTTCTGGGTCGAGTGGCCGCTGATCAGGACAGCGTGTATCGACCGGCCTTGCGCACGGCCGCGTCAAGTACGGAGCGATCCAGTTCGACGTCCTCCTCGTGTTTGAGGATCACCACTGACTCCCCGCCGGGAACGATCTCGGTTGCCACCGCGCCGATTCCCGGCACCGCACTGAGGCTGTCCTTGACCGCGCGCGCGTCCTCGGCGGTGGACATGCCGCCGACTCGGTAGGTGGTGCTGATCATCGGTGGCTCCTTGTCAGATCCGGCCGTTGAACGCCTGCAGCGCAGCGTCCTCGCGGGTGCCGCCGCGTCCGTCGCCGTAATCGGCATAGTCGGAGATCCACTCGACGGACCGGATCCACTTGACCATCTTGTACCCGTGGTTCGACTCGACCCGCAGCCGCAACGGTGCGCCGAGATGGAGCTCGAGCGGGCGGCCGTTGCGCTCGTAGGCCAGGATCGTGTCGTCCTCCTCGACCATGTCCAGTGAGAGCGCGGTGTAGAAGGGTTCTCGTGGACGATGGTCGAACATCTCCTGAGCCAGGCCGTGCGACGTGACCATCACGTAGTTCGCGTCCTGCGGGCGGGGGCCGAGCAAGTCCAGGACGTCACGCAGCCGCACACCACCCCACTTCGAGGTAGCCGTCCAACCCTGCATGCAGGAATGGACGGCGATGTACTCGGTCTTCGGCAGCGCTCGCAGGTCCTCCAGGCTCAGATACAGCTTCTTCCCGCTCAGATCGCCGCCGAGTTCGAGACGCCAGTCGCGAAAGTCGTTGTCGCGGTGCGCAAGCCACTCGGTGGACTCGTCCGCCGTCGGGGGGAGCCCGTTGGTCCAGTGGAACTCGGAGATGTCCTCTTCCGTGTACGTGCGCTGTCGTCCCATGCGGGGCTTCATCCAGCCCAACGCAACCCTGCGCACCGGTTCGGTGACCGTGACGAGCACCTTCTGGGCGCGGACCCGGTCGGCGAGGGTGAGGTAGCTGAGGCCGATCCAGAAGGCGATCGCCGCGACGATGGTGGCGATGGCGATGGTGAAGGCCTGCGCGTAGCGCGACGGATCGGTGACGCCGAAGACCATGTGGGGCAGGTTGTACTCCGGGTGCACGAGGAACACCAGCCCGACGTGGATCACGACGAACACGAGCATCAGCACCATGCCGATGAAGTGGATGGAGCGTGCCCCCTGGTGTCCGCCCCACGCCTTGACGTACCACGGAAAGCGGGACCGGACGGCCGGCGACATCGCGATCCCGGTGAGGATCATCACCGGCGCCAGAATGAAGACGACGCCGGTGTAGGCGAGCATCTGCAGGGCGTCGTAGGGCTGGAAATGCTCGATCGAGGGGATTCCGAAACCGAGGTAGATGCGCAGCGATTCCATCGCGTCACCGAACACGTCCCACGAGGTCGGAATTATCCGCCGCCACAGCCCGGTCGCGAACAGCAAGACGACGTACACGATCCCGGTGAGCAGCCAAAGGGTCGTCCCCACGGCGTGCCAGTGCCGGCCCAGGCCGACGTTCTTCCGACCTGGCAGGGTCAGCAGCGGACTCGCGGTGCGCTCGTCCATGAGCGAGGTGTAGACCCCCTCCTGCGTCGGGAGCTTGCGTCGGGTGAACTTGACCCACTCGGTGCCGGGCTTGCAGTCGTTGCGCCACCAGAAGCGTGGCAGCGAAGCGATGATCTCCCACCCGCTGCGCACCAGGATGCCCATGAGCAAGAAGTTCAGTAGGTGGGTGGTCCGCAGCCACAGCGGAAAATCTGGATCCACGAAGCCTCCATCGATGGTTGGGGGCCGCACTAGTAAAGCGCGTCCCCCCAAGGGGATGACCAGAACGGGTCGTCCTGAATCATCCGAACTCACCCGAAATCGACACCCAGGTCGGGCGGAGTGGGTGATGACCGCGGCGATTGCGTCAGCTGATCTCTCGGGCGTACAAAGACGTCAGCCGGCGTGCTGATCGGGCGCCGTTTCCTTGGGCTGAGCAGTCCAGGCGGGGGGCTCGTCGGTGCCGGCCGATTCGTCCCGTGCGGCCTCGGCGCTTGTCGGCTGGACCACGCCGGATGCGTGATGCACCGGGGCATAGATCACGTAGACCCGCAGCGGTTCGTCACCGGTGTTGATCACGTCGTGCCAGGTGCCGGCGGGAACTTGAATGGACCAACCGTCCGAGACGTCTCGCTGAAAATCGAGGCGGTCCTTGGCTGGGCCCATGACGGCCCTGCCCTGGCCGGCGTCGAGACGCAGGAACTGATCGGTATTGGGGTGGACTTCCAGGCCGATGGACTCGCCAACCGGAATGGACATCAGGGTGACCTGGAGGTACTTCCCGGTCCAGGCCACCGTCCGATAGTTCTCGTTCTGGCGGGTGGCCGTTTCGATGTCGAAGGCGTTGGGGCGGGGCCCGTTGTCATCGATCGTCATGGCATGTGCCTCCTTCCTGTTTCGATGCTGTCACAGGGCACCGTCCTGCGACCTGCGACCATCGAAACCGTCGGCATGGCGAGGAAGGCGCCGACGAATCGGCCGCCATCGCGGAGAGCTGGAGGCCCCGAGCACCGACAAGATGATCGCCAACTTCGGCGAAGCAGCTTCAGCGAGAATGGTTTCGTGGATTGCGCAGGTGATCTCACGTCGTGATGCGCATCTCGGCACCCGGATGCGAACTGAGCGTGACGACCACAGTGCCGCTTCCGGTCTCGAATGTGGTGCTGGCGTACCCGATGAAACCGTAGTGCCGGTCGATTGTCGAGACCGCGGTGATGTCACCGCCGCCCGAGGCGCCGGTGTCGAGGTTCTCCCAGGTCGCGGTCGCGGTGAGCGCACAGGAACCGTCGTAGATGCCGGCGTCGTAGTGGACTGCAACGCGGACCCCGTCCTCGACCCGATCACCGACCTGTACCGGTGTCACCTGGGCCTCGGCGCTGACGCTCCCGCCACACGTCGGGGATGCCACCACGGGGACTCGGTCGAGGTACGCGAAGGCGTCGGCATGGGCGGTTGCCGACCACAGCCAGGGTGCGGTGAGCGCGACGGCGAGCACACCGCAAGCGCGAACCGAGGTCATGCCGGGGTTATCGACCGTCGCGCGCGCGGTGTTAGCGAACCTGCCTTTCGGAACGCAGCAATGTTCGCACGGCCGGGCGCGATCCGTACGGGCGCAGCATTCTGCTGGCCGGTCGCGGCCGGATGTTCAGCGGCCACCAGAACCAGCGGCCGAGCAGGGCCGCGATCGACGGTGTCATGAACGACCGCACGATCAAGGTGTCGAACAGCAGTCCGAGACCGATCGTGGTGCCGATCTGGCCCAGCACGACGAGGTCACTGAAGATGAACGAGGACATCGTCGCGGCAAAGACGAGGCCCGCCGCCGTGACCACGCTGCCGGTTCCGGCCATCGCGCGGATGATGCCGGTGTTGAGCCCCGCGCCGATCTCCTCTTTGAACCGCGAGATCAGCAACAGGTTGTAATCCGCGCCGACGGCGAGCAGCAGGATGATCGCGAGCGGAAGCACGATCCAGTACAACGGGAGCCCGAAAATATACTGCCACACCAGAACCGACACCCCGAATGACGCACCCAGCGACAGCGCGACGGTACCCACGATCACCACGGCGGCCACCAGGCTGCGGGTGATGAACATCATGATCAGCAGGATGAGCGCCATCGCGGCCAATGCCACGATCAGCAGGTCGTACTTGGCGCCGTCCCGAATGTCCTTGTAGGTCGAGGCGGTGCCGGCCACGTAGATCTTGGCGTCGGACAGCGGTGTGGCTTTGATCGCATCGAACGCGGACTCCTTGATCCCGTCGATGTGTGAAATGCCTTCGGGTGTCGCCGGCTTACCGTCGTGGGTGATGATCATGCGCGCGGCCTTGCCGTCAGGCGAGAGGAACAACTTGAGGCCACGTTTGAAATCGGCGTTGTCAAACGCTTCCGGGGGTAGATAGAACGAGTCGTCGTTCTTGGCGGCGTCGAACGCCTGGCCCATTGCGGTCGAATTCTGCAGCGCCTCTTCGCTCTGCGCGTTGATTCCCGTCGTGGTGGCGTAATTGGACAGGGTGAGGTCCCTGTTGCGCTCCTGGATGGCGATCTGCGGAGGGAGAAGAGCCAACAGTTGCGGTTGGAGTGCGTCCAACTTGTCGAGGCTCGCGGTGATGCTGGCGAATTGGTCGGCGAGAAGGCTGATTCCGTCCAGAGAATCGAACACCGATCTCAGGGCCGCACACATGGGAATGTCGAAACAGTGCGGCTCCCAGTAGAAGTAGTTGCGTATCGGCCGGAATTGGTCGTCGAAGTCGGCCAGCTTGTCGCGGAGGTCGTTGACGATCTCTACCGTGTCGTGGAAGGCCTGGGTCTGCTCGTGCGTGGCGGCGGCGCTGGCTTGCTGCAACGCCACCTGCTGCTTGAGGATGTCGATGGTGTTGCTGATCTCGTTGGCTTGCTTCAACAGATCGGCGCCGCGCGCCTGCTGATAGCTGAGATTCATGATCTGGCTGGCGCTTTGCGCGCTGATCTGGAAGGGGATGGAGCTGTGGCTGATCGGTGTTCCCAGCGGTCGGGTGATCGACTGCACCAGCGATACGCCGCGGGTGTGCAGGACGCTCTTGGCGACGCGCTCCAAGGTCAGCATGTCGGCGGGATTGCGCATGTCGTGGTCGGCCTCGATCATCAGCAGTTCCGGATTGAGCCGCGCCTCGGAGAAGTGTTGTTCGGCGGCCGCGTAACCGATCACGGCCGGCGCGAATTCGGGTAGATAGTCGCGGGCGTCGTAGCTGGTTTTATAACCCGGCAGGGCCAGCACGCCGACCAGTGCCAGCAGGCAGGAGACAGCAAGGATGGGGCCCGGCCACCGGACGATCGAGGTGCCGATCCGACGCCATCCGCGCACGCGCGTCTTGCGTTTCGGTTCCATCAGCCCGATGCGGGTGGCGATCAGGAGAACGGCGGGGCCGAGCGTCAGCGCGGCCGACAAAGTCACCAGAACGCCGATGGCGGCCGGTATGCCCAGTGTCTGGAAGTACGGCAGTCGGGTGAAGGCGAGGCAGGCGACGGCGCCGGCGATCGTCAACCCCGATCCGACGATGACGTGCACGGTGCCGCGGAACATGTCGTGGTAGGCCGTGATCCGGTCCATGCCTTTGTTGCGTGCTTCGTGGTATCGGCCGACGATGAAGATCGCGTAGTCGGTACCGGCCGCAATCGCAAGCAGCGTCAACAGATTCGTCGCATAGGTGGTCAGGCCGATGAGTCCGGAATTGGCGAGCACCGAGACGACGCCGCGCGCTGCGGCGAGCTCGACGAGCACCGTGACGAGCACGATCAGCGTGGTAGGGATGGAGCGGTAGACGAGGAGCAGCATCACCGCGATCACCAGGAAGGTGATGCCGGTGACTTTGTGCGTGCCTGCGCTGCCCACTTGGAAGTTGTCGGTGATCAGCGGCGCCGCACCGGTGACGTAGACGTTCAGCCCGGCCGGCGGCGGCGTGTTCCTGACGATCTCGCGAACGGCATCGACGGACTGATTCGCCAGCGCCTCACCCTGATTGCCCGCGAGGTACAGCTGCACGAGTGCAGCCTTGCCGTCTTTGCTCTGCGAGCCGCCGGCCGTCAACGGATCACCCCAGAAATCCTGAATGTGCTCGACATGTTTGGTGTCGGCCGCCAACCGGCGCACCAGTCCGTCGTAATACTCGTGCGCCTCGGCGCCCAGGGGCTGATCGCTCTCGAGCACGATCATGGCCGCGCTGTCGGAGTCGAACTCGTCGAAGACGTCGCCGATATGACGCATCGCCATGATCGACGGTGAGTCGGCGGCATTCTGCGACACCGACCGCTGTGCTCCGACGATTTCGAGTTGGGGGGCGACGGTGTTCGTCACCGCGGCCACCGCGATCCACAACAAAAGGATCGGTAAGGCCAGGCGTCGGATGAGGCGTGCCGGCCTGGACGCGCGCACCGATTCCTGGGCGTGGTCCACGCTCATGCGGTCTTGTCCAGGCACGAGATGTAGCCGTTCACGTCGTCGGAGGACCTTTCGTCCTTCACCACTCCGTTCACAGTGATGCGGCAGCCGATCAGCGTCCCGTCACCTTGCGCGCGCAGGTCGACGAAAAGGGTCGGCTCGTCGGTGGTCAACTCGTGCGACCACGGCAGAGGTGTGTCGTCGACGCGTTGGGGTTGGGCGTCGATGTCGAGGTAGTTGATGGTGGCGACGGAGCCGGGCGTGCCGAAGACTTCGAGCAGCACGCGCTTGGGGTTGAATCCGGTGTTTTCCAGAGCGTCGGCGCCGGCACGGGACACGACGTTGTTGGATCCGAAAATCCCGTGCAGCCGGTGGATGCTGAAGGAGACAAGCGCGACGACGATCACGGCGACCACGATCATCCATCGTCGACGGACCACCTTGCCTACCGAGAAACCGCTCACCCGAGGCCCTTTCGCTCTCCGGCCGACTTGTCGGGCCTGGCGTGGCAGCTTGAGCGCGCGCATAGGCCGTCTGAAGACGGTACGGTACCGTACTGGTGGCCGCAACCGTTACGTGCGGCAGTTCGAGGAGTGCGCACAGTGTCTGAATCCGGGAAACCCTCGGGGTCGCGGTGGACCGCGCGGGAGGCCGAACTGCTGGCGATCACGCTGCAGCAACTGCAGCAACACGGATACGACCGCTTGACGGTGGAAGCCGTTGCGACGCAAGCGAAGGCCAGCAAGGCGACGGTGTATCGACGATGGCCATCGAAGGCGGACCTGGTGCTTGCCGCCTTCATCGAAGGCACCTCTGTCACCGCTGTCCCCCCGAACACCGGCTCCCTGCGAAACGATCTGCTCGCGCTCGGCGCCTCGGTGTGCCGGCAGGCGTGTGAGCACGGCAGCACCATGCGAGCCGTTCTCAACGAGATGTCGCACAACCCGGGATTGAAGCAGGCGATGCAGGACGAGTTCGTTCATCAGCGCAAGCTCGTGATCGATCAGGTCCTTGCCGACGCCGTCGCGCGCGGCGAGATCGATGAAGCGCGAATCAACGACGAAATCTACGACCTGCTGCCGGGCTACCTCGTGTTCCGTGCCCTCGTCTCCGCGCGGCCGCCGACCGAGGAGACGGTCCGGATCATGGTCGACGACGTCCTGCTGCCCAGCCTTGGGTACCACACCTCGGCGGATTGATTGTTAACCCCTTCCGGCTCAACCTATTCCGTCGCCTGATTCGGCTCAGTCGCCAGTTTCAGCGGCGCGTGCTCAACGACCTCGTCGGTCCCGGGCCGATCGTCGTATCGCGACATGTACGCGTCGATGTCGCCGACGATCTCCGGGCCGGGGGTCCCCCACCCTGGCTGGTAGCCGTACACCTCGCCGAGCGTTCGGTGCCCGCGGTCGCCGTCGAGGATCTCGACGTCCTCCGGGCCCAGCATGGCCGGGTGACGAACCCCGGCCGCCTCGGAGACCTTCAGCAGATCGCGGCGCAACGTCAGGACGTAGTTGGCCAGCCGGTGCGACTTCTGCTCCGGATCCAATCCCCGTGCCAGCCACGCGTTCTGCGTCGCGATACCGGTCGGACAGCGATCGGTGTGGCACTTCTGCGCCTGAATGCAGCCGATGGCCAGCATCGCCTCCCGCGCCACGTTGATGAGGTCGACGCCCAGGGCGAACGCCACGATCGCATTGGCGGGCAGCCCGAGCTTGCCCGACCCGACCCACGTGACCCGGTCGGTCAAACCCGCCGAAGCGAACAGCCCGTACACCCGGGCGAAGCCGACCCGGAACGGGAACGACACGTGGTCGGCGAAGACGAGCGGGGCGGCGCCGGTGCCGCCTTCGCCCCCGTCGATCGTGATGAAGTCCACGCCGCGTTGCCCGTCGGCCATCCGGTCGGCCAGTTCCTGCCAGAAGCCCATCTCCCCCACCGCCGACTTGATGCCGACGGGCAAACCCGTGGCATCGGCAACGCGCTCGATGACGTCGAGCATCTCGTCGACGTTGCGGAACGCGGTGTGCCGGGACGGGCTCGCGACGTCCTTGCCCTGCTCGACGCCACGGATCCGGGCGATCTCCGCGTTCACCTTCGCGCCCGGCAGATGACCCCCCAGGCCGGGTTTGGCGCCCTGGCTCAGCTTGAACTCGATGGCGCGGACCGGGCCGGAGCCCACGACGTCGATCAGCCGGTCGAGATCGAAGCTGCCGTGCTCGTCGCGGCAACCGAAGTAGCCGGTGCCGACCTGGAACACCAAGTCGCCACCTTGGCGATGGTGATCCGACAGACCGCCCTCGCCGGTGTTGTGCCAGAAATCGGCGATCTTGGCGCCCTTGTTGATCGCCTCGATCGCCTGGGGACTGAGCGAGCCGAACGACATCGCCGACACGTTGACCACAGACGACGGCCGGAAGGCATGCCGACGTCCGCGGGGGCCGCCGAGCACTTTTGCACCGGGCACCTCGATGTCGTGCCCGTGAATCGGCGAGGCGGGCACGACGTCGGAGAACGTGGCCTGCTTGATGATCGGGTAGGCGGCATTCTCGGTGTCGTTGTCCGTTCCGAACGCGAAGTAGTTGTTCTCCTTCTTCGCCGAGGTGTACACCCAGCGCCGCTGGTCGCGGCTGAACGGCCGCTCGGCGTCGTTGCTGGTGATGATGTACTGCCGCAATTCCGGGCCGACCGACTCCAGCAGGTACCTCGCCCGCGCGATGATCGGGAAGTTGCGACGGAGGGCGTGCTCCTTTTGCGCGAGGTCCTGCAGCGCGACGCCGACGAGGGCGGCGGCGGGAGCCAGCGCGGCCAGAGTTCGCTTCGTCATTCGGCCCACCCTTCCATTCTTGGGTCCCGCACGGGTACTGATCGCCTGCTTATGCCCCGAACCCTCGCTCAACATGCAGCACAACGGGATTGCGGTCTTCGCGCGCCTGCACGCATCTGGATGGGCTGCCTTCGCTCGCCGCCGTGATGGGGCATGATTCTTCAGGTGGGTGTGCCCATCGATACGTCGCTCGATCCGTCGATACGAGACGGCGCGGACGTCGCCCACGACTTCGCGGTAGATCCGGCGGTGGGGTTGTCGTCGACCGAGGCCGCCCGTCGGCTGAAACGCGATGGCCCCAACGAGTTGCGGTCCGAGCCACCGGTGCCGGTGTGGCGAAAGATCCTTGCGCAATTCCAGGATCCGCTGATCTATCTGCTGTTGGTCGCGGTGGTGATCTCGGTGGCGGCCTGGATGGCCGAGGGCGCCACCGGCGCGCCGGTCGACGCCATCGTCATCGCTGCGATCGTGGTGCTCAACGGCATCCTCGGGTTCGTCGAGGAGAACAAGGCTGAAACGGCCGTCGCGGCACTGCAGTCGATGACCGAGTCGACGTCGATGGTGTTGCGTGAGGGTGAGTTGCACACGGTGCCGTCGAGGGAGTTGGTGCGCGGGGACATCCTGGTGCTCAACGAGGGCGACGCCGTCGGTGCCGACGCCCGGTTGCTGACGTCGTCGGCGCTGCGCATCTCCGAGGCGTCCCTGACCGGGGAAAGTGAGTCGGTGACGAAGGACGCCATCGCCTTGGCGGAGCGTGTCCCGCTCGGCGACCGCAAAAACATGGTGTTCCGGGGCACCGCGGTGGCCCAGGGGGTAGGCCGGGCGGTCGTCACCGCGATCGGTATGGACACCGAGATGGGTTCGATCGCCGAGATGCTCGAGGCCACCGAAGAGGAACCGAGCACCCTGGAAAAGGAGCTCGCCTGGGTCAGCAAGCTGCTCGGAATCACGGTCATCGCCATCGCCGTGGTGGTCATGGTCGTGACCGCACTGGTCAACGAGGTGTCCACGGCGAGCGGTTTCGTCACCGTATTGCTGCTGGGGGTGTCGCTCGCGGTGGCGGCGGTGCCCGAGGGGTTGCCCGCCATTCTGTCCGTCGTGCTGGCCATCGGCGTGCAGCGAATGGCCCGGCGCAACGCGGTCGTCAAGAAGCTGCATTCGGTGGAGACGCTGGGTTCGGCCACCGTCATTGCCTCGGACAAGACCGGCACACTGACGAAAAGCGAGATGACGATCCAGCGCATCCGCACTGCCTCGGGCGAGGTCGAACTGACCGGCGTGGGGTACCGCCCGGAGGGCACCGCGCTGGCCGACGGGCAGGAGTTGTCCGATCCGGCGCTCACCCGCGAGGCGCGCATGGTGCTCACGGGCGGGTGCCTGGCCAACAACGCACAGCTGACATTCCGTGACGGCGACTGGGAGATCCAGGGCGATCCGACCGAGGCGGCGTTTCTGGTGGCCGCCCACAAGCTCGAGGGCGCCGTCGACCGTGCGCAGCACTTCGAGCGCCACGCCGAGGTGCCGTTCACCTCCGAACGAAAAATGATGTCCACGTTGGTCGCCGGTGAGGGTGATGGCGCCGCGGTGATGGCCAAGGGCGCACCCGATGTGCTGCTGTCGTGCTGTGTCGCGGTGCAGGTTGGTGAGCAGGTGCAACCGCTCGACGCCGACCGGCGCGCGGCCGCGCTGGCCGCCGTGGAAGAGCTGTCCGCGCAGGCGTTCCGCACGCTCGGGGTGGCCTATCGCTGGGTCGACGAGGCGGGCACGCCCGATCGGCTGGACGAAGACGACGAACACGACCTCGTCTACGTCGGCGTCGTCGGCATCATCGACCCACCCCGACCCGAGGTGGCCGATGCCGTTGCCGAGGCCCACCGGGCGGGCGTTCGGGTCATGATGATCACCGGCGATCACCCCGGCACCGCGGTGCGCATCGCCGAGGACCTCGGCATCGTCGGGTCGGGGTCCAAGGCGGTAACCGGCGTCGAACTCGGTTCGCTGTCCGACGACCGACTGCGTGAGGTGACGGCCACGACGTCGGTCTACGCCCGCGTCGCCCCGCGAAACAAACTCCAGATCGTCGACGCGCTGCAGGCCCAGGGCGAGGTCGTCGCGATGACCGGCGACGGCGTCAACGACGCTCCGGCGCTGAAGTCGGCCGACATCGGTGTGGCGATGGGGATCACCGGAACACAGGTGACCAAGGAAGCCGCGAAGATGATCCTCGCCGACGACAACTTCGCCACCATCGTCTCGGCGGTGCGCCAGGGCCGGGTCATCTTCGACAACATCAAGAAGTTCCTGCGCTATCTGCTGTCGTCGAACATCGGCGAAGTCTTCACGGTGTTCTTCGGTGTGGTGTTGGCCGGCGCCATCGGCCTGACCGCCGGCTCGGGAGACGGCATCGTGCTGCCGTTGCTGGCCACTCAGATCCTGTGGATCAATCTCGTCACCGACGCCGGTCCCGCCCTCGCCATGGGCGTGGACCCGGAGATCGACGACGTGATGGACCGGCCGCCGCGGCGGCCGACCGATCGGCTCATCGACCGCGAAATGTGGCGGGGCATCTTGTCCATCGGCTTGGTCATGGGAGCGGCCACCCTGTTGGCGATGGACATCTTTCTGCCGGGCGGTCTCATCGAGGGATCGGACTCGTTGGACGTGGCGCGCACCGCGGGGTTCACCACGCTGGTGTTCGCCCAGTTCTTCAACGCCTTCAACTCGCGCTCGGAGACAAGCAGCGCGTTCCGGCACCTGTTCAGCAACGGTTGGCTGTGGGCGTCGCTGGCCCTCGGTGTCGTCTTGCAGATCGCGGTGGTCCAAATGCCGCTTCTGCAAACCGCTTTCGGTACAGCGCCGCTGGACATCACCCATTGGGGCGTGGCGGTCGCGATGGCATCGTCAGTGCTCTGGTTCGACGAACTGCGCAAGCTGATCCTGCGCGCACGGCACCGCAGACGCATTCCCATTGGTGTCAGGTAGGCACGGCACGCGTCAGGGTTCGGTCTCGACTGCCGGCTTGCCGCGCGGCCTGAGGCGCACCTCCGTGATGGCGTTCTGTTCCGTCGCTGTCACCTCCACCGTCCACCTGCTGAGGTCGACGCGGTCGCCCGGCACGGTGGGGATGCGGCCGAGGAGAACCAGCACCAGGCCGGCGATCGTCGTGTAGTCAGCATCGGGGGCGTCGCGGACGTCGACGCCGATGTCGGGCAGGTCGTGAATGGGAAAGGTGCCGGGCACAAGCATGCTCCCGTCGGCCAGATTGCGCACCGCCTGGACGTCGGTGTCGGCTTCGTCGTAGATCTCACCGACCATCTCCTCCAGTAGGTCCTCGAGTGTGACGATGCCCTGAGAGCCGCCGTGTTCGTCGATGACGACGGCGAACTGCTCCCGGTCAGATTTGAAGCGGCGCAGCGCTTCTGAGACACGTAGGCTATCGGGAAACTGGACGACCGGCCGGGCAGCGTCGGCGACGAGGTGATCTTCGCCGAGCAGGTCCCGCAGATGCACCACGCCGACGACGTCGTCGAGGTTACGAGCCTCCACCACAGGTGCACGGGTATGCCCGCTGTCGGCCAGCGTCGTCCGGGCCTGCTCGACCGGCATGTCCGCCTCCAGCATCAACACCGACCGGCGGGGCACGACGACTTCGCGCAGCACGCGTTCGTTGATCTCCAGCGCGCCAGTAATGATCATGCGCTGTTCGACGGTCAAGCCGCGATGACCGGCGACGAGGTCCCGCAGCTCCTCCGGAGTCGGTGGCTGCTGACCGAGGTTCGGGTCACCACCGAGCAGCCGCACGACGACGTCGGTGGCCTTGCCCAGCAGCCAAACCGCCGGCCGGGAAATGGTGGCCAGCAGGTCGAGTGGGCGGGCGATCAGCATGGCCCACCGCAGCGCATGCTGCATGGCCAGCCGTTTGGGTGCCAGCTCCCCGATCACCAGGGTGACGAATGCGAGGACGACGGTGACCAGCGCCACCGCCACGGCGCGGGCGGCGGTACCGAGGAATCCCAATGCCGGCACCAACGGCTGGGCCAGCGTAACGGCCGCAGCCGCCGAAGCCAGGTACCCCGACAGCGTGATACCGAGCTGGATGGTGGCCAGAAACCGGTTAGGGTCGCGGGCGAGCGGCACCAGCGTGCGTGCCGTGCGGGTACCGCGGCGCTCCAACTGCCGAAGCTGTCCCTCTCGAAGTGAGATCAGGGCCATCTCACTGCCCGCGAAGACCGCGTTGACCAACATCAGTGCCCCGACCAAGGCCAGGCTCAACCAGTAGTCACCCATAAGGAATTGCTACTCGGTCGGCCGCGGTCACACCAGCCACTCACGGCGCGGTGGCAGAAACGTCAGTCGAGATCGTGGTGTGGCCGCGCGACTTTCACCGGTTCAACGGACGATAGAAAACCAAGCCGTTGCCTTTGTTGTCGTACACCACAGCGCGGCGTTCGTGCGCGTCGTCGTAGGGGCCTTTCACGATGCCGCCGCCGCTGGCCTCGACCGCCTTCGCCGCGGCGTCGACATCATCGGTCTTGATACCCACGACGACCTGCCCGTGTATGGGGTGATCCACCGCGGTGGCCAGTGCGAGTGTGACAGCGCCACCGTCGAGCGCCGCGAAATGGGTTCCGTCGCGGAACTTCACCGGCATCCCCAGGGTCTCGCTGTAGAACCGGATCGACTCATCCAAGTCGTCGGTCGACAAGACGATCATCCGTACTTCGTGCTCGCTCAACGGTGCCTCCTGTGTCTGCGTGCCAGCGCCTTTGGCGCGCATCCACAGTAGAACGCGGATTCGTTTCCTTGCGCCGTGACTGCCAACTCCGTCAGGCGGACGCGCTCAGCGCCTTGGCGGTGAGCTTCTCGGCCTTGCGGGCTTCGCGCTCGAGGCGACGCTGCTTGGACTCCTCGAACTTCTGTGAGGCCTCCTCGAGTTCCTCGACGAGCACACCGAGGTCGTCGCGCATCCGGGCGGCCTCGCCGGTGAAGTCGTCGCGTTCGAAGATGCGCCACTTCTTGAGCACCGGCATCACCACGTCGTCGAGGTGGATACGCGGATCGTAGACGCCGCCGACCGCGATGATCACGGCCTTGCGGCGGAACTCCGGAACGGTGTAGCCGGGCATCTTGAAGTTGCGCAGCACCCGATGCACCGACGCCATGGCTTGGTTGGGCGCGATCTCGAGACCGGCTTCGGTGATGTCGCGGTAGAAGATCATGTGCAGGTTCTCGTCGTGCGAAACCCGTTGCAGCAGTTTGTCGGCGATCGTTTCGTTGCAGGCCTTGCCCGTGTTGCGGTGTGAGACGCGGGTGGCCAGCTCCTGGAACGAGACGTAGACGACGGAGTCGAACAGGCTCTCGGCGAACAGGTCGCCCTGCTGGTTCTGGCCGGGCGAGAAACCGCGGGTGACCTGCTCGAGACGCAACTGCTCGAGCTGAACCGGATCGACCGAACGGGTCACGACGAGGTAGTCACGCAGCGCGACACTGTGCCGGTTCTCCTCGGCGGTCCAGCGATTGACCCACTGGCCCCAGGCGCCGTCCATGCTGAAGTTCATCGCGATTTCGCGGTGGTAGGACGGCAGGTTGTCCTCGGTGAGCAGGTTCTGCACCATCGCCACCTGGGCGACCTCGGACAACTGGCACTGTTCGGGATCCCAGTCCTGGCCGCCGAGGGCGTAGTAGTTCTTGCCGTCCGACCAGGGGATGTAGTCGTGCGGACGCCACTCCTTGAACATCGAGATATGCCGGTTGAGCAGTCGCTCGGCGACGGGCTCCAGCTCATGGAGTAGTTGAGCGTCGGTCAGGCCTTGGGCCATGGCCCCTCCCAGGTATCTGTGTCTAACGGTTGCAGTAAATATATCTGTGCCCCCTAGTAACATCAAGTCACCGTGCGGTGGCGATCTGTGCTCTTTCTCGCATCGGCGGGTCCCGGATTCTGGAGGAGGTCTGCGGGTGAGTACCAGCAGGGTGAGCGATCTGCGCTCAGCGGTCGGCGAGGAGGAGACGGTGCAGCGGCGGTTGGCGGGCCGCAAGCCTGCGGTCTTCCTCGACTACGACGGGGTGCTGACCCCGATCGTGGATCGGCCCGAGGACGCTTTGATGTCGGAGGACATGCGGAGGACGGTGCGGGAGTTGGCGGCCCGCTGCCCGGTCTGCATCATCACCGGCCGGGACCGCGCAGTGGCGCAGCAGCTGATGGGCGTCGATGATCTGGTCGTCGCGGGAAGCCACGGCTTCGACATCTGGACCCCGCAACAAGGCTCGATCACCGACGACCGCGTCTCCGGGTATCTCGATCTCATCACCAAGGTGACCGACCGGCTTCGTGCCGACGTCGGCTCAATACCCGGAGTTCGGATCGAACCCAAACGGGCGTCGGTCGCGGTGCACTATCGGCAAGTTGCCCCCCAGGATCGCGACCGCATCGCCGATAGCGTGCACAGGCTGCTCGCCGAACACCCCGACGAGGTCGCGCTCACACCCGGAAAGATGGTTTACGAGATCAAGCCGAACGTCGACTGGGACAAGGGCAAGGCGGTGCTGCATCTCATCGATGTGCTCGGGCTCGGCAGCGACGACGTGATCCCGCTCTATCTCGGCGACGACATCACCGACGAAGACGCGTTCCGTGCATTGCAGGATCGCGGGATCGGGATCTTCGTCGGCCGGGCCGACGATCCGGAGGTGAGCGATCGGGAAACGGCAGCGCAGTTCGTGCTCGATTCGGTCGACGAGGTGCAACGCTTCCTGGCTGGGCTGGGCCGCTGAAGGTGTCGGAACCGTTGCCGGACAACGAAATATTGCCTCTCGCTGGCGGCGCGAAGCGCTGGCCCGAGGTGCTGACATCGACCGGCAACGGCTGCGTCCCCACGCGGGCAGTATCCGAGGAGCGCCGCGAGTCGTGACGTGACGACGAGGTGGTCGGTAAACGCGGCAATCACCTGCGCGCATCCGGCCCGCAGGTGCACACTCGCGACTGCCACACTCTGGAGAGGAAGGCCGCTATGAACACAGCGATTCCTCCGCTGGATTTGGGATGGCTGTTGATCGAGTCGCCCGGAGGGGCGACGCATGTCGGAGCGATGCTGCTGTTCAAGAAGCCCCGCGGGCGTGGATCACTGGTGCGCGAGATCGTGCGGGCTTACCGCAGCTACCGGCCGCTGCCGCCGTTCAATTATGTGCCGGAAGTCATCGGCGCGGGCGCACCGCACTTCCGTGAAGCCGACGCCTGGGATCCGTATTACCACGTTCAGCACCTGTCACTGCCGGCTCAAAGTTCTTACGAAGATCTGCTGCGGCTCGTCGCGGACCTGCATGAGCCGATGCTCGACCGCCATCGTCCGCTGTTCCGGTGTTGGGTGATCGACGGGGTGCCCGGCGGCAGGTTCGCGATTTACACCAAGACCCACCACAGCATCATCGACGGGGTGTCCGGGCTGAAGAAGTTATACGCGGGGCTCAGCCTGTCGGACGAACCCTCCATCCCGGTACCGGCATTTGCACTGCCGCCCCCGAAGCCGGAGCCCAAAACGCCCTCACCCGCGCTGCGCCGGCTCACCGATGCGATTCACGCGGCCGTCGTCCAAGTCGCTGCGGTCAACCAGATCTCGCTCGGAGCGTTGCGCAAGGCTCTGAGCGCAGCGTTCGGATCGCATTTGGAGGGAAGTCTGCCATTCGTGGCCCGCCGTGCCCCCACCAATGCGCCGCCCGCACAGGCGCGCGGTTTCGCCACCTTGGCGCTGCCGTGGGAGGAGATGCACCAGATCGGCCGCCAACACGGAGCCACGCTCAACGATGTCGCAGCCACGATCATCGACCACGGTCTGCACGCCTATCTGCACGAGGCGGGCCAGCCCTACGCGCACGAGTTCATCGCTATGTGTCCGGTCTCGCTGCGCGGCGAAGGCGATAGTGCGGTGGGCACACGCGTCTCGGCGATTTTCGCGCGTCTCGGCGAGCCGGCGGCACCGATTACCGAAAGGCTGCGGCAGGTGGTCCGCTCGGTCACCACGGCGAAGACGGAACTCGGCGCGATGTCGACGGACGCGGCGATGACCTATGGAGTCGTCCTGCTCGCTCTGGCGGGAGCGGGCGCTACCACCCACCTGGAGCGCGTCGGCCACCCAGCATGCAATCTGGTGATCTCAAATGTCGCGGGCCCCAAGAAGACTCGTTACCTCAACGGCGCACAACTGATCGGGATGTTCCCGGTGTCCGCGATGGCCGCCTCGATCGGCCTGAATGTAACCTTCACCTCCTACTGCGATCACATCGATTTCGGTTTCATCGCCAATACCGCCGCGATCGGCGACGTCCATGCCCTCGCAGAACAGACCGGCAGGGCCTATGCGGAACTCAAGACGGAGACGCGACGACTGTCTGGCCGAGCCCGATGAGCACCAGGGTGGAGCGTTAGTCGGTGCCTCTGCAGCGAAGTTCGAAGAAATCCTCTCAGAGCACTGTCTCGGGCTAGCCCGCGATCGATCCCCGCACGTCGAGCACCGCCATATCGGCCGCTGCGCGCCCGGCGCCCCAGCCCGCGCCGCTGGACACTGTCACCGAGCGGGCCGTCATCGACGGGAACAGCTTATTGACGAGTTCATCGACCGCCCGGCTACTGGCCGCCAGCGCCGGAAGCAGTCGGGCGTCCTGCTTGATCTCTTCTGTGACCGATGTGCTGGTGCTGTCGAGCCGTTCGCCGATGCGCTGCGCGTACGCGACGAGAAACGATTGACGAAACGATCTGGTCCGCGTCTGCGCACCGCTGCCGTTTCGCCGTCCAGCGCCGAGCATGGCCCGATTGGCTTGCAGCAGAAGCGAGGTCGTGAGCAGTTCGACCAGGTTGAGATCGGTGTCGGAGCCGACGACGGTGACGACTCCGAGGTTCTCCGTCCATACCGCGCGGCACCGATTGGCACTGCTTACCGCTTGCACGAGCAGCACCTTGGGCGCGGCATACGGATTCTCGATCCAGATCCGTCGAGCGAGCGCCACCGGCGTCCGGCCGCGCTCGTGGTCGGCAACTGCTTCCTGTAGCGAATACCTGCTCATCAGTTCCTGCGCCTTGGCGGAAAGCGCCTCCGCTTCCTCGGCGAATTCGGTGGCCTCGGCCTTAGCGAGCAGGGCCCGCACCTTGGCGAGCGCCTTCTCGTCGACGTCGCTCACCGTCGATGGGGTGTAGCGGTAAGTGCCGGGCGGCGGTAGCAGCGCTTCAAGGGCTGGAAGTCTGCCGAGCAGATTCAGTACTCGTACCACGACGGCGAGGGCTTCGCGCCGGTCGACGCCGTTCGAGGCCGCCCAACGCCACATCTGCGGCGCCGGTCCTGCGGGACCGGCGGCGGTCGAAATATCGGCGAGATCGGCGCGCCACCGCGGGTGCAGTGACGCGACCGCATACGCCTGGGACTCGACGAGGATGGCCTCGTCGAGATATCGGCCGTCGGCCGACTTCAACTTGCGACGGGCAGCCTCGTGCAAGTCGGTTGGCGACCAGCCGTGAGCCCACGCCGCTCTGATGGCCTCGTGCACGGCGAGGTCTGCCGCGCTGTCGAGATCGCGTGCGAAGGCTCCGTACTGCCCGAGGATTTCAGCGGCGTACCGCGCCGCGTGGTCGCCGGGACGCGACGCGGCCGTACTCAACGCCAGCACGAGCGATTCGAGGAGCAGCGCCCGGTCCTGGCCCAAGCCTGAATCCACGCGTTCTCGCTCGGCGGACGCCCGCCGCCGGTTCTTCTGCTTGGCGGCCCGCTTCTCGCGGTTGCGTCTACTCATGAACCGAAGTCTGGCGAAGGGGTCCGACAACCTGCCTCAGTCGGCAAGCCACAGTTTCGCGACCGCCGGCCTAAGCAAGTAGCCTGCCCACCTGGCTTGACGGCCCCGTCCAAGGCTGAAACGATTGTGATCCGCGTCATATGACCATTCGGTCGCACCGCGCGAAGGGGTGACAGCGCATGAGCACCAGAGATAAGTACACGGACGTGCCCGAGCCCTACTCGTGGGAGGTTCCGAGCGCCGGCGACGCGCGCTTTACGTGGGAATACGACGAGGGACGTGCCCGGCTTCTTTCCCTGTACCAAAAGGGGAAGGACAAGCAGTGGGATGCCCAGTCGCGCATCGACTGGGCGCAGGACGTCGACCCGATGAACCCGATCGGGCTGCCCGACGAGTTCCATCCGCTGTTCGGCAGCCCGATGTGGGAGGCAGCAGACGATTCACGTCGCGCCGAGATGCGCCGGCACTCGCAGGCCTGGCAATTCTCGCAGTTCCTGCACGGTGAGCAGGGGGCGATGGTGTGCGCGGCCAAGATCGTCGAGGTGGTCCCGGATCTGGACGCGAAGTTCTACGCGGCCACTCAGACCATGGACGAAGCCCGGCACGTCGAGGCGTTCTCGCGATTCCTGCAGGAGAAGGTCGGCCTGGTCTACCCGATCAACAAGAACCTGACCGCGCTGCTGGAGGACACTCTGCGCGACTCGCGTTGGGACATGCCTTATCTCGGCATGCAGGTGCTTATCGAGGGGCTCGCGCTCGCCGCCTTCGGGGTTCAGCGTGACCTGGCGCAGCCTGACTCACTGGCCAAACAACTGCTGGCATATGTCATGCAGGACGAGGCCCGGCACGTCGCTTTCGGCCGAATCTCGTTGAAGGACTACTACTCCGCGCTGACTGAAGCCGAGCGGGACGAGCGTGAGGAGTTCGTCGTGGAGGCCTGCTACCTGATGCGCGACCGGTTCCGCGGCGAGGAGGTTTTCGAGACCCTCGGCCTCGACGTCCAAGCGTGCGCCGAGTGGGTGGACACGGCGCCGATGATGATCCAGTTCCGCTCCCACCTGTTCAGTCGCATCGTGCCGATCGTCAAGGACATCGGGTTGTGGGGCGACAAGGTGCAGAAGGCCTTCAGAGACATGGGTGTTCTCGACATGGCCGCCTTCGACATCGAAGCGCTGATGAAGGCCGACGAAGATCAGGCCGAAGCGCTCGACAAGGCACACGCCGAGATGGCCAGCCGGGCCGTCGAGGTGGACCAGGTGATCGCAGCAGGCGCGAGCTAACTCGCGTCGCACCACCTTCCAGCCGCATTTGCCCAGGCTCAACTAGATTCACACCGAAGCGCTCCCCCGGCGGCGCGGCTACGTTGTTAACAGCTGTCACTTTGTTAACTTCCCCAGGTGCGAGAAACGCCGTGGACTACGAGCGGCCGCCGTTCGCGCCCAATTTCGCGGCGTGACGCGCTGCGCTACGCCGTCGGTGCGTCGGCGCTGGCCGGACTCGGCGCCATAGCCGGTGCCCGTGCGCCCGCAGCGACCGCCGCCGCTCCCACGCTGATCGACTACGCCATGCGCCAGATCCCGGCACAGGACATCCGAGCCGCCGGCCACGCCGGGGTGATCAACTACGTCTCGACGTCGCGGCCTGGCTCATCTTTTGGGGCCAAACCGATCACCCTGCCCTATGCGAAGTCGCTGACCGCCGCCGGTCTGGTGATTGTCAGCAACTACCAATACGGCAAGCCGGGCGGGACGGCACCGTCGGACTTCACCCGCGGGTACGCCGGGGGCGTCACCGACGCGCGCACGGCTTGGCAGTTGCACACCGCCGCTGGTGGTGGCAAGAGCGCACCCATATTCTTCAGCGTCGACGACGACATCGACCGCGAGACGTGGAACAACGTCGCGCTGCCCTGGTTTCGCGGGATCAATTCGGTGATCGGCGTCCTGCGCACCGGGGTCTACGGCGGTATCCGCACGTGTCAGTGGGCCGCCGCCGACGGCGTCATCGGCAGGTCAAGCTCGCCCGGCAAGGTGTGGGCCTGGCAGACCCGGTCCTGGTCCAACGGTCAGATATACCCTGGCGCGGTGCTCTACCAGCGCATCATCGACACTGCCTCGAACCCAGGACCGGTGGTCGGCGGCATCCGCGTCGACGTCAACGACGTGCTGGCCCAGGACTGCGGCCAGTGGAACCTGCATCCGTAGTCCGTCAGCGACGTGGTGTCACGGTGATGTGCACGTGGTCGTAGTGGCCGTAACCCGATGCCTGCGGACCGGCCGGTGTGTAATACGTGCCGCGCCAGATCACGTCCTGTAGTCCGAATCGGCCCGCATTGCTCATCGCGAACGCGAGAATCTGGTCACCGAGCGCGATGCCCGCGGGGCTTTCGGGGTTGGGAATCATGATGTCGATGGCCAGCCCGCTGGGATGCCACGGCTTGGAATCCGGGCGAACCCCGTCGATGTCGGCAATCTGAGGGAACCGGTGACTGACAGCGCGTGCGGCCACGACGGTGTTGGGCTGTAACCCGGCCTCCGATGCCACGCCTATGGGCAGCGCCTCGGGGATATCGGCGCGCACGGCTGCAAGGCTCGGGCCGAGGTCTGCTGGAGGAGGCGGCCCCGGCATCGCGACGATCGCCGGGTCCGCCGGAGCGGGCGCACTCGGCGGGGGCGCGTTGTCGACGATCGCCCGCTGCTGCGGCGCCAGTGCCGCGTACTGGGCCTCCGCGGCGGCGATCTGACGCAGCAGCTCACTCAATTTGGCCTGCAGTTCTGCGCGCACGGCGGCGGCGGACTCCGCGGTGGTTCGGGCCTCTTCGGCCGATTTCTCTGACGCCCGGGCGGTGGTGGCCGCGCGGTCCCGTGCCGAGTGAAAAGCGGCCAACTGATCGGCCGTCGTGGTGCCGACCACCCGCTGCAGCGACAGGCTGTCGATCAGCTGCTGCGGTGAGGACGCCGTCAGCAGCGCCGCCATCTGACCGTCGCGCCCACTCATGTAGTCCATCGCCGCGATCCTGTCGACAGCGGCCTGATAGGGCTTCAACCGGGAATTCGCGGCCTCCAAGACAGCCAGGTCGGTGCGGTGGCGGTCGGCGGCCGCTGCTTGCTCGGCCAGTTTGGCGTCGACATCGCGCTGAGCCGCCGTGACGGCCTCCCGACTCTGCACCGCCTGCCGGGACAACTCGTCGAGCCGGGACAACGCGTCAGCCGACGGGTCCGCGCCGACGGCGCTTATTGACATGGCCAGCGCCAGGACCGCGGTTGTACAGCCGCACACCGTTCGTCGGAGCGAGTGGCGTATCCCGGTCACGCGGATTGTCACGATCCTTGGTTCGAGGCCGATCTCGGCCCGCTGGTGATGTCCCGGGAAAGGCTACGAACTGACACCGACGATGTCTACTCGTCCTACCGGTCCTTTCCATCCGCCGCTCGCATGCAACCGGTCGCTGCCATCGGGGTTCGGTACGCAATGAGTGCGGCCGAAGACGGTGACCATGCACTTGTTGTTCGTGATTGCAGCGGCTTCTCACGGAAAATCGGACACCCGTGAGTCGTCTCATCAGCGCGTAACCGGATTGCTGAGCCGTACCCCCTCGATGACCTGCCGTCTCGTGCATCTCACCGGCCGCAGCGTCGTATGCGTAAAGCAGGATATTGGTCGACGAACTCCATCGTCAGCGATCATGAAGTTCGTCGCGATACCACACCATCGGCGCCGATACCTACCACGCGGCGACCGCTCAGATCGGGCCGCACCCGGCGCATGTGATTGAGGCGCCCAACGACAAGGTTCACGTGATGAGATGCAGTTCTCGGGTCGGTGACCAGATCATGTTGGTCGCCTATCTGCACCGCCCCGACCACGACAAAGGCAACGCGATCCCGGTGTCGCGCAGCGCGACACCAGCCCGGATAGGGACTTTGCTAAGTCAACAATGGCCTCGCCCAGGTTCACGCGGCCAGTGTTGGCTCGAAGTCGTTTCCAAGTGCATCGATGGGATTACTGGCCCGCCCGTCGAACCGGGGCCGTTTAAGCGGTGTAAGGCTACGCGCTCAGCGGGTTGATCCAGCGTAGGCCGGGAAAGCGCATGAAATCGGTGTCAGCAGAGGCTAATTCGACTCCGAATTCAATCGCCAGAGCGGCCAGTTGCGCATCTGGCACGAGATTACCCGTGATATCGACCTGCTCACACAGCCTGGTGTAGACCGCGGCCGTAGCCTCGGTCGCGGGCGGGATCCACACCACCGGCACCGCAAGCCACTCCGTCACGTACCTCCAAGCGTTCGAACCCGATAAGGGATTCTCTACGACTCTCGGATGGGTAGCTATGCGGACGAAGGCGCCGAGCGTTTGCCAGGGTAAGCCAACTCGACTGTCGCCTTCGAGGACTTCTTGCAGCCACGCCGCGGCAGTGGCATTGTGCGCGCTGCCCTCGTCCACCGCATACAGCAGTAGGTTTGCGTCAACGATCATCGTCGAGCAAATCGAGCACATCGGCGATGTTCGTGACGTCGACCTTCAGGCCGATACGCGAGGTCCGATGCCTGTACTTGGCGGGCTTGGATGCCGGCGACCGGGACATCCCTCGTCGGGCCAGTAGATTCAGGGCCTCACTGAGGCCCATCCCTTCCCGACGAAGACGCTCGATCTCAGCGGCAACGTCGCTGTCAATCACCACCGTCGTACGCATGAAGCCCATTCTAGCCCGCGTCGCGCATCATGATGTGTTGCTAACTGCATCACCATGATGCTTGAGCCGTCGAGCCGCGGGGGGTCGGTACGGTGGCGGCCACGCCTGACTCCGGCGAGAGTACGGCGCTATAGGACACCAATCTTGTGCGATGAGTTCCTGGCATCCCGTCGGTCTACCCATCAGGGTTCTGACACGCGAGGGCGCCGCGAGGTCATGGCTCGCCCCGGGGCGCGCCCTGCACTTCCGAACCTCACCGAGGAATAGCGAAGAGGGAGTATCGAATGCAGAAAATCGTTCCGCACCTTTGGTTCGACAAAGAGGCGAAGGAAGCTGCTGACTTCTATGTCAGCGTGTTCCCCCGCTCGAGCCTCACCGCCACCGCAACGCTGAAGGACACACCCGGTGGCGACAGCGATGTTGTGTCGTTCAACCTGCACGGGCACGACTTCATCGCCATCAGCGCCGGACCGATCTTCACGATCAATTCGTCGATATCGTTCATGGTCAACTTCGACCCGAGCACCGACGGTCATGCTCGACAGCATCTCGACGAGCTCTGGGAAGAACTGGCCGGGGGTGGCGAAACGCTGATGCCGCTCGGGGAGTACCCGTTCAGCGAGCGCTACGGCTGGGTCCAGGATCGGTTCGGCGTGTCATGGCAGCTGATCTTGACCGATCCTGCGGGCGAACCGCGGCCGTTCATCCTGCCATCACTGATGTTCGGCGGCGAACACACCAACCAAGCTGAAGCCGCGATCCACTTCTACACCGAAGTCTTCGCGGATTCGAAGCGCGGCACAGTGGCGCGATACACCGAACAGACCGGTCCGGCCAACGAAGGCTCGCTGATGTTCGCCGATTTCATGCTGGCGAACCAGTGGTTCGCTGCCATGGACTCCGCAGCCGAGCAGGATTTCACCTTCAACGAAGCGGTGTCGCTGCTCGTCAACTGCGACGACCAGGACGAGGTCGACTACTACTGGGAAAGACTCACCGCGGTACCGGAATCAGAACAATGCGGCTGGCTCAAGGACAGGTTCGGCGTGTCTTGGCAGATATCACCGACCGTCATGAACGACATGCTGGCTAACGGCACTCGCGAACAAATCGATCGCATCACCCGAACCTTCATGCCCATGAAGAAGCTCGACATCGCCGAACTCGAAGCCGCCTATAGGGAAGGCTGACAATCACGGCCCGGCCCTTACAGTCCGACCGGGGCGTCCCCGATCAACGCGGGCCCGGTGGGGCCGCCAAGGTGTCATTTTCTGCGGAGGCAGCCCAGACGGCTCGCGCGGTGGTTCAACCAGTAGTGCGGATGTAGGCCGCGAACCCTGGAATGGTGAACCGAAGCTTCCCGTGTCCAACCGCCTCGATGTAGCCCCGGTCGATCAGCTGCTGCCGAGGCCTACTCACCGCTGTGGTCGCCACACCGAGTTCGGCAGCGATCGCTGCCCGTTCCACCGGCCCATCCCCCACCGCTGCCATGGCTGCCAGGAACCTCTGCTGCTCCGGTGTGACGCGGGCCAGACGGGTGCGGAACAGGCCCGTCATGCGGTCCTCGATCTCTTCCTCGGCCCGCCGCACATGGCCGATCTTGATCGTGCTCCTCGGGTCGGGCCGTGCGACCTCCCACGTGACATCTCCGATCAACTGCACCTTGTGCGGGTAGCCGGCAGCGAGCTCGATTGCGGCCACGATGGCCTCGTCAGACCAGGTGACCTCGTGTTGCTCCGCAGGCAACCGAATCGCCTCGGCAACGGCAACCTCGCTCAGCAGGCCGAGTTCGAGGAACCGTGACCGCTCGCCGAACGTGGCCGCCTCGGTCACCGCCGGCGGCAACGAAGGCAAGCCGGCAGCGATAACCGCGACCGGGATCGCGTCCGGGGCACCATCAAAGTGCTGCAGCCCGATCAGAAGACTCTTGCGGTCTGCCAACTGGGCTTCCTGGAACTCGTCGACGAACACAACCAGCCCCTTCGCGTCGTGGTTGCGGCCGAACCGGCCCGCATCCTCGAGCAACTTCTCGAGCACCGCCGAACCCGACACCTTGTCGTTGGCGGAAAGAGTCGCTCCGACCTTGACGCCCGGGATCCCGAACTCAACCTGTACCTGGGCAAGGCGGTGCAGTATCGCGTTCGCCCGCTCACCGAAGGAATGCTCCTTTACCGCCGCGCTCAACCCCTGCGCCAGATCGAGCGCCATGGGCCGGTCATCACGCCCAGTAACCCACGCGGTGAGGAACCCTTCAGATATCGCGTCGCGCTGGGCCATGCGCAACAACGATGTCTTCCCGAGGCCTCGCGGAGCGTGGAAGGCCAGCAACGGCCCACCGGAACGCCCAAGCATGCTCAGCCGTGACACCTTGTCACGGATCAGATCGCGCTCGCGGCCGCGACCGGCCAGGTACTCCGGCAATGAGCCGGGTGCGTACGGGCTCGGCCCCATCGGACGTCCTCACGCATAGATCGGTATAACTCGCCCTGAAGTATACGGACTTATACGGCGGTCAGGGATGTTCGCCGACACCGGCCGCCATCCGGCCGCCATCCGGCTGCCGTACGGCAGCAGCAGCCGAAGGACCGCAGCACCACCACCACAAGCAGCGCGGTGTGTCTACTTCTGGGCTCGGCCGCCTCCCTTACTGCGATCGGCGAGTCCTCGATCCTGCGTTGCATCGGCGGTCGTTAACCGGGACCGGACTACCCGAGTCCGGTCGCCAACGTCCGGTGATCGTTTCGACGGTGTGGGCGACGACGCAGTCGGATCACCGCGACGGCTGAAGCGCCCAGCAACGCTGCCAGCGCGGCTGGGTGCTCGCAGTGAACCCGATGGCCGCTGCCGAGCGCCTTGCGTCTCGCGGTCGTCGCTCAAAGCAATCAACGCGGCGTTGATCGGGTTTTGAAAGCGACACCTGCTTGGTGCTACGCATGAGCCGGACGGGGTGGCTCGCTCGACAGTCAGCTGTGTCGTCACTGTCGAGTAAATGGTCGAACTGATGCGATGAGGTCTTGGTGCCGAATGCCTTTGAGAATGCCCGACGCCAATTCACACGCGCAGGTAGTTTTGATCCGGTCGTCCCGAAGGTGCGTGCGCAGCCCGGTTCGTCGTTTCATGTCCTACGAGCGTTCAGTCGAGGTGTCGATCGACATCCATCCGCTTGTGGAGGATCCGCACCACGTCAATCAGGTCGTCGCCAGCAATCCGGTAGTACAGCGTGTGCGATCCGACCGCGTATTTTCGGTAACCCTCGCGCACCTCGTGGCACACACGTCCGATTAGAGGATGGTCCGCTAACCCTTCGATCGCTCGCTGGATCTCACGAACGTAGGTCTCAGCCTGATCTTCGCTCCAACGCTCGCAGGTGTAGTCCCAGATGTCACTAAGGTCCGCCCGTGCGGCAGGTGAGAGCACATAGCGGCTCACCGACCACGCGGTTCCTCGGCCCGCTTTCGCGATACAAACTCATCGAAGTCGAACGGTGTTGACTCACCGCTGCATTCACCCACAATCAAGGACTGACGTAGTGCGCGCAGCCGCGTCTCGCGATCCTCGAGTAGTCGCAATGCGGTACGCACGACATCGCTGGCTGAACGATAGCGGCCCGACGCGACCTCATCCTCGATGAACGCGTTGTAATGGTCGTCCAGGCTGAATGAGGTGTTCCTTCCCATGCAGCAGAGCGTACCAACTATTGGTAACCGTGGCTTCGTGCTCGGGTTTCGAAACCTGCGCTCATGTCTGCTTGCTCGATGTGTTTGATCGCTGCCACGTGACTGCACGGTTCGGACAGGATCGGCAGCCTGCCTCAAGATGAGTTGCGTTTCAATTCTTCCGGTCGATAGCGCGCTATCAGGCAAGCCCGCGTTCGTGTTTGCGGTCGTGCGTCATCGGAATCGGTGATCGTCTCCGAAATGGTGCCCGGGCTGTCCTGACGCAGTCGGATCAACTCACTCGGGAATGGGGAGCGGCGGGAGCGGAAGCGCCACCAGCCGGTCAGCCTCCCCAGCATCCAGGCCGAGCATGAGAAGCACGTGTCGCACGTAGTCGTCGGACACCTGCTCGCTGTCGAGGTCGGCGTCGGCGTCAAGGAGTTGCACGAGTCCGAGCAGAGCCCCACCCGACATCATCAACCCCATGTCGGCGTCGGGAACACTGAACCGTCCGGTCTCGATACCCCGTTGCAGGTCGACCAACGCGCGTGGCCGCAGTCCACGATCGGTCAGCAACACGGACATGCCTTGGTTGAGCACCACCCGAATGAGCTCAGGAAGTTCTCGTTGCATGCGGCCGAGCATCCGGAAGCTGGTGGCGAACACTTCTGCAGGGTCATGGATGCCTTCGACAACGAGATCGCGCATCTGGCCCCAGGCGTCGAGGGTGCTGGCGACCGCCTCGGCGAAGAGTTCCTCCTTGCTGTCGAAGTGGTTGAAGAAGCTGCCGAAGCCCACTCCGGCCTCGTTGGTGATTTCTTGGACGCTCACTGCGGTGCGCCCTGCGGCCAGGAGCCGGCGACCGGCGGCAATCAAGGAGGCACGAGTGCGTGCTTTGCGTGGGTCGGGCCGGCGCGTGGACTGTGTGGAGACTTCAGTGGTCATGGTTCCGGCCTCTCCGTTCGCCAAGCTTTTGATGAAGTTATCAGAAAATCTTGACAGGCGTGACTCTCGTTTGTGATGATTTCATCAGAAACTCTCGACTACGGGAGGGCCTCGCGGCTCGAGTCCACACCATGAGCCAAGCGAGCCTCACCGCTCTGTCTGCGATTCATCCGCCCGACAAGGAGAGCCATGACCCCGGCACCGTTGATCACCCCCACCAAAACCCTCTCAGGGATCTACCCGGTCCGATTCCGGGCCGACCTTCCCCGTGAGGTCGCCGATGACTACTGGGCAGGACCGCACGGCGAACTGGTCAAGCGCGGCGGGCACATCTGCGAGTACAACCAGTACCACTTCTCTGCGACCGATCACGGCTCCTGGCCCGCCACACCGACCGTCGGAACGCAGCCCACCGACCTGTTTCGCTGGGACGGCGTGACCGAAGTGCGACTGCGCAACTTCTCCGAAATGGCGCGTGCTGCCTACGGAATGCTCGGCACGATCTTCCACGACGAGCAGAACGTCTTCGACAACGTTCTCGGCCACATCTGCGGCCCCGGCGGCGGCACCCGGTGGACCAACCACCATGAGCCCGCGGTCGGCCATAGGACCGTGTTGTTGCTACGCCGCCGGCGCGGTGTCCCGCTGCGCAAGTTCCGCGCTTTCGTCCACCGACGCTTCGGCCAAGCCCTCCACGACGTCGGCGCGCTCGACGTTCGCTCCTACAGTTTCCTTCCCATCACCGGGATCGCTCACCGCACGCCCGGCCTGTCCCACACCTATCCACCCAGCCACCGCCACGACGGCACCATCGTGTTCGGGTTGCCGAGCCGCGACGACGTCAACGATCTCCTGGCCAGCCCCGAACTGAAGGCCATCGTCGACGAGCAGTCCGAAACGCTCACCGCTGTCCATGCCTACGCCGTCGACCGCACCGTGCCCGTCATCGAGGAGCCGCGATGAACCACCTGTTCTCCGCCCCCGTGGGACCTTCGCCGGCAAGGTCACCGTCGTGACCGGTGCAGGCTCAGGTATCGGTCGCGCGCTCGCCACAAATCTGGCCAAGGAAGGCGCCACGGTGGCGATCACCGACGTCGACGAGGCCGGGCTTGCCGAGACCGCTGACCTCATCCAGGCCGCGGGCGGCTCAGTCGCCAGCCACCGTCTCGATGTCACCGACCACCTCGGTGCGTTCACCTACGCCGAGGAGCTCCATGCCCGCTTCGGCACTGTGCATCAGCTCTACAACAACGCGGGCGTCGAACACCACGGCGACTTCGAACACTCCGATCTGTCCCAGATCCGCCGAGTGATGGACATCAACTACGGCGGTGTCGTCAATCTCACCAAGGCATTTCTCCCCTACCTCATCAAATCCGGGGACGGCCACATCATCAACGTCTCCAGTCTCTTCGGCCTTCTCGGACTGGCCGGTCAAAGCGCCTACTGTGCTTCGAAGTTCGCGGTCCGCGGATTCACCGAATCACTGCGTCAGGAGATGCTCGCTGCTGGACACCCAGTCCAGGTGACCTGCGTGCATCCCAGCAGCGTCAAAACCGCTATCGCGCGCAACGCCAGCGTTGCCGCAGGCGAGGACGCCGCAGCCGTGGCAGCACTCTACGACGAAAAGCTCGCCCGCATCTCCTCCGACCGAGCGGCCCAGATCATCCTTCGTGGGGTCAGGCGTAGGCGCCCTCGGGTCCTGATCGGTACGGACGCCTACGCCCTCGACATCCTCGTCCGCCTCCTCGGTCCCGCATATCAACGCGGAGCAGCGGCACTCGCTGCGCGCGTTCAGCCCGGCCTCACCGCCAAAGATGCACGATGACCCCCACGATGACCCAGAGCATCACCACGTCCCTGCAGATCGGCGCCATGACTCCTCTCAACGGCCCCTATGCGGCGAGCAAGGCCGGTGTGTGGGCGCTGTGCGATGCCACCCGCCTTGAGGGGTACGCCACTATGGCGTCGGGGGTGGGCAGCATGCACCCGACGTTCGTCAAGACCCCATGATTGACGACCTCCACGCCAAACAAGACCTGGGTCTGGCCGCTCGCTATCAGAACGCTATCCCGCCATTGCCAAGCAATGGACCACCAGCAAAACGCGCCGCTAACCCCGCTGATGTCACGCCTTGTTCGAACCAGCAGTTCTGGTGGATCTGTCAGGACTGCAGCCATCATTGGCGCGCCCGCCCGTCAAACCGGATCAACAACATCTACCTATGTCCGCTGTGCAACGGCGGACCGTCAATTCCGGGGCCGAGACTTCGTCCACCTAGTTCTCTTTGTGCCAATCGCCGCCGAAAGTCACGCTCGAGCACTCTCGCCGGCGCCACCTGTCGGTTCCTATTTCGCGTGTCACTTCACGGCGCACTGATACGCGGTGGTGCGTGGAGTCTCACGTCGTGTCGTCTGGGTCAGTCCCATATTCGTGATTTCTCGTGCGGGATGTCGAGGGGTTACCCGCTGAGGATCTCGGCGATCCCCTCTCGGTAGGTCGTGGGTGGGAAGTCGGGAAATCGGTCGGCGAATTTCGAGGAGTCGAAAATGTTGTCGCCGCGGTAGCGGGGTAGCAATTCCGTGGCTTCCCTGACTGCGGGGTTGAACAATCCGCCGACCTTGAACGCGATTTCCGGGACCGTCGTATAGCGGATGTCGCGGCCGGTGATTTCCGAGGCGATGTCGATCATCTGCGCATAGGTCAACCGTTCGGGATCGGTTGGCAAATGCCAGGTTTGGCCGTAGGCATCTGGGGTGTTGCCGATCAATCCCATGCCGCGGCTGGCGTCGGGCGTCCAGATCAGGCTTCTCTTGGTGTGGGCGTCGACCGGGATCATCGGCCGTTTGCCTTGCTTGATGCGATCGAAGACAGCGGAGTTGGTGAGGCTCTTCGTCTTTCCGGGACCGTAGAACTCGGGCGCTCGGCAGATGACGGCTTCGATCGTGCCGGCGCGCATCTGTTTGAGCAGCATGTCGGCAATCTGGGCTCGCACCGTTGCCTTGCGGCCAGCCGGCTCGAATCGGGTGTCTTCGACCTGCGCCGCGGACGTCCGCGGGTACATGTAGGTGTTGTCGAAGAAGACCAGTTTGGTCCCGTGTTTTCGGCAGGCGGTCATGGTGTTGGCCATCATCACCGGGAACTGCTGTTCCCACAGCGCCGAGTCGATCGGCAGGCCCACGGTCAAATAGGCGATGTCGGTGCCGGCGACGGCGTCTGCTGTGGCGTCGGCGTCCATGAGGTCAGCCGGGAACAGTTGATCGGTGTCGCGGAGTTTGACCGGGTTGCGGCTAACCAGCCGGATGTCCTCGGAGATGGTGTCGTGGAGGTAGCGGGTCAGCTGCTCGGCGATCTGTCCGTTGGCTCCCAATACGGTTTGCATTACGCGTTCCTAAAAGTTCGGGTAGCGCCTGCATCACACGCCCGGCTTGGCGGCGGTCATGGTTGCGGTTACGTCGCCGGGAACGAGACGGGCACCGGAATGTGCAGGGCGTTCTGGCATTCGGTGAAGACGTCGAAGCGCAGCGCCTTGATGGGCTTGAGGGAGCGGACGTCGTCGGTCAGGCGCCCGGTGCCCAGTTCCAGTGACACGTCTTTCGGGAGCAGCGTGCTGCCGGCAACCAGGTTGTTGGTCTGGCTCAGTGTGGCGTTCCAGCCGCCGCCGAGTTCGGTGTACGAGGTCAGTGTCGAAACCCTTGTGCCGCTGGCGATCCGCTTCTGCTTCGGCGTGGCAACATCGATCGCGATGTCGGTGCTGCCATCGTCGTTGGCCACCCTGGCTGCGGTCCGTTGCTCGTCGATGTCAACATCGATCTCGGTGACCCACTTGGGAAAGCCGTAGCCGTCATGGCCGCGGATTTGGGCGATTTCGGTGCTCACCGGCAGCGAGAGAACGTAGGCGTGCATCGAGTCGTTGGCGCGGGCGGAGAGCAGGTCAGCGGTTCCGAGCTTGCCATGCCACGCCGGCCGGACCGCGATGCCGACGGTGGCCTCGGTGTAGAAGTCGATGTCACACACGTCGTACCGGAAGAACACCACGGAGAACACGCCGATGCCCGGAGCGATCTGCAGCGGGTCCAACCCACGAGGGAGCCGCGTGCGCAGCGCCTTCGTCGGTGCAAGGTAGGTGATCTGCGCCTTGGACATCGCATAGTAAAAGTTCGGTGTCCGAGTCGGACCGATCGCGGACTGCACCTCGGTCTTGGGCAGCGTCCGGAAGAAGTCCACACTAGGCACCCGCGGGTCCGCGGCGACGGCGTCCAGGTCGGCGTGCATCCGGTAGCGGTCATACAGCCCACCCTTCGGGACCGCGAGCTTGCGGCCGCCAAGCTCGACCTCAACCGTTTCCGCGACCATGGCGTCGCTTGGGTTCGTCTTCGGCGCCATCGTCCAGCTCCCGTACATCGAATGTGTGCATTGCTCACATGCGACGGTAGACTTTGATGTGTGCAGTGTCAACATTTCTCTGACGTACGGCGATACGCCTCGCTGGAGGGGCGATCACCTCGTGGGCGTGTCCGCCCCGGACGCGCGCCGCTCGGTTCGATGATGGAATTCGAGAAGCACCGGAAGGATCGTTCAGCAATGACGCCCACGCCCAAGAGCGGCTATCACCACGGCGACCTGCGCGCCGCGCTGCTGACGTCGGCCATGGGCATGCTGGAACGTGGCGACCCGTTTTCTATTCGCGCCGTGGCACGCCAGGCCGGTGTCTCCCCCACCGCGCCCTACCGCCACTTCCCCGACCGCGAGGCCCTGGAATCCGCACTGGCGGCCCAGGGGTTGCGTGACCTGAAGACCGACCTGACGCGGGAACGCGAACTGCCCCGCAACGTCGACGAGCTTGCCGAACTCGGCGTCGCATATGTCGAGTTCGCGCTCCGCCGGCCCGCGCTGTTCCGGTTGATGTTTGGCAACGAATGCGACTACGAGAGCGACGAACGGGTGCGAGCGGCCGCCGAGGTACACGAACTCCTGGCGACCGCGATCGCGCGCGTGTTCCCCGACGCAGACCCCATCGACCTCGCCCTGGGCGGGTGGGGACTGGTCCACGGGCTGGCCTACCTCTACCTGGACCGCAAGCTCACCAGCCCGTCGATCGAGGATGTTGCGGCTCAGGTTCGCTCGTCCTTCATCGCCGTGCTCACCGCTGCGCGCTGAATTCGATCGCGCCGCGAAGGTCGCCGTTGACTCCGCCCACACGGGCGCACTAGCGTCAATGTAAGCGATGCACACATTCGGGCGCATCGCAATTGTGAATGCACTCTGCGCAGAAGGTGGAGACACGTCATGGCCGACCTCCCGCCGCCCATCACCCCGTACCTCGAGCCCGAGGCGAAGGAATTGTGTGAGCAGACCGACCCGCACCCCCGGATCTACGCGGTTCCGCCGGCCTTGCGATCGACGCGTTGAAGAATGCGCTGCAGTAGCCGAAGACATCCGGCGGCCATCGGGCCGAGTTCGCCGGCCACACCGCATCATGACGGCGACACCGCCAGTCGTGAAGCACCGCGGCTTCACGTGACCATACCGGCTCCGACGAAGGTGCACCGATGAACGGAAACGCTCTGAAAGATTTGAGCGCCAAGGCGATGAACCTGGCACACCGCGTGGTCCTGACTGTCAGCGGCAACAGGCTGCTGTCCACACCGTTTGGGATGCCGGTGGTGGAACTGCACACGGTCGGGCGCAAGACCGGCGAGCCGAGGTCCTGCTATCTGACCGCACCGGTTCATGATTCGGCTCGCGTGGTGCTGGTCGCGTCGAAGGGTGGAGACGATCGCGATCCCGACTGGTATCGCAATCTCCAGGCCAACCCCGACGCCGAGGTGGTCATTCACGGATCTCGGCGAAAGGTACGCGCTCGCACGGCGGTTCCGGAGGAGAAGGCGGAGCTGTGGCCGAAGATCGTCGCGGCGTATAAGGGTTACGCCGACTACCAGAAGAGAACCAGCCGCGACATTCCCGTGGTGATCTGCGAGCTGCGGGACTGACGGCAATGGGCAATCAGATCGTGGCCTTCGGGTACACAGGCGGTCTGGTGATCGGCGCCCTCCGGCGTCGCGGGCTGCGGCCGGTGCTTGTCGGGCGCGATACCGGCCGGCTGGCAAGGCTCACCGAGCAACCCGGCGGACTGGACTACCGAGTGGCCGAGGTCAGTGACCCCGCAAGCGTGCGTGCACTGGTCGAGCCCGTACTCGCGAACCGGGGACCTGATGGCCTGGGCGGCAGACCGACCTGTTGGGGCGAGGTGCCACGGGCTGGGGTGGTCGCTGGTCGGTCATCCCACCACTGGCACAACGGATTCAGGTCCGAACAGCTGATCATCGGCTCAATATCCGCCCAACCCAGCCCGCTCGGCACGAAGCGACGTCCACTCCAGGACGCCGCTCCCAATCGACAAGAACACACTTGACGAGCCTCGAACCGAAGTAGCCGATGCAATATGAACATTCAAGACAAGGATGGAAATGGCTAAGCGCATCCTGAACGTGGTCACCAACGTCGCTCATTACGACGACCCCGGCCATCCCACCGGGCTATGGCTGTCCGAACTCACCCACGCCTGGCACGTCTTCGACGAGCACGGCTTCGAGCAGACGCTCGTCAGCCCCGCTGGCGGCAAAGTGCCGCTCGAGCCCAGGGCGCTGAAGTTCCCCAACTACGACAAAACCGCCAAGGCCTGGCACGCCGATCCGGCCAAGATGGCACTGCTGGAGAGCACCCTGCGCCCCGAGGAGATCGACTCAAGCGACTACGACGCCATCTACTTCACAGGCGGTCACGCGGTCATGTACGACTTCCCCGACAGCGAAGGCCTGCAACGGATCACCCGCGAGATCTACGAACGCGGAGACATAGTCGCCTCGGTATGCCACGGCTACTGCGGACTCCTCAACACCGAGCTCTCCGACGGCTCCTACCTCATCGCCGGAAAGAAGATGACGGGCTTCGCCTGGCTCGAAGAAGTCCTTGCCCGCGTCGACAAGCTCGTCCCGTACAACGCCGAGGAACGGGCAAAGCAACGCGGCGCACTATACGAAAAGGGAAAGATTCCCTTCGTCTCCTACGCCGTCGTCGATGGAAACCTCGTCACCGGACAGAATCCGGGCTCGGCCAAAGAAACAGCAAAGAAGGTCGCTTCGCTTCTTCAGGGCTGATCGCCACCTCTGATGTTGAATTACCGCAAGGGATAACCGATTTCGCTCTGACTGTGCCGCAAAGCGCTGCAGGAGTTCGAAGGTAGGAACCCGAATACGTCGGCCTCCGCCGGTCCCGGTTTCGATGTCATACACGACATTGAGATGACATCCGAATGGGAAAACGACACTCAGACTGGGGATCCGCACCGCATTTGTCAGCAGCAGCTGTAGTGCCACCACCGGGATTTCGCGGGTCACCGGTTATCGAACGTCATTGTTCACCGACCAAAAAGTCTTTGTCGCCAACTTAATTCGCATCAAAACTGTCGGTGGGCGGCAGTAACGTCGAGTCATGAAAGGTGCCAATAACGCTCGCGAACCTGGCCATAGATCATTGGTCATCACAAACGAAGAGGACCGGGTACGCGGTGCCGCCACCGAGAAGCGAGGTCGGGTAAAGGAACCACAACCACGGGTAGCGAGAGCGGATAACGGTTCTGAAAGTCCGTTGGAAGAGCTGGCCCGTACCGGGGGACGACCGCTTCTGTGGTCAGTCGATGAGCGGATGCGTCTCGTCAAACGGCGTATGACAGGGTCGGCCTCGGTAGATGCGCGCGAGGTGCTGAGAATCCGATTGTCGTCGGGACGTGTGCTCGAAGCCAGTTCGTCTCAGTCTGTCCGAAAGCTCGGCGGCTGGTCGTCGATATCCGAGTTGGCGGTTGGAAACAGGATCGCAGTAGTGCGGCGGCTCCCGGAGCCTGAAAAGCCGACCCGCATGCACGATTCAGAAGTGATCCTGTTGGCCCACATGATCGGTGATGGGTCATGTGTGAAGCGCCAGCCAATTCGCTACGCATCCATCGACGAAGCGAACCTTGTGGCGGTCACGATTGCGGCAGCACACTTCGGAGTGACGGCGATCCGCGATGAATACGCCGCCGCTCGCGTCACTACTCTGCGTCTCCCCGCGCCATATCGCTTAACCCATGGCAAGCGCAATCCGATCGCCGAATGGCTAGACGACCTCGGCCTATTTGGTTTGCGTAGTTACGAAAAGTTCGTTCCTGCGAGCGTATTCGCGTTACCCAACGACCAGGTCGCCTTGTTCTTGCGACATCTCTGGGCGACCGACGGGTCGGTGCGGTGGGATTCGAAAATGGCGCAGGGGAGGGTTTACTACGCGTCCACGAGCCGTAGACTCATCGACGACGTGATGCAGCTGCTACTGCGAGTAGGCGTGCAGGGCAGAATTACGCGAACTCGCAAGGCGCAGTATCGCCCCTGCTGGCACCTTACTATCGACAGGGCCGTGAATCAGGTCGGATTCCTCACGAAGGTGGGGGTGCACGGTGAACGGGGCATCAAAGCGACAGAGGTCGTCGCTCAACTTTCTGGGCGTGTGCGGCGGCCCGGCACGGATACGGTTCCTTCTGAAATCTGGCAGTACGTTAGAGGCCTTCTAAAGGAACGAAACTGGTCTGATATGGACTTCGCTCTGGCGACAAATACGAGGTTCGACGGTCCCTTGATGTGGACTCACGCGCCAGGTCGATCGCGGCTGCATCGGATAGCCAGCACCCTCGATGATCGAGTGCTTCACGAACTTGCGACGAACGACATTTACTGGGACAAAGTGGTCGACATGGTGAGCCTCGGGTTCCACGAGATAGCCGACTTCAGCGGCACCCAGCGCGATCCGGTTGTCATGCAAGGTGTATTGGTGCAGTCCCTAGGAAATTGAGTTAACCCATGAGCGCCTGATCTCGTGATGTCGAAGTGACGATGCATGAGACGTAGCGGTCATAGTCAGGCTCGGCCGAAGAAATGCGTGGGGGCACGATGAACGCTGCTGCGGTTGCGTATCAGCTGCACTTGTCGCGGTTTACATATTCGGGTGTTATCGGCGACTATTGCTTTGCCATGTTCGCGAAGCGCGACAAATGTAGTTGGTGCGCAACGGTGATCGTCTTCGTCGGGCCGTTGCGATGCTTGCCGAGAATCAGGTCCGCTTCACCGCCGCGCGGGTCGTCACGCTCGAAGGCATCCGGCCGATGCAAAAGTATAACTACGTCGCTATCCTGCTCTAAACTTCCGCTTTCCCGCAGGTCAGAGACCATTGGTCTCTTATCAGTCCTTTGCTCGGGACCACGGTTCAGCTGGCTGATCGCCACTACGGGAACATCGAGTTCCTTCGCCATGAGCTTCATGCTTCGTGAGAAGTCTGATACTTCCTGCTGTCGCGACTCGTACTTCTTGCCCGATGTCATCAACTGCAGGTAGTCGACCACGATCAGTCGCAGCCCGGCCTTCTGGCTCAGTCGGCGAGCCTTAGCGCGGATTTCCATCATGGTCAGGTTCGGCGAATCGTCGATATACAAAGGCGCTTCGCTGATTTCACTCATCCGGCGCGCAAGACGCGTCCAGTCGTCATCGCTCATCCGACCCGACCGCATATCGGCGAGCTTGATCTTCGCCTCGGCTGACAGCAGCCGCATCACGATCTCCGACTTACTCATCTCCAGCGAGAAGATGACACTCGGCAGTTGGTGCTTGATCGAGCACGATCGCAGAAAATCCAGTCCTAGAGTCGATTTGCCAACCCCCGGCCGCGCCGCGATGATGATCATCTGACCGGGATGCAACCCGTTGGTCACTTCGTCGAGTTCGACGAAGCCCGTCGGGACGCCACGCGCCAATCCGCCTTGCGACGCGATCGCGTCGATCTCGTCCATCGTCGGCTGCAGCAGTTCTTCGAGCGGAACGAAGTCCTCGGCGGTGCGTCGCTCGGTGACATCGTAGATTTCCGACTGCGCGCGGTCGACGATCTCGTTGACGTCCGCTCCCTCGGCACCCGCGTAGCCGTACTGCACGACCCTTGTGCCCGCCTCGACCAGACGCCGCAGCAGCGCCTTCTCCGCCACGATGCCCGCATAGAAGCCGGCGTTGGCGGCCGTCGGCACCGTCGAGATCAACGTGTGCAGATACGGCGCCCCGCCGATGCGGCGGAGCAGCCCCCGCCGGTCCAACTCGGCGGCCACCGTCACCGCGTCGGCCGGCTCGCCACGGCCGTAGAGATCGAGGATCGCGTCGTAGACGTTCTGGTGGGCCGGACGGTAGAAGTCACCCGGACGCAGCTTCTCGAGCACGTCGGCGATGGCGTCCTTGCTCAATAGCATCCCGCCGAGGACCGCCTGCTCGGCTGCCTGGTCCTGGGGAGGTTGGCGACCGAAGTCCTCGCTCGGCGGCGGCGTATCCATACCCGGACGGCCAAGGTCATCCACGACAGCCACGAAGCGCCTCACCCCTCTGTTCACCATCGAACATACATTCGATATCCGCTATTCGCGACTGTAAGCCAGACCGGCGACAAACCGCTTCACTGGCCCCGGACCGGTCCCGCCGACGGCTTACGCTAGACGTTGCTGGCAGGGGCGCAACCCAGCCCTGTTCATAGACCTGTGGATGGGGTGTGGATAGGTCGGGACGGCCATGTTGAGTCGTTGGGGAGAACCTGTTAATCAACCACTTCGCTGTCTGCATCTGCGCAGATAGCCGCACCATAAGCCCTTGAGGATGCTGTGGATGAGAAGTGGCTCGGCGTGTCGGCCGAGGTTGCCAAGTCGGGCGTGTTGTATTGCGCCGAGGGGCCGTTCAGGTTAACAGCGAATGATCTTCGCTACGGCTGATTGCCGCTGAAAGTTCGCCAGCGCGCACAGCAACGACCGGGTGAAGTTCGATCTCGTCTTCACCCGGCCGTATTTGAGGCTGTGCTTACTTTCCGGCTACGACTTCCAGCGACACCGACGCAGCGATCTCCGGATGGAGCCGCACCGCGACGGGATGCGTGCCGGTTGTCTTGATGTGTGCCTTGGGCAGCTGCACGGTGCGCTTGTCGAGGTTCGGACCGCCGGCACTCTTGATCGCAGCGACCACGTCGGCCGTCGTCACCGAACCGAACAGCTTCCCGCTGTCGGAAGCGGCCTTGACGGGCAGTTGCACCGGACCCAGGTTCTCGATCGCGGTCTTCAGCTCGACGGCGTGTTCGCGGCCCTGGATGACCTTCTGCTCGCGTGCCCGACGAATCTCCTCGGCCTGGCGCTCCGCGCCGCGGGACGCCATGACGGCCAGGCCGCGCGGCACCAGATAGTTACGGCCGTAGCCGTCCTTGACCTCGACGATGTCGCCCTGCACACCCAGGTGTTCGACGTCAGCGGTGAGAATCAGTTTCATCTTCTTGTCCTGCCTATCGCGTCGACGAGGTGAACGGCAGCAGCGCAACCTCGCGCGCGTTCTTCACGGCGATCGCAATGTCACGCTGGTGCTGCACGCAGTTACCGGTGACGCGGCGGGCACGAATCTTGCCGCGCTCGCTGATGTACGTGCGCAGCAGCGCCGTGTCCTTGTAATCGATGGTCTGCCCCTTCTTGGAGCAGAACACGCACTTGCGGGTCTTGACCGGCTTCTCGGGAGCCGGCCGACGCTTGGTGGCCTTGGCCATGTGTCTTTCTCTTTCTTACTTCTTCAATCGCTGATCAGTTGTCATCAGAAGGGCGGCTCGTCGTCGGATCCGGAGAACGAGCCCGACGCCGGGGCGCTGCCCCACGGGTCGTCCTTCGGCTGCTCGGCGGGGCGCGAACCTCCGCCGCCGCCACCACCGAAGCCGCCGCCACCACCGCCGCTGCGGCTGGCCTTGTTCACCTTGGCGGTGGCGTAACGCAGGGAAGGGCCGATCTCGTCGACCTCGAGTTCCACCACGGTGCGTTTCTCGCCCTCGCGGGTTTCGAACGAGCGCTGTTTGAGCCGGCCCTGCACGATCACCCGCGAACCACGGGTCAGGCTTTCGGCCACGTTCTCGGCGGCCTCGCGCCAGATGTTGCAGCGCAGGAACAGCGCTTCGCCGTCCTTCCACTCCCCGCTCTGCCGGTCGTAGATGCGCGGTGTCGACGCCACGGTGAAGTTGGCGACGGCCGCCCCCGACGGCGTGAAACGCAGTTCGGGATCGGCGGTCAGGTTTCCGACGACGGTGATGATGGTGTCACCAGCCACGATGTCCTCCTGGTTCGGTCTTCGGCTCTTCGCGCAAGCGCTCATCGCCGGCGGTGTCGCTCGATGTAGTCGCAGGCGAGCCTACGGAAGCACTACGACGAGTACACGCCGTTCGACTAGTGCTTGTCCGTCCGCATGACCTTGGTCCGCAGCACGGACTCGTTCAGGTTGAGCTGACGGTCCAGCTCGGTCACGGTGGCGGGCTCGGCCTTCACATCGACGACGGCATAGATGCCCTCGGCATGCTTGGCGATCTCGTACGCCAGCCGGCGCCGTCCCCAGATGTCGACCTTGTCGACGCTGCCGCCGTCCTTGCGGATCACGTTGAGGAACGTTTCCAGCGACGGAGCCACGGTGCGCTCGTCAAGGGTGGGGTCGAGGATGACCATGATTTCGTATGGACGCATGAAGACCTCATCACCTCCTACGGTCTGATCGGCCACGGACTGTCCGTGGCAGGAGGGTCGCCTGCGTCGGCAACCGGCCCAGGCTACAGGAAACCGCGCTGATCTGCGAAATCGCACTGTTCGGCGGATTTAGACTGCTGCCATGTTCTCCGAGACGCGCTACGCGCTGAACGGAGACTTGCGGGTCGCCTACCGCGCCTCGCCGGAAGGCAAACGGGACATCGTGTTCGTGCCGAACTGGTTCACCTGCTGCGAGGTGCTGCCGGAGCTGCCGTCAATGCAGGGCTGGATCGAGGCGATGACATCGATCGGTCGACTGATTTTCCTCGACCAACCGGGCACCGGCGCCTCGGATCCCGTCACTCCTGGGGCGCTGCCGACGCTGGAGCAGTGGACTGACAGCATCACGGCGGTCCTCGACGATCTCGGCGGTAGCGAAGCCGTTCTTGTCGCCATCGACGGCGCTTTCGCCGCGGCCGCGCTGTTTGCAGCCACATACCCGTCTCGGACGAAGGCGTTGGTGGCTCTTGACTGCTACGCAGCTGCAGTCGGCGGCCCGCTCGATCCCGAGGAAGCTACCTCGATCATGGTCGCGATGTGGGGAACGGGCGAGTTTCAACGGATGCTCAATCCAGACATGCCATGGAACGAAGAGATTCGGGCGGCGTGGGCTCGGATGGAACGCCTGGCGGCGAGCCCGGCCACGGTTGCCCTCATGATGCCGATGGTCTCTGCGATGGACGTGCGCGCGCTGCTCCCCACGATCCGCGTACCAAGCCTCGTCATCCACCACTCCGACGACGCGATGATCGTTCCCGCGATGGGCCGCTACGTCGCCGACCACATATCCGATGCGAAATACGTTGAGCTACCAGGCCGCAACACCTACCACTTCGTCGAACCGTGGCGCGCATCGTTTCAACAGATCGCCGAGTTCCTCACCGGTGAGCAAGCCGACGTGCCCGACGACCGGGTGTTGGCCACCGTGTTGTTCACCGACATCGTCGATTCGACGCGCCGCGCCGCAGAAATGGGCGACCGCGACTGGCATGCGTTGCTCGACGCGCACGACGCCGTCGTCCGGGCACAACTCGCCCGTTTCCGCGGCCACGAGGTGAACACCTCCGGCGACGGCTTCCTCGCGACGTTCGACGGCCCGCAGCGAGCGATTCGCTGCGCCTTGGCGATTCGCGACGCCGTACAAGCGCTGGGCATCGAAGTCCGCGCCGGACTGCACACCGGCGAATGCGAGGTCCGTGGCGACGACATCGGCGGAATCGGCGTCCACATCGGCGCGCGGGTCAGCGCCCTCGCCGGTCCGAACGAAGTTCTGGTGTCGAGCACGCTACGCGATTTGGTGATCGGCTCCTGGCTGGAGTTCACCGACCGCGGGACCCACAAGCTCAAGGGTGTGCCCGGGGAATGGCGGCTCGCCGCGGTCGCTTCTACCTAGAGCTCGTCGAAACTGCGGTCAGTTCGCGATCTTCCGCGGATTCGCGATCTGTGCGCAGTCTCGACGCATCCGGCCGCAACCAGTCCGGCAACCAGCGAGGCGGCGCGTCCGGCGCATGGTCGAAAACCCCGCCGGCCGGGTCGTCGACCACACCGCGGGCTCGGACGAGGTCTGACTCCGGGCGATAGATCTGGCGAATCACCAAGACGCACAATGCAACCACCGCGATATCGCGCAGCAGCACGGTGATCGTGAACGGCTGCTCCGGCAGCCCGTTCTTCGCTTCGCCGTAGAGGTAAAGCATCCGCGGCACCCACACCAGCGCGTCGATCGTCATCCACGCCAGCAGGATTCTCCGGTGCGGCAGCGCCAGCACCGCCAACGGCACCAGCCACAGGGAGAACTGCGGACTCCACACCTTGTTCGTCAACAGGAACGCCGCGACGACCAGGAACGCGATCTGCGCCACCCGGGGCCGCCGATTCGCGGTCAGCGCGATGTAGGCGATTGCAATACAACACGATACGAACAGAATCGCCGAGACCGTGTTGGTCACCGTCGGTGGTTGCCAGAAACCCAGATCGGGGTCGAAACCACGCCAACCGGTGAACGACTTGATCACGTTGTAGATCGAATCCATGTCATCGCCGCGGCGGGTGTTGAGCCGAAAGAACTCCGACCACCCCCTTGGGAACAGCGCCATGATCGGCAGGTTGACCACCAGCCACGTCAGGACGGCCGCCACGGCGGTCTTAACAACCTCGCGCAGCTTGCCGGTGCGCACCGCCAAGACCGTCAACGGGGCCAACAGCAGTAGCGGATACAACTTGGCCGCGACCCCGAGCCCGATCAGCGCGCCGGCCAGCACCGGTTTTCGCCGCGCCCAAGCGAGCAGCGCGCCGGTCGCGAAAGCCGTTGCCAGCGCGTCGAAGTTCGTGAAGATCTGGAAGATCACCAACGGTGAAGCCGCCACCAATGCGGCATCCCAAACCCGCCGCGGACCCGCTAGCCGCGACGTCGCCCACACCGTCGTCAGCCACGCCAACGCCAAGCCGAGCGCGGCGATGTTGAAGAACATCACCACCTCGGCGATGACCGGCACCGACACCAGCTTCGTCAGCGCCGTGTAGGTCTTGGCCAACGACATCGCCACGTACTGGTAGATCCCGGTCAGCACCGGATACTCCATGTATCGCACCGCGATGTTGCCGTCGTACTGAATATGCGGCTGACCGGTGGCGTCCTTCTCGATCCAGCTCGACTTGTACGGAAACTTGCCGAGGTTCAGCAGTTCGGCTGTGTAGAGCGGAACCGTGTCGGAGTAGCAGAGCTGGTAGTACGCCCGCTGGTTCTCCCAGTTGGCCACCCGCTGGCCCGCAGTCCCGGTCCCGGTGGTCTGTAGACAAGCGGCCTTAGTCGAGTAGCCCAGCGCCAGGAACACCAGCGCAATGATCAGCATGACGCGCAGCGGGGTCAGGAACCGCTGCCTGCCGATCATCGCGTGCCTGCCCACCGGCCCACCGATGACATCGGACAGCGCGGCGCCTATGGCGTCCGTGCGGCTCGGCAGATCCCGATCGTCGAGACTTCTCGTGTCATGGGCTGGCGTGCCCGGCGACACCGTTTTCGAGTCGCCTGTCTCCTCGCCCCCCACGTCGGTCACGGAGGCGGGGGCGGGGCGCCGGGAGCGACCGGAACCGGGGCCCCGACCGGCCCGGGCGCAGGACCGGGGACTGGTCCTGGCGCGGGAGCGCCTGGTGCCGGTGGCGGTACAGCGGGAACCGTCGTCGGCGGGCCCCATGGGATCGTGATGCCCGGCGCGACTTCGATGGTCGGCTGGATGACGGTATCCGACGGCGGAGCGGACGTCACCGTCGGCGGGGCCGTCGTCGAAGGTGGCGGTGGCGGCGCCTGCGGCACCCCCGCGTAACCACCGATCTCCTCGGGCTTGGGGAACGACTCGGTGTCGGTGCCACTCAGGGCGCCGTCCATCGTCGCCTTCCAGATGTCGGACGGCAGCCCGGACCCGTAAACCGGTGAGCCCCACTTGTTCTCCAGCGGCTTGGTGCCCTCGGTGGTACCGACCCACACAGCGGTGGACAGCGACGGGGTGTAGCCGACCATCCACGCGTCGCGGTTGTCGCCGGTGTCGCCGAGCTGGTTGGTGCCCGTCTTGGCGGCCGACGGCCGGCCGCCGGCCAACGCGTGACCGTTGGAGTACGCGGCGATCGGCTGCATCGCCGAGGTCACGTTGTCGGCCACCTTCTTGTCGATCCGCTGCTCACCCGAGTTGTCCTGCTGCGAGGCGTCGAACAGCACCTCACCCTCGGCGTTCACGACCTTCTGCACGAAGTGCGGTTTGTGGTACACGCCCGACGCCGCCAGCGTGGCGTACGCCGATGCCATATCGATCACACGGGTCTGATACTGGCCCAAGACGATTCCGTTGTTCGGCGGACCGCCCTGACCGTCCTCGGAGAGCGTGTGATCGACGCCGGGGAAACTCTCGGCGATACCGGCCTGGTGCGCGGCGTCGGCGACGTCTTCGGGTCCGTTGTCCAGCTTCAGCATGAGCCGGTAGTAGCTGGTGTTCAACGAGCGCTTCAGCGCCTCGGCGATGTTGCACGTGCCGCAGCCGCCGCCCTCGACGTTGGTGATCTTGATCCCGTTGACTTCCAACGGCGAACTGTCGACCTGGGTGCCCAATCCCATGCCCTGCTGCAGCGCGGCGACCAATGCGAACACCTTGAACGCCGACCCCGTCGGCAATCCGGCCTGGGCGAAGTCGAAGCCGTTGGCGTCCGTGCCGCCGTAGTACGCCTTCACCCCGCCGGTGCGCGGATCGATCGACACGATCGCGGTGCGCATGTCGGGGTCCTGGCCGTCCAGGTAATCCGACGCCGCCTCCTCCGCGGCCTGTTGTGCGTTCGGATCGATGGTCGTGGTGATCTGCAGGCCTTCGGTGTTCAGCGTCTTTTCGTTGATGTCGAACAGGTCGAGCAGTTCTTGCTGCACTTGACGTTCGATCAGGCCGTTGGGCCCGGTGGTCTGGTTCTGCGAACGCGCCAGATCCGGCGGCACGGTCGCGGGGAACACCTGTGCCGCACGTTCCTGCGGCGACAGCGCACCGATCTCGACCATGCCGTCGAGCACCCAGTTCCAGCGCACCGTGGCGCCTTCGAGGTTGACCGCCGGATCCAGCGCCGACGGCCGCTGGATCAGCGCGGCCAGGAGCGCTCCTTCTGCGACGTTGAGTTGTTCGACGGGTTTGTCGAAGTACGCCTTGGACGCCGCGGCGATGCCGTAGGACCCACGACCGAAGTAGATGATGTTCAGATAAGACTGCAGCACTTGGTCTTTGGACCACTCGCCGGACATCTTCGTCGAGATCACCAGCTCCTTGGCCTTGCGGATCAGGCCGCCGATGCCGGAGCGCTCCGAACCGACGAGCGCGTTCTTGACGTACTGCTGGGTGATCGTCGACCCGCCTTGGAGGTCGCCGCCGAACAGGTTGTTCTTGATGGCTCGGCCGAATCCGGTCAACGAGAAACCCGGATTCGTGTAGAAGTCGCGGTCCTCGGCGGCCATCACCGCGTTGCGCGCCTGCACGGGGATCTGGTCGATGTTCACGTCGACGCGATTGCCTTCGGGTGGAACGATCTTCGCCAGCTCGCTGCCGTCGCTGGCCAGGATCGTCGACACCTGGTTGGTGCGGATGTCGCCGGGCTTGGGGACGTCGACGATCAGGTAGGCCATCGCGAACGTGATGAGCGGCAGAACGATGAATACCGCCGCCGCGATGAGACCGCCGCGACGCACCCATTGCCAGTTGATCTGCGGGGGCAGGTTGCGCCTGGGCCCCGAGGGGCCGCTCGGCGGGCCGCCACCACCGGGTGGCCTACGCGGCGGGGGTGGCGGCGGCTTGGGGGCCGGGGTGCCGTCCAGCGCCGCCTTGACGACGTCGACGGGGTCGCGTAGGTGCGGCGGTCGCGCCTCGCGGACGGGCGGTAGCACCGAGGTGTGTCGATCGTCGGGCGGCATCGGCCGCCTCGCAGGATTGGCGGGTGGTCGGTGCTGCGCAGCATCGGCGGGCTCGGGTTGGCGCGCGCTCACGCCGTCAGCCTCGCGTCCCGAACGGACATCGTTGGCTGACGGGTCGTGGCGCCCTTCGCTATTCACTGGCCGTGCGCGCACGCGAGCGCGCGGTCCGAGTGCCGGGAGACCCCTTCGGTGGCGGGACCGCGCCGAGCACGTACGACTTGACCAGGTGATTCCAGCTGCAGGTGCGGCATACCTCGACCACGTGTACGAAGAACTCGTCGTATCGGGATGCCAGCAGGACCAACTCCTCGGCGGTTCGCGCGGAACCCGATACCGCGCCCAGATGATCGCCGAACACCCACGACACCAGCGTGAGCTGTTCCTTGCGGCAGATCGGGCACGTCACCGAACTGGGCTTGCCGTGGAACTTGGCGGCGCGCAGCAGATAGGGATTGGCGTCGCAGACCTCGGATACACCGGTGCGTCCCGAATAGACCTCCGCCAGCAGGGACCGGCGCCGAAGCGCGTAGTCCACCACCTGTCGCTGCAATCGCACGAGGACCAGAGTACGTCGGCGACGCGACTACCGGAGCGTGACGGCACGGTACCGCCGCTCTCTAAGGTGTTTCATCTCGACAGACGGGAGAACTGAATGCTGGACGGGTGCGACTTCGCCCTCGACGGTGGACCGGCCGGTGACGGTACGAGCCGGTTCACCCGTGAGCTTCCCGAACGGTGGTGTTTCGACGGTCGAGCCTTCGGCGGCTACACCTCGGCACTCGCGCTGGCCGCGATGTTCGTCCACAGCGGTCGGCCCGTGGCGGCGTCGCTGTCGGTGACCTTCGTCGACGCCGGCGCACCCGGTCCGCTCGAACTCGAGGTGCGCGATATCCGCGGCGGACGGTCGGCCGCGGCCGTCGAAGCGACGATCCGCCAGCGGGGCCGCACGATCATCGCCGCGAACGGCTGGTTCGCCGACGGCTGGCAGGCACCACCGTCGGTCGATGCGCCGGTCCCCTTCGAGCGTTACGTAGATCCGCTGCCGGATCTCGCGACCGCACCGCCGCTGGACTGGATCGGCGAGGAGTATCCGTCGCTGCGATTCGCCCACCGCCGCGGCATCGATTACCCGGCCAGCCTTACCCGCTTCGCGGACCGTCGCCCAGAGGTGGCGTTGTGGGTCAGCGCCGCTGGCGGCGATCTCACCGCAGACCCGCTCGAGCATCCTCAGATCGCCGATGTGCTGCACGCCGACGCCCACCTATTCGACGCGCCCGGCAAGGTCTGCGGCTTCGTCGACGCCTGGCTGCTGAGCCTCGACCTCAGCCTTGTGTGGCAGCCCGGGGCGCATCTGGTGCCGTCGACGGCGTGGCGGCTGTTGGAGGCGCGGGGCTCGGTCGCCAGCGGAGCCGTCTCGGCGTACGGCTCGCTACGCGGCTCCGACGGGTCGCTGCTCGCCGTGCTGACTTCTCAGGGGCTCATCCGCTGACCCCTGCTTCTACGATCATCGTCGTGGCAACACGGCAGACACTCCGAACGCGGGCGAAAGACAGCGACCGCAACGACACGTGCCAGATCCTCGACAGCGCACTGAGCGAGGGCCAGCTGTCGATGACCGAGCACGGCGAGCGGGTCAAGGCGGCGACGACCGCCACCACGCTCGGCGAGCTGCAGGCCCTGGTGTCCGACCTTCAGACCAACAACTCCCCGGTGCAGTTGCCGACGCTGAAGAAGACGCGACCGACTTTCGTGGCGGGGGACGGGTGGGGCCTGCGGATCGCCGTGGCCGGTGTGCTCGTCGTGCTCGGCATCGCGATCGGCTGGGGTCTGTACGGCAACACCCCGTCGCCGCTGAACTTCACCTCCGATCCGGGCGCCAAGTCCGACGGCATCACTCCGGTGGTGCTCACCCCGCCCAAGCAGTTGCACTCGCTCGGCGGGTTGACGGGGCTGCTCGAGCAGATGGAGCAACGGTTCGGCGACACCACGGGCTACCGCCTCGTCGTCTATCCGGACTACGCCTCGCTGACTCGGCCGGATCCGAACGAGGACCGCCGCGAGCTGAACTACAGCTACCGCGGCGGCTGGGACGATCCGTCGTCGACCTCGAAAACCGGCGACGCCGTCGAGGCCGATCTGAGCAAGTTCGACGCGAAGGCCGTCGTCGGTGTCCTGCGTGGCGCACCGGAGACGCTGGGCATCAAGCCCGAGGACGTCGAGAGCACCTACCTCAGCATCGATCCGGCCACCGACCCGACCACCCCCGGCGGGCTCTCGGTCGACGTCTACGTGTCCAGCGACTTCGGCAGCGGCTATATCGAGTTGGCCGGCGACGGCACGGTCAAACAGATCCACTACCCCGGCTGACGTTCGCGCGAAGGTAACCCGGCGTTCGCGCTGAATATATCGGCGCGATACTATTGTGCGAGGTGTCGAACCGCCGTAACCGGCTAGCTGCGATTCTTGGAGGGGGTGTCCTGGTGCTCGAACTCGCCATCCTGGGACTCCTGCACGAATCACCCATGCACGGCTACGAACTTCGCAAGAGGTTGACGGGGTTACTCGGCGCCTTCCGCGCATTCTCCTACGGATCGCTGTATCCCGCGCTGCGGCGTATGCAGGCCGACGGGCTGATCGTCGAGGATGCGGCGCCGGACGGCACTCCGAAGATGCGCCGCGCGCGGCGCGTCTACCAGCTCACCGAGAAGGGTAAACAGCGCTTCTCCGAGCTGGTGGCCGACACCGGCCCCCAGAACTTCTCCGACGACGGTTTCGGTGTCCATCTCGCCTTCTTCAACCGCACCCCGGCCGAGGCCCGGATGCGGATCTTGGAGGGGCGTCGTCGTCAGGTAGAGGAACGCCGTGAGGGTCTGCGTGAAGCCGTCGCGCGGGCTAGCAGCTCAATCGACCGCTACACCCGGCAGCTCCATCAGCTCGGGCTGGAGTCCAGCGAGCGCGAAGTGAAATGGCTCAACGAGTTGATTGCGGCGGAACGTCTGAGCCAAGGGCGCTCAGACAACACAGTGCAGCCCTAAGGCAAAACCAGCAAGGAAGAGGGAGAAAGTCGTCATGTCAGCCAACGGAGAGGTGCGGGTCGCGATAGTCGGCGTGGGCAACTGCGCGTCGTCGCTCGTACAGGGCGTGCAGTACTACCAAGACGCCGATGAGACCGCGACTGTGCCCGGTCTGATGCATGTGCGGCTCGGCCCGTACCACGTCCGCGACGTCAAGTTCGTCGCCGCGTTCGACGTCGACGCCAAGAAGGTCGGCTTCGACCTGTCCGAGGCAATCTTCGCGTCGGAGAACAACACCATCAAGATCGCCGATGTACCGCCGACCAACGTGACCGTGCAGCGCGGCCCGACCCTGGACGGCATCGGTAAGTACTACGCCGACACCATCGAGGTGTCCGACTCCGACCCGGTCGACGTGGTGAAGGCGCTCAAGGACGCCGAGGTCGACGTGCTCGTGTCCTACCTCCCGGTGGGCTCTGAGGAGGCCGACAAGTTCTACGCGCAGTGCGCGATCGACGCCGGCGTGGCGTTCGTCAACGCGCTGCCGGTGTTCATCGCGTCGGACCCGGAGTGGGCGAAGAAGTTCGCCGACGCCGGTGTGCCGATCGTCGGCGACGACATCAAGAGCCAGATCGGCGCCACGATCACCCACCGCGTGATGGCCAAGCTGTTCGAGGACCGCGGTGTGCAGCTCGACCGCACCATGCAGCTCAACGTCGGCGGCAACATGGACTTCCTCAACATGCTCGAGCGTTCGCGCCTGGAGTCGAAGAAGATCTCCAAGACCCAGGCTGTCACGTCGAACCTGCAGCGCGAGTTCAACACGAAGGACGTGCACATCGGCCCGTCCGATCACGTCGGCTGGCTCGACGACCGCAAGTGGGCTTACGTCCGGCTCGAGGGTCGCGCGTTCGGCGATGTGCCGCTGAACCTGGAGTACAAGCTCGAGGTCTGGGATTCGCCGAACTCGGCCGGCGTCATCATCGACGCGGTGCGCGCGGCGAAGATCGCCAAGGACCGCGGAATCGGCGGCCCCGTCGAGGCGGCGTCGGCCTACCTGATGAAGAGCCCGCCCAAGCAGCTCCCCGACGACGTGGCCCGCGCGCAGCTGGAAACCTTCATCGAGGGCTGACCCCCTTCGCAATTCGTGGAGTCTTACCGGCGCTGAGCGCCGCCGAGGCTCCACGAATCGCGCGTTTTGTAGGGTCCTGTGGTGACGGAAATCTCGCCTGACGACGAACTGGCCACGCTGTCGGAGTTCATCTTCCTCGAGGAGAACGCGCGGCAGGCCGGTGTCGAGTCGGTGCCCCACGTCGAACGCATCGACTCCGGGCCGATCAGTTCCTTGAAGTTCGGCCACGCGCCGCCGCGAGTGGTTTTCCTGCACGGTGGTGCTCAGAACGCGCACACCTGGGACACGGTGATCGTCGGCCTCGGCGAACCGGCGCTGGCTATCGACCTGCCTGGGCATGGTCGCTCGGCATGGCGCGAGGACGGCGTCTACGGGCCGAAGAGCAATGCGGTCACGATCGAACCTGTCGTGCGGGACCTGGCGTCCGACGCCGACTTGGTGGTCGGCATGTCGCTAGGTGGTCTGAGTGCGTTGCGGCTCGCGGTGCAGACGCCGGATCTGGTGCGCCGGCTGGTGCTCGTCGACGTGACGCCGTCAGCGCCGGAGCGGCACCTCGAGATGACCGAGGAGCAGAAGGGCACCGTGGCGTTGGTGCAGGGCGAGCGCATCTTCCCCTCGTTCGACGCGATGCTGGAGAAAACGGTCGCTGCGGCACCGCACCGCGACCGGGAGTCGTTGCGGCGGGGCGTTTTCCACAACGCTCGACGGCTCGAGGACGGCACGTGGACCTGGCGCTACGACGCGATACGCAAAGGCGAGGGCTTCGAAGGGCTGTGGGACGACGTGCCTCGACTGGAGGTGGCGACGACGCTGGTGCGCGGCGCCAACTCGTTCTTCGTCAACGACGACGACGCTGCCGAATTCGCCCGCCGGGCACCGGGGTTCAAGGATGTGCAGATCGTCGAGGATTCCGGCCACTCGGTGCAGAGCGACCAGCCTCTCAAGCTGATCTCGATTCTGCGTGGTGTGCTCGCCGAGCAGCGGTGAGCGACCGCGCCTGTACACAAACCCGCGGCGTGTCGCTGTGCAAGCACGGCCGCTCGCGCAGTGGGGGGCCGGCCCTACGTACGGTTGACACGTGACCTACCCGATCCGAGTCGGCGTGCAACTGCAGCCGCAACACTCCCCGAAATACAGTCATATCCGCGACGCGGTCCGCCGGTGCGAGGACATCGGTGTCGACGTCGCCTTCAACTGGGACCACTTCTTCCTGCTCTACGGCGATCCTGACGGCGCCCATTATGAATGCTGGACCATGCTGGGCGCCTGGGCCGAGCAGACGTCGCGCATCGAGATCGGTGCGTTGGTCACCTGCAACTCCTATCGCAATCCCGAACTGCTGGCCGACATGGCCCGCACGGTCGACCACATCTGCGACGGCCGGCTGATCCTGGGCATCGGGTCGGGTTGGAAGCGAAAGGATTACGACGAGTACGGCTATGAGTTCGGCACCGTGGGCAGCAGGCTCGACGATCTCGCCGCGGCGATGCCACGCATCATGTCGCGCTTCGCGAAGCTCAACCCGCAACCCACCCGCGACATCCCCGTTCTCATCGGCGGCGGCGGCGAGAAGAAGACGCTGCGCCTGGTCGCCGAGCACGGCGACATCTGGCACAGCTTCTCCGACAGTGCCGAGTATCCGCGCAAGGCCGAGATCCTCGCCGGCCACTGCGCCGACGTCGGCCGTGATCCCGCGGCCATCGAGCGGTCGGCGGCGGTTTCGGGCAAGACCATCGATGCGCTGCTCGCGGAGGCCGAGGCGCTGGCCGGCCTCGGCGTCACGATGCTGACCGTCGGGGTCAACGGACCCGACTACGACCTGTCCGAAGCCGAGGCGTTGGTGCGGTGGCGAGACCGCCGTCGAAACGAAGGCGACTGAACCGACGTAGCCCGCCGGCACGCCGGACCGCGTAGACTGTCGCCGCACCGCGCCGCGTGGGGGTATCCCGCCTATGCCCAAGAAGTATGGGGTCAAGGAAAAAGACCTTGTGGTCGCGCACGTCGTGAACATGGTCCTGACCGGCAAGCTCCGGTCCGGCGATCGAATCGACCGCAACGAGATCGCACACGAACTCGGACTGTCGCGCGTGCCGATCCAAGAGGCCGTCGTGCAACTCGAACACGACGGCATCTTGTCCACCCGATATCACCGTGGCGCGTTCGTCGAACGCTTCGATGTGGCGTTCGTCCGCGAGCACCACGAGTTGCACGGCTTGCTGACGGGCATGGCCTCGGCCCGCGCGGCGGCCGACCGGGACTCCGGAGTCGTCGACCAACTCAACACGCTGACGGGTGTGTTGCGCAGCACCCGGGAGTCCCGCGCCTTCTACGACACGGCCTGGCAGTACCGCACCGTGATCACCGACGCGTATGCCGGCCCACGACTGGCCGCGCTGATCCGGTCCGTACAGGCCTTCACCCCGCGCACGTTCTGGGTCGGATACCTGAGCAATCAGGACGAGATGCTGCCGTACTACGAGAACGAGACCTCAGCGATCCGCAGCGGCGACCAGGCGGCCGCGCGCAACGCATGCGTTGACCGCAGCGAGTTGATGGGTCGCATCATGCTCGCCGAACTCGTCCGCCGCGGCGTCCTGCACGCGGCCGGCGCCCCGTCCGCTGCATTCTGATCGAGCCGAGACGGCGACCGATACGTTGCAGGGCAGCCGGTCAAGTATCCGGACTACAACACCGTCTATGCCAGCCTGAAGATGCGGCAGATCGACGCCTGGGCGGCTCCGTCACAGCAGGCGTCGGGCACCGTGCAGCCAGTCGAAATGGCTTCGCGCGTTCGACGTCGGACGCGGTCGTGTTCATGGACCACGGCAAGGTGGTGGAGGCCGGGCCACCCGAGCAGATTTTCGGCGCCGCCGAGACCGATCGGCTGCAGCGGTTCCTTTCCCAAGTGCTTTGACCAACCGAAGTACTTTGGAAATAACGCGTCCGTCACGCATCGTGGCAGCGACAGACAGGTTAGACTGCCGAAATTATGGCGGATGTCGTAGAACCGCAGGTCGCGGAGCTGTCGGGGGAGTTGCAGCGGGTCCTCTCGCGGGTTTTCTCGGTGCTGCGTCGCAGCGATACCAGCCGCAACGACGCCGGCGATCTCACGCTGGCTCAGCTGTCGATCCTGCTGACGCTGCTGGAGCGCGGTCCGATGCGGATGACCGATCTGGCCGCCCACGAACGTGTCCGCACCCCGACGACGACCGTCGCGATCCGCCGATTGGAGAAGCTGGGCTTGGTCAAACGGTCGCGCGACCCGTCTGACCTGCGGGCGGTGCTCGTCGACATCACGCCGGAAGGCCGCGCCCAACACCAGGAGGCGCTCGAGGTTCGGCGAGCGCACCTGGCCAACCTGCTGGCGAAGCTGAGCCCGGAGGACCGGGAGATGCTGACCAGGGCAATCGCCCCGCTCGAGCGGCTGGCCGAGTAACGCCTAGCCGAGCCAGTCCAGTACCGCGGCCGCGGTCCACGACTGCTGCATACTGCCCAGCGGTTCACCGGTGAACGGTTCGTAGTATTCGGCGAAGGTCCCGTCGCTGGCCTGACGGAGCCCTTCCTGGCGCAGCAGCCGAGCGCGTTCGGCCCAGCCGCGGCGGGCAAAGCACCAGGAGAACAACCACGTCATGACGGGCCAGACCGGGCCGCGCCAGTACTCGCGCGCGCGGAATTCGCGCGACACCGGCGACGTCGACGGGATGCTGGCGTACTTCAGGTCCGGGTGGCCGCAGAACCGCGGGCCCTCCAGCAGCTTCACCAGTGCGCGTTCCTTGTCGTGCGGGAGGCCGCCGCACAACAGCGGGGCGAATTGGGCTACGGTTTCGGTAGCCACCCACTTATCGGCTCGAACGTTGTAATCGCGTGCCGCGCCGGTTCTTTCGTCGGTGGTGTCGACGACGCCCTCGCGGAACCGCTTGGCCCATGCGTAAAGATCGCGGACATCGGCGTGCGGGCGGCCGTAGTCCTCACCGATCTCGGCGAGAACATCACAGGCGACCGCTAGGATCGCCGAGACGAACACGTCCTCGACCGCGAAGCTCATGACCTTGGGCAGCAGTTCGTCGTCGTAGCGGGCCAACTTCATCTCCTCGAGCAACCAGAGGTAGCGGTCGTACTCGAGGTCGGTCGGACGCTGGCTGGCGTCGGTGACAATCGTGTTGTCCTCGCGCTGGTACTCCGGCACCGTGCCCGGAATCACGTTGGCGTAGGCGCTGTCCCACCGCGGTGAGTTGTCCATACCCGACTCCCACCCGTGGTACAGCGTGACGCGGCCACGCTTCTGCGGGTCGCGGGCCTCGGCCAGCCAGCGGTGCCAGCGGACCAGGTCGGCCCAGCGGCGGTCCAGGAAGGCCTCGGCGACGGCGCGGGTGGAGCGGCCGCGGGTGCGGGCGTGGTCGAGGATGCGCTGCACGGCGATCGCGTGTACCGGCGGCTGGGTGATGCCGGAGGTGTGCCGGTTGCGGGGCGCGTGCGCGGCGAGCGCGGAGGTGGCCCAGCGCGCCGGCCCGGGGAAGTAGCCGTCGACGCCGTTGGCGAACACGATGTGCGGGATCATCCCGTTGGTCCACTGCGCCGAGAGCAGGGTGTCGAGTTCGACGACCGCGCGCTCGACGCTCAACGGGGCCAGCCCGATCGCCACGAACGCCGCGTCCCAGCTCCACATATGCGGGTACAACAGCGGCGCGGCGGTGGTCATGGTACCCAGGTCGTTACCGCGCAGCAGGTAGGCGGCGCGGGCCGCGAGCTGGGTCGGCGCAAAGCTGTGGTCGGGTGGCATCCGTTCCATGATGCGACGCGGCGAGCCGAAACGCAGATCGGTAGGGTTCCCGACATGCCGACCGCGATGATAACGGGTGCATCACGTGGGCTCGGAGCGGCGATTGCGGCGGCGCTCGCGCCGACCCACACGCTGTTTCTGGCGGGGCGGCCGTCGGCCCAACTTGACGCGGTGGCCGCTGAGTTCGGGGCGACCACCTGGCCGATCGACCTCGCGGACGTTTCCGGGATCGCGGCCGCCGTGGAGCCGATCGTCGAACTCGATGTGTTGATCCACAACGCCGGTGTGGTGTTCCCCGCCCGGGTGGCCGAGTCGACCGCCGAAGAGTGGCGCGCCACCATGGAGGTCAATATCGTTGGGGCGGTTGCACTTACGCTCGCCGTGCTTCCCGCGCTGCGTGCCGCGCGCGGACAGGTGCTGTTCGTGAACTCCGGCTCGGGCATCAACGCCTCGCCGGGCCTGGCGTCGTATTCGGCGAGCAAGTCGGCTCTGCGGTCGTTCGCCGACTCGTTGCGCAACGACGAACCGTCGCTGCGGGTCACGTCGGTGCATCCCGGGCGGATCGCCACGGAGATGCAGGAGGGTTTGGTCGCCTACGAGGGCGGGTCGTATGACCCGTCGCGGTTTCTAAGCCCGCAGAGTGTGGCGCGAGTGATCGCCGAGGCGGTGCACTCGCCGCCGGACGCCCATGTGCACGAGATCATCGTCCGCCCGCGCTCCCAGTGATTTCGGTGCGCTACTGATCGCTCATCGACTTGTAGCGCACCGAATCGCCTCGCGGACTGTCGCGATCACTCGTGCCGGGTAGGCGGTCAAGTCGAGCCAGGTGAATCGCAAGACCTGCCAGCCGAGCAGCGCGATGGCGTTCTGTCGTTTCCGGTCGATCTGAAACGCCTCCGCGTCGCTGTGGAACGCAAAGCCGTCCGTCTCCAGCGCAATCTCGAGGTCAGGGAATCCGACGTCGACCTTGTAGCCACCTACCCGGTAGTTGGCCTTCCAGCCAGTGATCCCCGCCTCACGCAAGAGCTTGATGAGCAGCCGCTCGGCGACGGACCGCGCGCCGTCGGCGGCCGCCTGCAGAAGGATTCGCGCTGCGGATGAACCGTACCGGCCCTTATTGCGCACCTGTGCACGCCAGAGATCATCCAACTGGACGTCGCGTTGCAGCGCGCTGTCCATCAGTTTGGCTCCGCCTGGTCGCGTGATCGCGGCTTCGATGACCGTCAATGGCTTGGCGGTTACGCGCAGTCGTCGCAACGTGTCGACATCCGCCGGGTCGAGGTCGCGTCGCCTCAGTCGAGTACCACTGTGGCACCGCCCGTGCGCAGTCCGCCCAACGGTCACGTCCACGACAACCGGCGCGAACTGCGTCAGTCCGTGCCACCAAGCGGCGGAAAGACCGCCGACTACTGCGCCTTCGCCATAGCTCCACACACCTGCGCGCACACGTGCCGCGTCAGTGAATTCCCGATCGTCGACGAAGTAGACGCCTTTCGCGCACCGCCTCCAATGACCGGCCCTCACACGCCGCTGGATCGCCTGGTCACTGAGGCCAATCCGGCGCGCCTGAGCGGAGGTAATGACGCCATCCTGCTCCCGCAGAAGTTCTCGAAGCACGCAGTAAAGGACGCACGCAACACCCGACGCGGTTCCATTGCCGGCAGCTTCGGTGCGCTACCGATCGCTCACCGACTGGTAGCGCACCGAAATCACAGGACGATGTTGACGAGGCGGCCTGCCACCACGATCACCTTCTTCGGCGTGGCGCCGTTGATGAAGGACTGCACCTTTTCGTCAGCCAGCGCGGCGGCCTCCAGCGCATCGGCATTCGCATCCGCCGCAACCGTCACGCGGCCGCGGACCTTTCCATTGACCTGCACCGGGTACTCGACGGTGTCCTCGACGAGGTACTGCGGGTCGGCGACGGGGAAGGGCCCATGCGCCAGCGACGAATCGTGGCCCAGCCGCCGCCACAGCTCTTCGGACAGATGCGGGGCCAGCGGCGCCATCATCAGAACCAACGGTTCCAGCGCCGGCCGCGCCGTCACACCCTGCTTGGTCAGATGGTTGGTGTACTCGATGAGCTTGGCCGCCGCGGTGTTGTTGCGCAGGTTCGTGTAATCGTCGGAGACCCCCGCGATGGTGCGGTGCAACAAGCGAAGGGTCTGCTCGTCGATCGCCTCGTGCTCGGCGACGCGGTTGGCACCGGACTCTTCGTCCACCATCAGCCGCCATACCCGTTGTAGGAACCGGTGCGCGCCGACGACGTCTTTGGTCGCCCACGGCCGCGACGCCTCGAGCGGCCCCATCGACATCTCGTAGACCCGCAGCGTGTCCGCTCCATAGTTGTCGCAGATCTCGTCCGGCGACACCGAGTTCTTCAGGCTCTTTCCGATCTTGCCGAACTCCTGCTCGACCTCGATCTCACCATCGGGTCCCGGAGCCGACCCGTCGGCGACATCAGACGGATGCCAGTAGAACTTGCCTTCGCGCTCAACGACTTCGGCAGCTGGCACATAGGCGCCGCGCGAGTCGGTGTAGGCGAATGCCTGGATGTAGCCCTGGTTCACCAGGCGTCGGTACGGTTCCCGTGAGGTGATGTGGCCGAGGTCGTAGAGCACCTTGTGCCAGAACCTGGCATACAGCAAATGCAGCACCGCATGCTCGACGCCGCCGACGTACAGGTCGACGCCCCCAGGATCGTCGGCGCCGTGCTCGGCGGGCCGCGGCCCCATCCAGTACGCTTCGTTCTCCTTGGCGCACAATGCTTCCTGGTTGTGCGGGTCGGTGTAGCGCAACTCGTACCACGAGCTGGCCGCCCACTGCGGCATGACGTTGGTGTCGCGGGTGTAGGACTTGAGCCCGTCGCCGAGATCCAGCTCCACGTTCACCCACGAGGTCGCCTTGCCCAGCGGCGGCGATGGTTCGCTGTCGGCGTCGTCGGGGTCGAACAGCACAGGCGAGTAGTCGGGCACGTCGGGCAATTCGACCGGCAGCGCCGACTCGGGCAGCGGGTGCGCGCGACCGTCGGCGTCGTAGACGATTGGAAACGGCTCACCCCAATACCTTTGCCGCGCGAACAGCCAGTCCCGCAACTTGTACTCGACGCGCGGCCGCGCACGGCCGACGGCAGCCAGTCGCCCTGTGATCGCTTCCTTGGCCGATGCGACGCTCAGCCCGTTCAGGTAGTCAGAGTTGACCACCTCACCGTCACCGCTGTAGGCGCCCTGTGAAATGTCGCCACCGGCAACCGTTTCCACGATCGGTAGCCCGAACGCCGTTGCGAAGTCCCAGTCGCGTTGGTCGCCACCGGGCACCGCCATGATGGCCCCGGTGCCGTAGCCCAGCAGTACGTAGTCGGCGGTGAAGACCGGAACCCGTTGGCCATTGGCCGGGTTCGTCGCGTACGCACCCAGAAACACGCCCGTCTTGGTCTTGTTCTCCTGGCGCTCCAGGTCCGACTTCGCTGCGATCGCGGTGCGGTAGGCGGCGACCGCTTCGGCGGGAGTCGCTGCGCCGTACGTCCACCGCGGGTCCACGTCCGCGGGCCACTGGTCCGCGACCAGCCTGTCGACCAACTCGTGCTCGGGGGCCAGCACCATGTACGTAGCGCCGAACAGAGTGTCCGGCCGGGTGGTGAACACCTCGATGTCACCGGCGTCCGTGCCGAACAGCACCACTGCACCGGTCGACCGGCCGATCCAGTTGCGCTGCATGGCCTTGACCTTCTCCGGCCAGTCCAGCAACTCGAGGTCGTCGAGGAGCCGGTCGGAGTATGCGGTGATACGCATCATCCACTGCCGCAACCGCTTGCGGAACACGGGGAAGTTGCCGCGCTCACTGCGGCCGTCCGCGGTGACCTCCTCGTTGGCCAGCACGGTGCCCAACCCCGGACACCAGTTCACCAACGAATCGGCTTGGTAGACCAAGCGGTAGGAGTCGACGACGTCGGCGCGCTCCGAGTCCGTCAGCGCTGCCCACGAGCGGCCGTCGTCGAGTTTGCGTGCGCCGGATTCGAACTCGGCTACCAGTTCGGTGACGGGTCTGGCCTTGTCAGCCGACCTGTCGAACCACGCGTTGTAAATCTGCAGGAAGATCCACTGCGTCCACTTGTAGTAGTCGACATCGGTGGTCGCGACGCTGCGCCGCGCGTCGTGGCCGAACCCCAAGCGGCCCAGTTGACGCTTGAAGTTGACGATGTTCGCCTCGGTCCGGATCCGCGGATGCGTCCCCGTCTGGATCGCATACTGCTCCGCGGGTAGACCGAATGCATCGAAACCCAACGCGTGCAACACATTGCGTCCGGTCATCCGAAAGTACCTGGCGTAGACGTCGGTGGCGATGTAGCCCAGCGGATGTCCGACGTGCAGGCCCTCACCCGACGGGTACGGGAACATGTCCAGGACGAACATCTTGTCGGCGGGCACCTGCGAACCGTCTGCGGGCGCCAGCGAGCCCACCGGGTTGGGCACGTGGAACGTCCCCGCTTCGGCCCACCGCTGCTGCCAGGTGCGCTCGATCTGCCCGGCCAGTTCCGCGGTGTAACGGTGGTGCGGGGTGTCGACCATCGGCGCGTCTGTCACATCACCAGGGTATAAGCACCCCTATTGAGGGTCGTTCGGCCACGGGTCGGTCTCGGTTGCATTGCGGGGAAGTCAGAACACGGTTGCAGCTCGATTCCGACGCTGGTGGCCAAGGTTCGCCGGTCGATACAGTCAGCGACTGAACCTCTTCCCGTGCTGTTCGGAAGGACCGTCGCAGATGATCGAGATCGCCCCCCGCTGGCGGATTCTGGCCGCAGGTGTGGCCGCCGCCACCGCCGGCGTCCTCGGCTTGGCGGGCACGACCGCGTCGGCCGAACCCCTCGTCCCGCAACCGCCGCTGCCCGCCCCCGCCACGGTCACCCAGACCGTCACGGTCGCGCCGAACGCGCAAGCCCTCACCCAACCGGGTGTGAGCTCCGCCACGGGTGTCGCTCCCCCGGGCACCGCGTCGCCCGGCCTGGTGGCCGCCCCCGCGCCCGCTCCGGTTGCGACGATCACGCCCGCCGCGCCCGCTCCGATTGCGACGATCACGCCCGCCGGCTCCGGCACGATGAGGGACTTCTTCGCCGAGAAGGGAGTCCGACTCGAGCCGCAGACCAGCCGCGACTTCAAGGCGCTCAACATCGTTCTGCCGATGCCGCGCGGCTGGGAGCACGTCCCCGACCCGAATGTGCCGGACGCGTTCGCCGTGATCGCCGACCGCGTCGGCGGCAACGGGCTCTACACCTCGAACGCACAGGTGGTGGTGTACAAGCTGGTCGGCGACTTCGACCCGCGGGAAGCGATCAGCCACGGCTTCATCGACAGCCAGCAGCGGCCCGCCTGGCGGTCCACCGACGCGTCGCTCGCCGAGTGGGGCGGTATGCCGTCGGCGTTGATCGAGGGCACCTACCGCGAGAACAACATGACCCTGAACACCTCCAGGCGCCACGTCATCGCCACCAGCGGACCAGATAAGTACCTGGTGTCGCTGGCGGTGACCACCAGTGTCGATCAAGTTGTCGCGGCCGCAGACGCGACCGACGCGATCGTCAACGGCTTTCGGGTCAACGTCCCCGGCGCGGCTTCCCCGGCCACTCCCGGCGCCGGGGACGCCGCTCCACCCGCCGCCACCGGCGCGCCGGCGGCCCCACAGTTCCCCAGCGCCGCCGCGCTGGGGACCCAACCGGGCCGCCCCCGTTAGGCCTGTCCCCCGGGCGAAGCCTGGCGCCCGGGGGACGCCCTAACTCCTTGCACGACGGGCCTCGTTATCCTTTGGCGCATGCTCATCGCCGCGGTGCTTTGCCTGTGCGCTGCCGCCGCGACCGCCGGTGTCGGCGGGTGGCTGCTGCGCCGCCCACCATCCGGGGACCCCGTACAGGCAGTGCTGCGCTCAGTGGCGCCGACGCAGTTGGCTGCGGCCGCGATGCTCGCCGCCGGCGGTGCGGTCGCGCTGGCCGCAGAGCCCAGGAGCGCCGTCGTCGTGCTGACCGTATGCGTGCTCGGAGCGGTGGGCACCATAGCCGCCGGATGCTGGCAGAGCGCGAAGACCGTCGCCCGGGTCAGCGCTCGCACCGAAGCGGCCGCGGCCAAGTCCGGTGGCTGCGGTGGCGCGTGCACGTCCTGCACGCTGTCGTGTTGAGGCGGCGTTAGTTGCGGCTCACGTCGATCGGATGCGTCGCCAACAACGAAAGCGGCAACGGCTGCCTGCGCAACACCCGCGACCACAGGTCGACCCGCGGTTCGACCAGGACATCGGACGGGAGCGCGGACGACACGATCCAGTCGTCACGTTCGATCTCGCCGTCGAGTTGACCGATCGTCCAACCCGAGTAGCCGGCGAAGATCCGCACGCCCTCGACCACCGGGGCGATCGAGTCGGGGTCGGCGTCGAGGTCCACCATCACCATCCGACCCTGTACATGACGTAGGCCAGGGACGTTCGTGGCCTCCATCCCAGCGCGCAAGGTCGCCAGGCACAGCGCGGCATCGCGTTTGACCGGCCCGCCGACAAACATCGTCTTCGGTTTGGCGGCCAGTTTGGCCCACTGCGGCAAGACGTTGTAGACCGCCGTCTCACTCGCCCGGTTCAGCACCACGCCGAGTGTGCCGCCGTCATTGTGTTCCACGACGTAGATCACGCTGCGGCGAAACGTCGGCTCCAACAGGTCGGTGTTGGCAAGGAGCAGCGTTCCGGCCCGCACGCGCGGCGCCGCAGGAGCGATGAAATCCTCCGGGTCCTCTGACTGCGCCACCCGTCCATCATGGCACCGGCGACCGCCTCGTGGCGGACAAGCGTGACCTCACCGCGAATTTGTACTGTGGGTGCGGTCCCGATCCGAACTTCCAGGAACGAGATCTCACGTGCCCGATCTTCGCGCGCCCATTGCCGTCTGGCGGTCGGTCCGCGGCCTGCCCGAATTCCGGCGGCTGTTGGAACTGCGGCTGGTGAGCCAGTTCGGCGACGGCCTGTTCGCGGCGGGCCTGGCGGGTGCGATCCTGTTTAATCCGCAGCGGGCCGCCGAACCGTGGGCGATTGCGGGTGCGTTCGCGGTGCTGTTCCTGCCGTACTCGCTGCTGGGCCCGTTCGCCGGCGCGCTGCTCGACCGGTGGGATCGGCGGCTGGTGCTGGTCGCCGCGAATGCCGGCCGCCTGGTACTGGCGCTCGCCGTCGCCGCGCTGCTCGACTCCGGAGCGGGGGATCTGTGGATCCTGTGCTGCGCGCTGATCGTCAACGGGTTCACCCGGTTCGTCTCGTCCGGGCTGTCGGCGGCGCTGCCGCACGTCGTACCGAGAGCGCAAGTGGTGTCGATGAACTCCGTCGCCATCGCTACCGGCGCGGCGGCCGCCTTCCTCGGCGCCAACTTCATGTTGTTGCCCCGGTGGCTGTTCGGCGCCGACGACGCCGGTGCCGCGGCGATCATCCTGATCGTCGCCGTTCCGGTGGCGCTGGCGCTGTGGCTCGCGTGGCGCTTCCCGCCGCGCATGCTCGGTCCCGATGACAGTGCGCGCGCGGTCCACGGGTCGGCGCTCTACGCGGTGGCGACCGGTTGGGTGCACGGCGTCCGCACGGTGGTGGCGGTGCCCACCGTGGCCGCGACCCTCACCGGATTGGCCGCGCATCGGATGGTGTTCGGGATCAACAGCCTGCTGGTTCTGGTGATGGTGCGCCACACCGACACCCACCAGGTCGCGGGCCTGGGCACCGCGGTGCTGTTCGTCGCGGCGACCGGCGCGGGGTCGTTCATCGCCGCAGCCGTCATGCCGGTGGCGGTGCGGCGGTGGGGCCGCTACGCCACGGCCAACGGCGCGTTGGCGATCGCGGCGCTGATCCAGCTGGCCGGTTCGGGACTGGTCCTGGCGATGATGGTGGTGTGCGGGTTTCTGCTCGGCATGGCGGGTCAGGTGGTCAAGCTGTGCGCGGACAACGCCATGCAGCTCGACGTCGACGACGCGCTGCGCGGGCACGTCTTCACCGTGCAGGACTCGCTGTTCTGGATGTCGTTCATCATCGCTATTGCGTTCTCGGCGAGCGTGATTCCGCCCGACGGGCGGCAGCCGGCACTCGCGCTGGCCGGCGTCGGCGTGTATCTCGTCGGCCTGGGCGCGCACGCGACAATCGCGAAACGCACGTCGGCCCCGGGCTAGAGTGGCCGTCATGGCTGGTGCCGCGCCGTTCGTGGCCGACCTGCGCGCCGAGAGCGACGAACTCGACGCCATCGTCTCCGACCTTCCCGCCGCCCGCTGGGCCGAGCCCACCCCGGCAGAAGGCTGGACTGTCGCCCATCAGATCGCGCATCTGCTGTGGACCGACCGCGTCGCGCTCACCGCGGTGACCGACGAGGCCGCGTTCGCGGCGCTGCTCGAGGAGGCGGCCAAGGACCCCGCCGGCTTCGTCGACTCGGGCGCCGAGGAGTTGGCCGCCGTGCCGTCCGCGGAGTTGCTCGCCGACTGGCGGCGCACCCGCGCTCGGTTGCACGACGAGTTGCGCAACGTCGCCGACGGACGAAAACTCCCGTGGTTCGGGCCGCCGATGAGCGCGGCGTCGATGGCGACGGCCCGGCTGATGGAGACCTGGGCGCACGGCCTCGACGTCGCCGACGCGCTCGGTGTGCAACGGCCAGCCACCGCGCGGCTGCGCTCGATCGCCCACATCGGCGTGCGCACCCGCGACTTCTCGTTCGCGGTCAACGGCCGGCAACCGCCCGCTGAGCCGTTCCGCGTCGAGTTACGTGCGCCCGACGGCTCGACATGGTCGTGGGGACCGGAGGACGCGGAGCAGCGGGTCACCGGTTCGGCGGAGCACTTCTGCATGCTGGTCACCCAACGACGGCCGCGCTCGACGCTGGACGTGCAGGCGGTCGGCGCGGACGCCGAGGAGTGGCTCGGCATTGCGCAGGCGTTCGCAGGCCCCCCGGGGTCTGGCCGCGGGTAGCCCTTTCCTGCGAGCGACCGCGTTTGTACGCCCGAGGGCGGCGTGTCGCCGTGCAGACGCGGTCACTCGTAGTGCTTGCAGTGGGCGCTGAACAATAGCTTGGCGCACCTCGAGCAAATACAATTCGACGGTGCGGGGCGGTTGGCCTCTGGTGGGACGGGACGAAGAGATGCAGTTCGTCTCCGAGGCAATCGCGACCCCGAACGGCGGAAGCGGCGTGGTGCTTGCCGGTGCGGCCGGTGTGGGAAAGACGCGGCTCGCTCGTGAGGCCATCTCCAAAGCCCGCAGTCACGGACGGCGCTGCCACTGGGTCGCTGCCACTGCCTCGGGGCGCTCCGTCCCGCTGGGTGCATTCGCCGAATACGCCACCGCATTCGGTCCCGATCCGCTACGCCGTGTCCTGGAGGTGATCGACAAGCTGGTCGGTGGCCAGCCGCCGACGTCGACGGTGATCGGTGTTGACGATGCCCACCTGCTCGACGAACAGTCCGCCCTGGTTGTCCAACAACTCGTCCAAAGGCGGGCTGCCACAGTCGTGCTCACGCATCGATCGGGTGAGATCGCTCCGGACGCGATCAGCTCACTGTGGAAGGACGAGCGGCTGAGACAAACCAACGGTTGGAGCGTGACATTCAGTTCGACGGGGTCGACAGCCAGCGGACCGGCTCAGGCCACGGGCGATTCCGGCGCGAAAATGACCGGAAACGTCAGCGGTGGCATCGAAGGCCGCGACATCAACTTGGTCATCCAGTGGAACGAGGGGTCACGCGGACGCTATACGGGCAGCGTCGGCGACGACTACTACATGAGTGGTCTCAGCGTCGATGAGGTGGCTCCGTCATCGAGGACAAATTACCGCTCCGTATTTCCAATTTCATGCTTGACGCTCGCGGATCCCCCGAAGCCGCAGCCTCCGCGGGAGGGCCCGATACCAGCCAATCCACCGCCTGAGGGGCGGGGCCCGCTGACGGACTCGATGAGTAAGAGCGTGGAGATCACGGACGACGTAGATGTATACGACGCTCCCGGCGGCGGTGGGAAGGTCATCGGTGTGTTGGACGGCGGTGACGGTCAACGGACCGGCTTGTTCGGCTGCAATCCGGACAACTGGTGTCGCATCTCCTTTACCGGTGGCCCCGACGGCAAGGGCTGGGTCTGGGGCGATTTTCTCGATAGACCCGGTGGCTAGCCGGCCCGAACGACTCCGGGGCGGCAGACGCTATACCTCGCCGGCGGAGTCGGCTCGGCCATCGCCGTCGGTGTCCGTCAGCTTGATGTCCCACCGGCCGTCGGCGTCGGTGTCGACGTAGGCGACGTCGCCACCCAAGGCCCGGTCGGCCAGTCCATCGCCGTCGACATCCAGCAACCTGTCGTCGGTTTGGCCGTCAGCATCGACGTCCACCAGTGGGCCGCCGAACTGTTCGACGCCGTCGAGCCCGAACCACCGCAGTCCCCGCTCCACGCTGACCGTCCAGGTGCCGGTGCCGTCGTCAGTGAAATAGGTTGCGGCTTCGGCATGGTCGCGCACCAAGTGGTCGGCGATACCGTCGGCGTCGAAATCGGCCATCGCGTCGTCGGGCGACCCATCGCCGTCGAAATCGAGCCCCACCGCTTCGAACGACCCATCGCCGTCCACATCCACATCGGGCGTGCCCGACCAGATCGTGGCCGAGCCGTCACCGTCACCGAGGCAGTAGTCCATGCCTGATCAGACGCACGGCCTCAACGGATGGGTTCCATATCGGTCGGATCCCCCGCGCGTGGGCCCCTTCCTGCACGTACTCCGGCGGCGTGTCGCCGTGCAGACGCGGTCACTCGCGCGCTGAGCCCGAGCTGCCACCCTTGGCGTTCCACCAGGCCAGTAATTCCTCCACGGCTTCCTCGCGTGACAGCGGGCCGCGGTCCAGCCTCAACTCTTTGAGGTACTGCCACGCCTGACCGACCTGCGGGCCAGCCGGTATGCCGAGGATCTCCATGATCTCGTTGCCGTTGAGGTCGGGCCGCACCCGGGCCAGATCCTCCTTTTCGGCGAGTTCGGCGATCCGATGCTCGAGGTCGTCGTAGTTCGCCTGGAGCCGCTCTGCCCGACGCTTGTTGCGGGTGGTGCAGTCGGCGCGCACCAACTTGTGCAGCTTCGGCAGAAGCGGGCCGGCATCCGTGACGTACCGGCGCACCGCCGAGTCCGTCCACTTCCCGCCGCCGTATCCGTGGAACCGCAGGTGCAGGTACACCAGCTGCGACACGTCGTCGACCATCTGCTTGGAGTACTTCAGCGCCCGCATCCGCTTGCGCGTCATTTTCGCGCCCACCACCTCGTGGTGGTGGAAGCTCACCCCGCCGTCGGGCTCGTGCTTACGTGTCGCCGGCTTGCCGATGTCGTGCAGCAGCGCCGCCCAGCGCAACACCAGGTCGGGACCGTCGTCCTCTAGCTCGATCGCCTGGCGCAGCACCGTCAGCGAGTGCCAGTAGACGTCCTTGTGCTGATGGTGCTCATCGATGGCCATCCGCATCGCGCCGACCTCGGGGAGCACCACATCGCCCAACCCGCTTTGGACCATCAGGTCGATACCCGCGATCGGATCCGCACCGAGCAGCAGCTTGTCCAGTTCGGCGGCGACCCGCTCGGCGGTGATGCGGGCCAGCTGCGGCGCCATCGCCACGAGCGCGGTCACCACCCGCGGCGCCACGGTGAACTCCAGCTGCGAGACGAAGCGCGCCGCGCGCAGCATGCGCAACGGATCGTCGCCGAACGACACCTCCGGCGCGGCGGGTGTATCCAGTGCTTTCATGCGCAGCGCCGTCAACCCGTTCAGCGGGTCCTGGAACTCGGCCGGCCCATCGGCGGTTATGCGCACGGCCATCGCGTTGACTGTGAAGTCGCGCCGCACCAGGTCGTCATGGAGGTTGTCGCCGAAGCGCACCTCGGGATGCCGGGACACTTGGTCGTAGCTGTCCGCGCGGAACGTGGTGATCTCCAGTCGCTCTTCGCCCTTCGCCAGCCCGAGGGTGCCGAACCCGATGCCGGTGTCCCACAGCGCGTCGGCCCACGGGCGCAGCAACTCTTGCATCTGCTCGGGGCGGGCGTCGGTGGTGAAGTCGAGATCGGTCAGCACCCGACCCAGCAGCGCGTCACGGACACTTCCGCCGACGAGATACAGCTCGTGGCCGGCGTCAGCGAACAGCCGGCCGAGCTCGCGCAGGACCGCGCCGTGGCGGTTCAGCGCGACCTGCGCGGTGGCCAGCAGTTCAGCGTCGGTCGGGGATACGGGCACGTTCGGACAGCCTAGTCAGCCGACGATCAAGCGGCCCCCAGGCCGCGATGAGGAGGCTGACAATCCCACCCGGCCAGCCGACGATCAAGCGGCCCCCAGGCCGCGACGAGGAGGCTGACGGTCACACGAATGTGCAACGGCTCTGTCACGACCGGTGAGTGCGGAGGGAGCCAATAGGCGTGGCAGCTACTATCGCTTGGGTGTCGGACGGCGAACAGGCCAAACCACGACGGCGCCGGGGGCGGCGCCGTGGCCGACGCGCGGCAGGTCCCCCCGAGGCCTCATCCGATCAGCCCGCACAGCCTCACAACCGCCCCGTTCCCCGGCCGATTCCCGGTGCCCACCTCAACACTGATGCCGCCCTCGGTAGGAAACCGGACAGCAAGAACTGGCAGTCCAAGAAGGCGCGTCCGCGCCGTCCCCCCGACCGGCTGCGCACGGTGCACGAGACATCGGCCGGCGGGCTGGTCATCGACGGCATCGACGGCCCGAAGGACAGTCAGGTCGCGGCACTGATCGGACGCACCGACCGACGCGGCCGCATGCTGTGGTCACTGCCCAAGGGGCACATCGAGTTGGGTGAGACCGCCGAGCAGACCGCCGTCCGCGAGGTCGCCGAGGAGACCGGTGTGCAGGGTAGCGTGCTCGCCGCGCTGGGCAGTATCGACTACTGGTTCGTCACCGAAGGTCGGCGCGTGCACAAGACCGTGCACCACTACCTGATGCGCTTCCTCGGCGGCGAACTCTCCGACGAGGACCTCGAGGTCACCGAGGTGGCGTGGGTGCCACTGACGGAACTGCCGTCACGGCTGGCCTACGCCGACGAGCGCCGGCTCGCCGAGGTCGCCTGGGAGTTGATCGACATGCTGCACGCCCACGGCCCGGCCGCGCTGCCGCCACTACCCCGATCGTCGCCGCGCCGCCGGCCCCAGACGCATTCGCACGCCCGCAACCGTCGTCCCGACGATCGCGCTCAACCGTCCCCGGGGGCCGAGCGGAGCGAGTGGGGGAAGACGCAGCCCGGCCGCCGGACGAACGGCTGCGGACAGGGCCCGTGACCTCCGCAGCGCTGCTGCGCGCGCTGGCGGCGCTCATCTTGCTGGCGCTGAGCGCCCTGCCGGTCGCGGTACCGCGCACCGCCGCCGCCGAACCCGGCTCGACGCCGTTCCTGCAGGTGCGAGTCGACCGCGTCACCCCCGACGTGGTGACCACCACCAGCGAACCCGTCGTCACCGTCGCCGGTGTCGTGCTCAACGTCGGCGACCGGCCGGTGCGGGACGTGGTGGTCCGGCTGGAGGACGCCGCGGCGGTGCCGACGTCTATCGGCCTGCGCACCAACCTCACCGGCGACATCGACCAATTCGAACCCGTCGGGGATTTCGTCCAGCTGTCGCCGGAACTCGCTCGTGGACAAGAGGTTCCGTTCGTCCTCTCGTACCCGCTGCGCTCGGCCGACCGACCGTCGCTCAGCATCGATGAACCGGGCGTCTACCCGGTGATGGTCAACGTGAACGGCACACCCGACTACGGTGCGCCAGCCCGGCTCGACGACTCTCGCTTCCTCTTGCCGGTACTCGGCGTCCCGCCGGACCCGAGCGCCGAGTCCGCGGCGGACGCCGTGACGACGGTCGAACCACCGGACACCTCCAAGCCGGTCCTGCTGACCATGCTCTGGCCGATCGCGGACCGGCCCCGACTCGCGGCGGGAGCACCGGGCGGGAGCACGCCGGTGCGACTCACCGACGACGACCTCGCGACCTCGCTGGCGCCGGGCGGGCGCCTCGACACGCTGTTGTCGGCGGTCGAGTTCGCCACCAGCCCACCGGTCGACCCCGACGGTCGGGTGCGGACGGCGACGTGCCTCGCGGTCGACCCGGATCTGCTCGTCACCGTCAACGCCATGACGGGTGGCTACGTCGTCAACGTCGGCCCCGACGCGGGGCCCGGCCCACCAACCCGTCCCGGCGCCGGACAGGACGCCGCGGTGGCCTGGCTGAACCGGCTCAAGGCGCTGGCGAGGGGCATGTGCGTCGCCTCGACCACCTATGCGCAGGCCGATCTCGATGCGCTGCGCCGTGTCGGCGACCCCGGGCTGGACCGGATCGCAGCCGTGTCCGCGGGCGACATCGTCGATCAGATTCTCGGCGTCGCCTCGGTGCGCGGTGCCAGCCTCGTCGGCGATGGTCCGCTGACCGGTCCCGCGGTGCGCCTGCTGTCCGACCAGGGGGGCCAGACGGTGGCCGTCGCGGCCGCCGACTCGGGGATGGGTGACACCGACGTCACCAATACCCGCGTCGCCGACACCCGTCCGGTGCGTTTCACGCCGCAACTCGTGGCGGCGCCCTTCGATCCGGCCGTCGGCGCTGCACTGGCCGGTGCGGGCACCGACCCGGTGACTCCGGGATATCTGGACCCGTCCCTGGTCATCCCGCTGCAGCATGACTCATCGGTGGCCCGGCGCCAGGACGCGCTCGGCGCGCTGCTGTGGCGGGCGCTGAATCCCGACGTCACGCCGCGCACACAGATCCTGATGCCGCCGCTGGCGTGGAGCTTGCAGCCCGACGACGCCCGGGCGGTCTTCACGGCGGTGTCCACCGCGATCAACGCCGGGCTGGCCCAACCGCGTCCACTCCCCGCTGTGATCGGGGAGAGCAGCGCGGTCTCGCCACAGGAGGTGGCCCCGCTGCCCGGCGACGACCTGGGCGATCCCGACGCCCGGTTCGACAGCTCGGTGGTTGCGGGCATCTCCGCTGTCACCGCCCGGCTGTGGCGGCTGACGGGGGCGCTGACCACCGACGAGCGCACTGGTCTGACCGGGTACGGCTATACCGCGCCGCTGCGGGAGGACATGCTGCGCGCGCTGAGCCAGTCGGTGCCGCCCGACACCCGCAACGGCCTTGCGCAGCAACGACTCACGACCGTCGGGCATACCGTCGACGACATCTTCAACGCGGTCACCATCGTCAACCCCGGCGGCGCCTACACGCTGGCCACCGAACGCAGTCCCCTGCCGCTGGCGCTCCGCAACGACCTGCCAGTGCCGATCCGGGTCCGCCTCGACGTCGACGCGCCCCCCGGAATGACGGTCACCGACATGGGCGAGATCGTGCTGCCGCCGGGCTACCTACCGTTGCGCGTGCCGATCGAGGTGCACTTCACCCAGCGGGTCGCCGTCGACGTCACGCTCCGCACCGCCGACGGACTGCCCCTCGGTGAGCCGGTGCGGCTGTCGGTGCACTCCAACGCCTACGGCAAGGTGCTGTTCTTCATCACGCTCTCGGCCGGTGCCGTCCTGGTGCTGCTCGCTGGCCGCCGGTTGTGGCACCGCTTCCGCGGCCAGCCGGACCGGGCCGATCTCGACCGTCCCGATCCGCTCGAAGTCGCGCTGAGCTACGACGACGAGTCGCACGACGTACCGCTGAGCCGGCCCGGGCGCAGGGGCACCGGCGCGTCCGGCGGCGTGCGGTGAACACCGCAGCGCCGCCGCCTCGGCCGCCGCGCGACCCCCCGCCCCGGCTCAGCCGCGGACCGGCGCCGCGACGCCGGGCCGGTCGCCCGGAGCTATCCGACGCGGCGGTGGTCTCCCGGTCATGGGGCATGGCGGTGGCGACGCTGGTCAGCAGGCTTACCGGGTTTGCCCGCATCGTGCTGCTCGCGACCATCCTCGGCGCCGCGCTCACGAGTGCGTTCTCGGTGGCCTATCAACTGCCGAACCTGATCGCCGCGCTCGTCCTCGAAGCGACGTTCACCGCGATCTTCGTGCCGGTGCTGGCGCGCGCCGAGCGCGACGATCCCGACAACGGCACGGCGTTCGTCCGCCGCCTGGTCACGCTGGCGACGACGCTGCTGCTGATCATCACCGCGCTGTCGGTGGCGACGGCGCCGATGCTCGTCGGGCTGATGCTGGGCAGCCAACCGGAGGTCAACCGCGACCTCACCACCGCGTTCGCCTACCTGCTGCTTCCCCAAGTCCTGTTCTACGGGTTGTCGTCGGTGTTCATGGCAATCCTCAACACCCGCAACGTGTTCGGTCCTCCCGCCTGGGCGCCGGTATGTAACAACCTGGTCGCGTTGGCGACTCTCGGCTTGTATCTGGTTGTACCGGGCGAACTTTCGGTCGATCCGGTACGAATGGGCAACGCGAAGCTTCTGGTGCTCGGCATCGGGATGACGCTCGGAACGGTGACGCAGGTGCTGGTGCTGTTGGTGGCGATCCGCCGCGAGCGCATAAGCCTGCGCCCGCTGTGGGGCATCGACGAGCGGATGAAGCAGTTCGGTGCGATGGCCGCCGCAATGGTGCTGTACGTGCTGATCAGCCAGATCGGTTTGATCGTCGGCAACCGGATCGCCAGTGGCGCTGCGGCTTCGGGGCCCGCGATCTACAACTACACGTGGTTGGTGTTGCAGTTGCCGTTCGGCATGATCGGCGTGACGGTGCTGACCGTCGTGATGCCGCGGTTGAGTCGCAACGCCGCCGCCAACGATCAGCGCGCGGTGCTGGCCGACCTCTCGCTGGCCACTCGGCTGACGATGGTGACGCTCATCCCGATCGTGGCGCTGATGACGGTCGGCGGGCCGGCGATCGGCAGCGCGCTCTTCGCCTACGGCAACTTCGGCCAGGTCGACGCGAACTACCTCGGCGTGGCGATCACGCTGTCAGCGTTCACGTTGATCCCCTATGCCCTTGTGCTCTTGCAGCTTCGGGTGTTCTACGCGCGGCAGCAGCCATGGACACCGATCCTGTTGATCATGGTGATCACAACCGTCAAGATCATCGCCTCGCTCATCGCGCCGCATCTCACCGACGATCCCGATCTGGTGGCCGGGTACCTGGGTACTGCCAACGGCCTGGGCTTTCTGGCCGGTGCCACCGTCGGCTACTTCCTACTGAGGGCACACCTCGACCCGCCCGGCGGACGCCTGATCAGCGTTCAAGTGGTGCGCACGATCCTGGTCGCCATCGCCGCCTCCCTGCTCGCAGGCATGCTCGGCCACGCCGCCGACCAGCTGCTCGGGCTCGAGTCGCTGACGGAGAACTGGGGCGGCGCCGGCTCCCTGCTGCGGTTGACGGTGCTCGGTTTGATCATGGTGCCGGTCATGGTCGCGGTCCTACTGGCTGCACGCGTCCCCGACGCCCAGGCCGCACTGACCGCCGCCCGCCGCCGCTTCGGGGGGCGGACGGCGCCCACGTCGTCGAGAGCTGCTTTGACCGGCGACCGGCCGCGAACACGCGCCTCGCTCACGTACCCTGAACAGAGGAATTCGTCCGCGCCGGGCCAACGTCACGGTCCACCGACCGTGCGGCGCGGACCACCTCCCCCAGATGCTTGGGACCGGAAGCCGAAAGGACCAGCGGTGAGCGACGAATCCGCAGGTGGCCCCCCGCCCAGTCCCGACAGGGGGGCAACCACCCGGCTCCCGGTGTCATCGAGCGGCCCGTCCGACGTCGTCGCCGACGACCTCCAGCCCGACGTGCCCGGTCCCGGCCAGACGACCGAGTTCGCCGCCGAGAACGGCACTGCGCGAATGCCGGTGTCTGGACGGCCGCCCTCCGACTACGGCGGCGACCCCACCCGCGAACCCCTCGCGTTCGACCCCCCGCGCGAACCTGCCATCGAGGCCGCCACCTCGGATGAGGACGTCCACCTCATCCCCGGCGCGGTGATCGCCGCGGGCCGCTACCGGCTGCTGGTGTGCCACGGCGGTCCGCCGACGCTGCAGTTCTGGCAGGCGCTCGATACCGCACTCGACCGTCAGGTTGCGCTCACCTTCGTCGATCCGGACAACACGATGTCCGACGAAGTGCTGCGCGGAATTCTGACGCGCACACGCAAGCTCAGCCGTATCGACATGCCCGGCATCGCGCGCGTGCTCGACGTCGTCAATACCGGGTCGGGTGGCCTGGTCGTGTCGGAGTGGATCCGGGGCGGGTCGTTGGCCGAGGTGGCCAACACCTCGCCCTCCCCCATCGGCGGTGCCAGGGCCATGCAGTCGCTGGCGGCGGCCGCCGAGGCCGCACACCGCGCGGGGGTGGCCCTGTCGATCGACCATCCCAGTCGCGTGCGGGTCAGCATCGAGGGCGATGTCGCGCTGGCCTTCCCGGCGACGCTGCCCGACGCGACACCCGAGGACGACATTCGGGGCATCGGGGCGACGCTGTACGCGCTGCTGGTCAACCGGTGGCCGCTGCCCGAACACGGGGCGCGCAGCGGGTTGGCGCCCGCCGAACTCGACGCCGCGGGACAACCGACTGAACCGCGCGCCATCGATCGCCAAATACCGTTCCAGATCTCGGCCGCGGCCGCGCGCGCCGTACAGGAGGGCGGCGGCATCCGCAGCGCACCGACCCTGCTGAACCTGCTGCAACAGGCGACGGCGATCGCCGACCGGACCGAGGTGATCTCCCCCGTCGACGACCCCGAGCATCCCACCCCGCGCAGGCCCGACGGCGTCGCCGAGGACCCCGAGGCCCAGGCGCGCCGCCGCAAAGCGCTGATGATCGGGCTCGGCGTCGGCGGTGCCATCGTCGTCGTGGCGCTGGTGGTGTTGGCGACCGTGCTGAGCCGGATCTTCGGTGACGTCGGCGACGGCCTCGGCGGCGACCGGCTCGGGCTCAACGACCCGACGACCGCCGAGTCGGCCGGCGATGGCGGCGGCAGCGGCGGCGGCAATGTCGTCAAACCCACTTCGGCGACGGTCTTTTCCCCCGAGGGCGAAGCCGACGCGCCCGCACAGGCGAGGTTGGCGATCGACGGCGACAAGTCCACGGTGTGGCCGATCGACACCTACACCGATCCGGTGCCGTTCCCGAACTTCAAGAACGGTGTGGGCTTGATGCTGCAACTGCCGCAATCCACCACGGTCGGCGAGGTCGACATCGATCTCAACAGCACCGGCACCGCCGTGGAGATTCGCTCGGCGCAGTCGTCGACGCCGTCGTCGCTGGCCGACACCACGGTGTTGACGCCGGCCACCCAGCTCAAGCCCGGGTCCAACACCATCAAGGTGGAGAACGCCTCGCCCACCTCCAACCTGCTGGTGTGGGTTTCCACGCTCGGCCAGGTCAGCGGCGAAAGCCGCTCCGACATCGCCGAGATAACGGTCAAGTCGGCGTCCTGAGCCTGCCCATCCCCAGGCCGGCAAAGATGTGTCGGGAGGTACCCGCGTAGCCGTTTAGTGTTCGCCTGTGGGGAGCTTTGGGGGGCAGTCCGGTCGGGAACGCAGTGACGCGGAGCTGCTCGCCGCGCACGTCGCCGGCGACCGGTACGCGTTCGAGGAGTTGTTCTACCGCCACCACCGTCGATAGCGGCAAGTACACTCTAGCGTATGAATGCGACGAGAACCGCCATCTACCTGCGCCAGAGCCTCGACCGTGACGGCAACCAGTTGGCCGTCGCCCGCCAGCGCAAGGACTGCCTAACGCTGTGCGAGCAGCGCGGCTGGACCGACGTCGCCGAGTACGTCGACAACGACCGGTCGGCCACCAACGGCAAGCCCCGGCCCAAATACCAGCGGATGCTGGCCGACATTCGCGCAGGCCGCATCGACGCCGTCGTCACGTGGGACCTCGACCGGCTGCACCGCCAGCCCCGAGAGCTTGAGGACTTCATCGACCTGGCCGACGAGCACCGGCTGGCGTTGGCCACCGTCACCGGCGATTGCGATCTGGCCACCGACAACGGGCGGCTGTTCGCCCGCATCAAAGGCGCGGTCGGCAAGTCCGAGACCGAGCGCAAGGCCGCCCGTCAGCGCGCCGCCGCCCGCCAGAAGGCCGAGCACGGCCGCCCGCACTGGAAACGGGCGTTCGGCTACCTCGAAGGACCGAACGGACCCGAGCCGGATCCGCAGACCGCGCCGTTGGTGAAGCAGGCGTATGCGGCTGTGCTGGCCGGGTCGAGCCTCAAGGACATCGCCCGCATGTTCAACGACGCGGGCGCGGTCGGGCTGACCGGCAAGCCGTGGCGGCAGTCGAGCGTGAGCCTGTTTCTGCGTAAGGCGCGCAACGCCGGTTTGCGTGAGTACAACGGCGAAATCGTCTGTGACAAGAAGCGCGAACCGGTAAGGGGCACTTGGACTCCGCTGGTCGACGAGGACACCTGGCGGGCAGCGCAGTCGGTGCTCAACACACCTGGACGCGCACCGGGCCGTAAGACCGTCAAGCGCCATCTGCTGACCGGCGTCATGTTGTGCGGCAGGGACGGCTGCGACGGCTATCTGGCGGCGCAGTGGTCGAATGAGCAGGCGCGCCGGGTGCGCTACGGCTGCCGGGCCTGTCAGGGTGTGGTGATCCGCGCCGACGATGTCGTGCCGCTGATGTACCGCCTCGTCGGCGGTCGGCTGGCGATGCCCGACGCTGTCGATCTGCTGCGCAGAGACCTTCACGACGAGGCCGAGGCCGAGGCGCTGCGCATCGAGGCGAATGCGCTGCTGGCGCAGATCGCCGATGCGGAACGCGAATACGACGAGGGCATCATCGACGGTAAGCGGCTGGCCGGGCGTACCGCACGGGCGAATGAGAAGCTGGCCGCCATCGAACGCCGCCGCCAGGACCAGGAGCGGCTGCGGGTGTTCGACGGTATACCGCTGGGCACACCGCGGGCGGCCGATGCGGTCGCGAAGCTGTCACCGGACCGGTTCCGCGCCGTCATCGACGTGTTGATGACGGTCACCGTGATGCCGGTCGGCCGGGGTCACGGCCGTGTGTTCGACCCAGAACGGGTGCGGGTGACCTGGAAGCGGTGAGACGAGTGGCGTCGGAGGTCTTCATTTTCTGCAACGGTGCTGGGCATCCCGGTCGAGACGAGAACGTGACAACGTTCGTTCGCATGGCGAGCGGCGACTGGTACGAAAAGATCCCACGGCACGACCGAACAAGCGTCATCTTCGAGAACCGGCGGTGGCGTCTGTGGTGCGACAAGTGCGGGGATCAGCGGACCGTTGTCGTGGCTCGGCGGGAAACCCTTTTCGCGGTTCTGGGCAAGTTGGCCGACGCCGGAATTCCGCACATATCACTTGCTGATTTAGCTGCTAACCTGTAGGGCACAGTTGCAGATGTTCGGTTGAGCCGAACGCGAATCGGGCGACTCCCGGCCGGGACAGGGTTAACACCGGCGCTCTAAGACGCCTCAGCGGGCGTGTGGATGACACACGCCTAGGAGCGTCCCATGCCGAGCAAAGTTATTGCTCACCACAAAGCGCGGGTTGCGGCATACACCCGCAGCCGAACTCCCGACGACCCCGATTTTCTCGCAGCCAAACGCGACCTCGCCGAAGCGCGTATCAGCGACTACGTCGAACGGGTGCTGGCTCAAGCCCCGCCGTTGAATGACGAGCAACGCACCCGACTCGCCGAGCTACTGCGGCCGGTACGCACCAACGGCGGTGAAGCATGAACGCGCCGCCGGTGTGGCAGCCGCGCTGCCGGGTCTGCGACCGGGCGCTGGTGCGCGCCCAGGACAGAGCCGCCGGATATTGCCGACGTTGTGCGCGGGAGGCGGCCAACGATGACGCCACCCGATAGCAGAATGTGGGCCCCAGAAAGGACCCACACTCAGCACGACGCCCAAGTCGATGACACCGATATTACCGGCTACGGCGACATTCTCGACTACCTGAACGCCACGGCGGCGACATTATGAGCACCGCTTACGACCGCATACTCGACGCGCTGCGGGCCAACGGGCGCGAAGTCAAAGAATCCGGCAACGGGCGGGCGAGGGCGCAGTGCCCGGCCCACGACGACAACAAGCCGTCGCTGTCCATCGGCCCACGCAGAGACGGTAAAGGCGTCGTGTTCGACTGCCGCGCCCACTGCAAGCGCCTCGACGTGCTGAACGCACTCGCATTGCAGTGGCGGGACCTGTTCGACGAGCCGGGGATGCGTGACATATACAACCCGACAAGGACATACTCGTACCCCGGCGGCCGTAAGGTGCGCCGCAAGCCCGACAAGACATTCCCGCAATGGGGCGAAAAGGATGACCCCAACCTGTTTCACGCCGACCGCATCGGCGACACCGAAACGGTCTACGTGCCCGAAGGTGAAAAGGATGTTGAGGCAGTCGAGGCGGCCGGTGGCGTCGCCGTCTGCGCGCCGATGGGTGCCGGTCAAAAGAACCTAAACCGCTACGACTGGTCGGTTCTGGGCGGCAAGCACGCCGTAATCGTCACCGACAAGGACGAGGCCGGTTATACCCACGCCGCCCGGGTCGCCAAACTGTTGCGCGGTGTCGCCGCGTCGGTGCGAACCGTGGAAGCCGCCGAAGACTGCAAAGACTTCGCCGACCACCTGGCCGCCGATCACACACTTGACGAGCTGGTCCCGGTGCCCGAACCCGACCCGATCGACGGCGCCGCGCTACTGGCCGACGTGGAGCGCTTCGCGGGCCGATTCCTGGCATTCGCGACGACACATCATCTAGTGGTCGTCGTGCTGTGGATCGTCCACACCTGGGCCGTCAACGCGTTCTACGTCACGCCGCGGTTGGTGCTCGACTCACCCGAACCGGGTAGCGGCAAGACCCGCGTGCTCGAAGTGCTGGCGCTGCTGTGCCGTAACGCCAAACTCACGCTGAGCACGACGACGGCCGCACTGTACCGGCGCATCGCGGCGGCCGGTGAAGCGCCGCCCACCGTGCTGCAAGACGAGGCTGACGCGGTGTTCGGCAAGACCAACAACCCGCAAGCCGAAGACCTGCGCGCACTGTTCAACGCCGGTTACAAGTGCGGCGCCACCGTCGACCGCTGCGAAGGCGACGCCAAGAACATGAAGGTGCGAGAGTTCCCCGTGTTCGCGCCGGTAGCGCTCGCCGGGCTCGCCGGCAAGATGCCCGCCACGATCACCGACCGCGCCATCACGTTGCACATGCGACGACGCGCACCCGACGAACACGTTGCGGAGTTCCGCGAACGCGACGCTGCCGCGGAAGCCGCGCCGCTGCGCGAACTGATCGAAGCGTGGACTTGCGCTCATCACGACACGCTGACCGCAGCACGGCCCACGATGCCCGAAGGCGTTCGCGACCGACCCGCCGAAGTGTGGGAAGCGCTCATAATCATCGCCGACGCCGCAGGCGGTGATTGGCCGCAGCGCGCACGGGCGGCGTGCCGTCACTTCGTGCTCAATGCGGAACCGGATGCGCTGTCGTTCGGCCTGCGGCTGCTGCGCGACGTGCGCGACGCGTTCGGCGAGCTTGACCGCATGTTCTCTGTTGACCTGATTCTCGCGCTGCTGCACGACGAGGAATCGGAGTGGCGCGACCTGTGGGGCAAGCCACTCGATCAGCGTCGGCTAGCAAAAGAACTCAAGCGGTACGGAGTGCGGTCGACAAAGGTCCGAATCGGTGAGCACACAGCACAGGGGTACCTCGTCGGCGGCGACGACGGACTCGCCCAAGCGTGGCACCGCTATCTACCCGAGCGCCCATGTCCGGAACAGCCAGAACATCCGGAACATCGCAGGTCAGCCGATTCTGCTAATGGAACACAAACGGAACAAGTGGAACACGAACGGAACAAGTGGAACACGAACGGAACAGGCAAAACACTCTCTGAACAGGCATTGCTCGTAGATGTTCCGGATGTTCCGGATGTTCCGGATACAAATGGGTCGCAACTCGGCGGGCGTCACTCCGCCTCGCAATTCAAACCGCCGACCGGCCCCGGCCGCTGTCCCGAATGCGGTTGTCACACCGAGACGCAAGGCCACAGCAACGACTGCCAGCAAAGAATAGCGGTCGACCGATGAGCCGACGCCAACGCCGGGCCAAAGCCCGCGACCCCCACTCAGCCCGGCGCATCATCGAATTGCAGCACCGCGTCGAGACAACCGGGCTGCCCGGCGTCATCCACGGTCTGACCGACGCCTGCGCCGACTGCACCGCCGAGGGCGCGATCATCCTGCTACCCGGCGGTGACGCGATCGGCCGCGTCTACCACGACGACCACTGCCCGGCCGCCGCCGGCATTGTCGAATGGCGGCCAGCGCCGTGAGCCGCTCCTCACGACGCCCCGTCGACGCCCACCGACCCGGCTGGCTCACGCTCACCGCGACGGTCCTGCACGGCACGCCTCGCCTTGAAGGCGCCGCATGCCGCGACCGGCCGTGGCTGTTCGACGCTGACGACGCCGCCAGCCGTGACGCCGCACTGCGCCTGTGCCAGCGGTGCCCGTCGCTGACCGACTGCGCCGCGTGGGTCCGCTCGCTGCCGTACGCGTCGCGACCACCCGGTGTCGTCGCCGGGCGCTACAGAGGGCGCGCCACATGACCAGACGCCGACGCAACTTGCGCCGCCTACCACCACCACGCCGAGCAACACCGCGACGGGCGACGACCAATCAACGCGGCTACGACGCGGCACACAAAGCCGAACGCGAACGCGTCGGGCGCATCGTCGCCGCGGGCCTGGCCACCTGCGCCCGCTGCGGTAAGCCCATCCACCCGGCGCACAAATGGCACCTAGACCACCACGACACCGACCGGTCGCGCTACATCGGACCAAGCCACGCGAGTTGCAACGTCTCCGCAGCTCAGCGCCGACGCTGGCTGCGGGCAGCGGGCGCAAACCCCGACGCGCCGCCGAGGCGACCGGCCCGAGCGCTGCGGTTCTTCAATACTGGCAACGGCGACGAAAAGCGATGAACGCCAACATGTTTCACAACGCGAAAGCCTTTGCGGTGCAACCCGTTTCGATGGCACTAGCAAACGCCGCAGCTATGGTGTACCCTCTTTTTTTGAGGGGCTTCGAGCCTGGGGACCCAAGGTCGAGGCCAATTTTTATCCCGCGAATCCACATTGATCTTGATTTTCCAGCAAACTACCTGCACTGCCCGACGCCGTTTGCTGGAACCGCCCCGAATCATGTTGGAAAGCAACGGATTCCGCGAGATACCCTCCGCGTCAATCCTATTGACGTGCAACGGCTTTCGGTTAGGTCGCATATTTGAGCCGGTATGCTTGGAATCGTCCGCCGTTGCGGGCTGTGGGTTCGACCGTCGTTGCGGTCATCCACTTTTCGAGGGTTTCGGGCCGTTGTCCGCATATCCTTCGGGGCCGACGCCAGATTCGCGCGCCCCAGGCCGCCGGGCCTTTTGTCCTTCACCCCACCGGTTGTTGCGGTGCGCGCGCTGGCGTTCGCGCCGTCGGCCGAATTTCCCACGAAAGTTGGAACTGATATGAGCACACGAACCGATGTCGACGCGCTCGTAGAGCTGCCCCGCGCCGAACGCGAGGCGCGTCTGCGCGCCGCCGCCGAGCGTGTCGAGACGCGCGCGAATCGCTGCGTTGCCGAGGGCCGCGACCTCACGCCGCGCGAAGATCAACTTATACGCGACGACCGCGCCGAGCTCGAAGCGCTGATGGCGGCGAACGCGATTGCCGAGCACTCCGAGCGGATGCGATCAGCGGTCGCCACAGCCGTCGAGACCCGCGGCTCGCGGCCCGAGGACCACGCCGCTCTCGGCGACTTCGTCGAGGCGCTGAGCCACGGCGTGCCGTACCGGGCGCTGATCGAAACCCGCAGCGTCACCACGGCCGTCGCCGGTGCCCGCGCCAATGTGGCTGTTGAGGCGATCGGCAGGCCGCGCTGGATTTGGGATGAGGCGTCGATCCCGTTCTTCCCCGCGGACTCGCTCACCGTCAGCGGACCGAGGTTCGCTGCATTGGTGGCGCGGAGCGCGACCGCCGAGGCGGGCACCAAGCCGAACATGACCGATCCGACGCTGGAACAGGAAACGCTCGCGGCGTTCGCGGTTGTAGAAGAGGTCTCCGATCAGGTGATCCGCTTCGGCGTTGGCGCGACTGCGGTGTCGGAGCGGCTCGCCAGTGAAAGCGTGTTCAGCGTCAACGCGGCGTTCGTTGCTGCGCTGGAGACCGCAGCGGGAACACCGGTCACCTACACGACCAGCGCATCACACCAGGCCGACGCGGGCATCGCTGCAGTGTGGGCTGCGACCGGCGCGCGACCGACAGCGATCATCGTCAACCCGGCCGACTACCCGCTGCTCAGCGACAAGGCCGCGGTAGGCCCCGGCGACGGGATCAGTACAGAGGTTCTGCGCTTCAACGGCATTGCGTTGATTGTCAGCGCGGCGGTCACGGCGGGTGTCGGAGTGGTGCTCAACGGCCGCGCGTTCTCCGCGCACGCGACCCCGGTTCTGCTGGCGTCGCTGCCGAATCTGAACACGAACATGACGACGCTGCGGGCTGAAACCTACGCGGCCTTGCTGCAGCATGACGAGGCCGCGATCGTCGCTGTTGACTTGGTGACGCCGTAAGGCCACCCGGCGCGCCGTGGGGTTTTAGTGGATTCCCCTCGCGGCGCGCCGGGCACGGCGAACCGAACAGTTCAGGCGGGCGGCTCGGCGGCGTCTTCGGGAGGGCCTTGCTCCGCTAGCCATGTGTCTAGAAGGGGGTCCATCGCGAGCCGCTTGTGTTTGTCAGTGAGCGGCAGGATTTCGCTGACGGTGCCCGCGTGCCGGGCCTGCGCAACCTCACGGCGCGCGTGAAGCTCGCGCAGTTCCTCAAGTAGCCCGATGATCATCGGTTTCCCATGGTGTGCCACGAGGCGCTCTAGGCGTTGTTGGAAGTCGTCGGCGCGCCGATCATTGGGCCAGAGCAGCGCCGCGAGCGTGAAAACGGTGAGTGTGGGCGGTCGGTCGGCGGCGCTGGCGGGAGGTTGGTCGGTCATGGTGTGTCCTTTCAGAGAGTGCAGTTTCCGCAATCGCCACCACCGCCAGCTGTACCGGATCGCCCGGATCACCAGCCTCAACCCCGACGACGCCGCCGACGCCCTGCAGGACGCGATGCTCAAGGCACACAGAAGGGCGCCATCCTTTCGATACGACGCCGCCGTGAGCAGCTGGCTGCACCGCATCGTGGTGAACGCATGTCTGGATCGGTTGCGGCGCAACAAAACCCGGGTAGCCGAGTCGTTGTCCGACGACCTCGGACACATCGGCGACCCGGCGTCGCGGGTGGACACCGCGATCGTCGTCGAGCGCGCGCTGTTGCGGTTGCCGGTCGAGCAGCGCGCCGCGGTGGTGGCCGTCGACATGCAGGGTTACTCGGTGGCGGAGACCGCGCGTATCCTCGGCGTGCCCGAGGGCACAGTCAAGAGCCGGTGTTCGCGCGCCCGGGCCAAGCTCGCCGAAGCGCTCGAGTACTTCGACGCGGAGGCCACCGAGGAAGCCTCTGCTCGTAGCGATTGACCGGAACCGAGGATGGTTCGGCTGCGTCTTACCTCTCGTGGTGGAGACTGGCTGACGATGCAGACCGGAACGGACGACCCCTCGGATCCCGCGCTCGAGCGGGTCCGCCACGAACTGGCCCGGTTGCGCCACGACGCGGCCTCCGCGCCCGACGTGCCCGCGGAGGTCACCGCGCGGATCGGTGCCGCGCTGCGGGTCGCCGGCGAACCGACTCACGCCGTCGAACGGCCCCGGTTGCGACGGGTACACGTCATCGGGCTGGTCGTCGGTCTCGCCGCGACGGTGGCCGCGGTGGTCATCGGAACGTCGATGCTGGCTCGCGATCCCGCAGCCCCGTTCTCCCGGTCCGGGCCTACAGCCGAACGCATCACGGTGTCGCGGCCGCCACCCACGGTCCCGCTCACCGTTTCGCAGCTCATCGCTCTGCTGTCCGCACCACCCGACTACGGCCCCCTGGCCGACCCGCAGCGACGCGCCGCCTGCCTGGCGGGGCTGGGCCACCCGGCACCCACTCCCGTCCTCGGCGCGCGCCCCGTCGACGTGGCTGGACGCCCCGCCGTGCTTCTACTGGTGCCGGCGAACGCCGACGATGTCCGCGCCGTGGTGGTCGACGCGGGCTGCCCCGCGGTGCACAGCGGGCTGCTGGCCGAAACCGTGGTCAGGCGACCGTAATCTGTCCAGCGAGGTTGTCCGCGAAACCCGGGGAACACCACCGCCTAGGCTGGTGTTGCTAGCGGTGCCGACCTAATGCGGCAGAAAGGCGCTCATGACCACCACATCCACGGTTCATGATCTGATCATCATCGGATCCGGCCCGGCCGGCTACACCGCCGCGATCTACGCCGCGCGTGCACAACTGGCGCCGCTCGTGTTCGAAGGTGTCCAGTTCGGTGGCGCGTTGATGACCACCACCGAGGTGGAGAACTACCCCGGTTTCCGTGACGGCATCACCGGCCCGGAACTGATGGACGAGATGCGCGAACAGGCGCTGCGCTTCGGTGCGGACCTGCGGATGGAGGATGTCGACGCGGTCTCGCTGGACGGACCGGTCAAGACCGTTACCGTCGGCGACCAGACATATCGAGCCCGCGCGGTCATCCTCGCGATGGGCGCGGCGGCGCGGCACCTCGGTGTGCCGGGTGAGGAGGCCCTACTGGGCATGGGCGTGAGCACGTGCGCGACGTGCGACGGGTTCTTCTTCCGCGATGAGGACATCATCGTGGTCGGCGGTGGCGACTCCGCGATGGAAGAGGCCATCTTCCTGACGAAGTTCGCCCGCAGCGTCACGCTGGTGCACCGCCGCGACGAATTTCGCGCGTCCCGGATCATGCTGAACCGCGCTCGCGCGAACGAGAAGATCACGTTCCTCACCAACACCGGCGTCGTCGAGGTCGAAGGCAGCCCCAAGGTCAGCGGTGTCCGGTTGCGTAACAACATCACTGGTGAGGAATCCAAGCTCGCCGTCACCGGTGTCTTCGTCGCGATCGGCCACGATCCGCGTTCGGATCTGGTGCGCGGTCAGGTCGACCTCGACGACGACGGTTACGTCCTGACTCAGCAGGGTTCGACAAGTACCTCGATCGAAGGTGTGTTCGCCGCAGGCGATCTCGTCGACCGCACCTACCGCCAGGCCATCACCGCCGCGGGCACCGGCTGCTCGGCCTCCATCGACGCCGAACGCTGGCTTGCCGAAAGCGGTTCTGGCCCAAGCGATGAAGCCACCGAAACCCCCGTTTGACAGGAGCCCCACGAATGCCCGACAGCGCTGGATCCACTGGATCTTCTACGGTAGCGGTGACCGACGACTCGTTCTCCCAGAAGGTGTTGTCCAGCAGCACCCCGGTGCTGGTGGACTTCTGGGCCACCTGGTGCGGTCCGTGCAGGATGATCGCCCCGGTGCTCGAGGAGATCGCCACCGAGAAGGCCGGCGCATTGACGGTCGCCAAACTCGACGTCGACGCCAACCCCGCCACCGCGCGCGATTTCCAGGTGGTGTCGATCCCGACGCTCATCGTTTTCAAGGATGGTTCGCCGGTGAAGCGGATCGTTGGCGCGAAAGGCAAGGCTGCGCTCCTGCGCGAGCTCAGCGACGTGCTCTGACCGTGGCCTGATTCGGCCAATCCGCGGCGCAGACACCAGCCTGGGGTTTTCTTGAATCGGCGAAGCATCTGCGACAATCGTGCCTAGCACGTCAACCTCGTCAGCGCCGTTGCGCAGCTGACAACCGTGACCGAAGGGCCGCATATGTCCAGTCTGCGTCGCGGTGACCGCGGGGCCGCGGTCACCGAGATCAGGGCTGCACTGACGGCGCTGGGCATGCTCGACAACTCCGACGAGGAGATCACCACCGGCAGGCAGGTGGCGGTGGACATGTTCGACGCGGGACTCGACCAGGCGGTGCGCGCCTTCCAGCAGCATCGCGGCCTGCTGGTGGACGGGATCGTCGGCGAAGCGACTTACCGGGCACTGAAAGAGGCGTCGTATCGTCTCGGTGCACGCACTCTCAGCCACCAGTTCGGCGCCCCGATGTTCGGCGACGACGTCGCGACGCTGCAGGCCCGGTTGCAGGACCTCGGTTTCTACACCGGCCTGGTCGACGGGCACTTCGGCCTCACCACACACAATGCGTTGATGTCGTACCAGCGCGAGTACGGCCTGTATCCCGACGGCATCTGTGGCCCGGAAACGTTGCGCTCTTTGTACTTCCTGGGTTCCCGCGTCACCGGCGGTTCGCCGCACGCGATCCGCGAGGAGGAGTTGGTCCGCCGCTCCGGTCCCCGACTGTCCGGTAAGCGCATCATCATCGACCCGGGCCGCGGCGGTGACGACCCCGGTCAGATCATGCAGGGTCCGGCCGGTCCGATAAGCGAGTCAGACATCCTGTGGGACCTGGCCAGTCGGCTCGAAGGCCGAATGACCGCCATCGGTATGGAGACCTTTCTGTCGCGCCCGGCCAACCGCGCGCCGTCGGACGCCGAACGCGCTGCGACCGCCAACGCCGTCGGCGCAGACCTGATGATCAGCCTGCGCTGCGCCACCCAGCCGAGTCCGGCCGCAAACGGTGTCGCATCGTTCTATTTCGGCAACTCCCACGGGTCGGTGTCCACCATCGGACGCAACCTGGCTGATTTCGTTCAGCGAGAAGTGGTGGCCCGCACCGGGTTACGCGACTGCCGTACCCATGGCCGGACGTGGGACCTGCTGCGCCTGACCCGGATGCCCACGGTGCAGGTCGACGTCGGCTACATCACCAACCCGTACGACGGCGCCATGCTGGTGTCGATGCAGGCTCGCGATTCGATCGCCGAGGGGATGCTCGCCGCGGTGAAGCGGCTCTACCTGCTCGGCAAGAATGACCGTCCCACAGGCACATTCACGTTCGCCGAACTGCTGGCACACGAACTCTCGGTCGAACAAGCCGGCCGCGTCAGCCCGTCCTAGCCGTCGACCGCGGTCGACCCGGACGAACCCGCACCCGCCCCGACCGGCTGGCGCAGCTGCGCGAACTCGAACAGCCGCTCCAACGCCGCCTCGACATCGGCCTTCCAGCCCAACCCCTGTTCTAACTCCAGTCGCAGCCGGGGGAAGTACCGGTGTTGGGCGACCACCACGAAACCCGCGTCCAGCAATAGGTCGACGTCGAGGACGCATTGCTCGACCGAGCAGTCGCCGAGCACCTCGAGAACGGGTCGCAGCGCCGGCGTCACCACCCGCGGTTCGAGTAACTTCCCGACCTCGGCGGTGTGGGCGAACGCTTCGAGCGCCCGCGCGCCTCGGCGGACCAGATCACCGACCACGGCACCGATCAGCATGCGCGACACCCCGTCGGCATCCTCGCCGGGCTCGATGCCCAGCGAGGTGAGCAATACCGCGTCGGCGCTGACGGGTGCGGTCGGGAAACTACGTGCCCGCGGCACGGCGCCTGGCGGCGCATAGAACGCATAGCCCAGACAGGGCTCGTCCCCGCGCAACGGGGCCGGCCCGTCGTCTGTCTGCTCGTCACTGCACTGCACCGCGACCTGTCCACACGATCCCCACTCGAGCATGACCATCGACAGCCACGCTTCCTTCTCGAATTCGGGGTCGGACAGGTGGTCGTCGACCCCGGGCGTCGCGGCACCCGCGCCTCGCCCGAGGGTCATCGGATCGACCTCCCAGTACACGCAGCGACGGGCATGCTTGGGCAACTGCTCGAACGCTTCGAGCCGTAGAGGCGTGACGCGTGCCGACACTAAACTCCCCGGGTCCTACGCGGTGCGGACTTGCACAGCTGCCACTCCAGGATAGAAGGGTCCCGCCGCGTCGGCCCTTCGATTCGCGGGGCTGTCACGTGTACACCCGAAACATGTTGTCTCACAGGCCGTTTCCTTCAAACGAGAAGCTGCGCCGCCGTCGACCGGGTTTGTGTCACAGTGACGTAATTACCCGGTGTGGTCGGACGCGCTCATCAGTTCGACTATGCGTTGCAGGTCGTCGACCGACCCGAACTCGACGACGATCTTGCCCTTGCGTTTGCCGAGGCTGACCGTGACCCGCGTATCGAAGGCGGTGGACAGCCGCTCGGCAACATCCTGCAGCCCCGGCATGTGGATGGGCTTGCGCTTCGGCGCCGACGGGGCAGTTGGGCCCGCCCGGTTCGCCAACGTGACCGCTTCCTCGGTCGCCCGCACGGATAGTCCCTCGGCGACGATCCGCGCGGCCAGTTGCTCCTGCTGCTCCGGCCCGCCCTCGAGCGACAGCAAGGCACGCGCGTGGCCGGCCGACAGCACGCCCGCTGCAACTCGCCGCTGCACCGCAATGGGCAACCGCAGCAGTCGGATCATGTTCGTGATCACCGGGCGCGACCGGCCGATCCGAGCGGCGAGTTCATCGTGGGTCACTTCGAACTCGTCGAGCAACTGTTGATACGCGGCCGCCTCCTCCAACGGGTTCAGTTGTACGCGATGGATGTTCTCCAGCAGCGCATCGCGCAGCATGCTGTCGTCGGTGGTCTCCCGCACGATCGCCGGGATGGTGGCGAGTCCGGCTTGCTGGGCGGCACGCCAGCGCCTCTCCCCCATCACGAGCTGGAAGCGAGGGCTGCCCGGCTCGCCGGCCGGCAACGCCCGCACGACGATCGGTTGCATCAGCCCGAACTCGCGGATCGAGTGCACGAGTTCGGCGAGGGCCTCCTCGTCGAAGACCTGGCGCGGCTGCCGCGGGTTCGCCTCGATCGACGCCAGATCGATCTCGCGGTAAATTGCGCCGACGTCGTGGGCCGTGTTGCCGTTCGATGGTCCACCGATCACGACATCGGCGGCCGCGTCGCCCATCCGGGGGCCGAGGGCGGATTGCTCTCCGTCCGCGGGCCCGGTCGGGATCAGCGAGGCGAGGCCCCGGCCGAGGCCGCTGCGCTTGCGTGTCGGTTGGCTCATCAAATTCTCCTCTTCGCGCAAGCGCTCATCGGTACTTTCTCCTCTTCGCGCAAGCGCTCATCGGTGGCCTACGTTCTGGCCGCGCCGGGCGATCTCGCGGCTCGCATCCAGGTAGCTCATCGCCCCCCGCGACCCGGGGTCGTAATCGAGGATCGTCATTCCGTAACCGGGTGCCTCGGACACCTTGACGCTGCGCGGGATGACGGTCCGGAGAACCTTGTCGCCGAAGTGGGCTCGTACGTCGGAGGCCACCTGGTCCGCGAGCTTGGTGCGTCCGTCATACATCGTGAGGATCACCGTGGTCACGTCGAGCTGCGGATTGAGGTGCGCCTTGACCATCTCGATCGTGCGCATCAACTGGCCCACGCCTTCAAGCGCGTAGTACTCGCACTGGATCGGGATCAGCACCTCGGGCGCCGCGACGAATGCGTTGATCGTCAGCAAGCCGAGCGACGGTGGGCAGTCGATGAACACGTAGTCGAAGTTGTAGTCGGTCAGCGACGCCAGCGCGGCGCGCAGCCGGCCCTCACGGGCGACCATGCTCACCAACTCGATCTCGGCGCCGGCCAGGTCGATGGTCGCGGGCACGCAGTAGAGGCGTTCGCTGTGCGGGCTGCGCTGCAGGGCGTCGCTGAGCGGCATCTCTCCGATCAGCACCTCGTACGACGACGGCGTCCCGGGGCGATGCTCGATCCCCAGCGCCGTGCTCGCGTTACCCTGCGGGTCCAGATCGATGACGAGCGTCTGCAGCCCCTGCAAGGCGAGTGCGGCCGCGATGTTGACGGCCGTCGTCGTCTTGCCGACACCGCCCTTTTGGTTCGCGATCGTGAAGACGCGCTGCCGGTCGGGGCGCGGAAGGCTGCCCTTCGACGCCGCATGCAGCAGTCGCACGGCTCGTTCGGCCTCCGCCCCTATCGGGGTGTCGATGCCGACGGGATCGGCCCATTCGGCGGGCGCCGGGTCCTGCGCCCATGTTTCACGTGAAACATGGGTCTCCCCGGTTTCACGTGAAACATTGCCGGGTGCGCTCGATGCCGCATCCGCGGATCGGCCCCCGTCGTGCACCGGCGAAGTCATCCCCGTCTCCTGCCCGTTGGCCGGTGCGCTACCGCGGTCCCCCGCCGTGCCATGACGACGGTCGCGGGTCGATCCAAGTAGTTCGCGCCACACCTCATTACCCTTACATCGGCCGCACCGAGCGACGCCATCACACGCCGATGGTCGCGGATCTCCTCTTCGGCGCGCTCGCCTTTCATCGCGAGCATGTGGCCATTCATGCGCAGCAGTGGCATGCTCCATCGAGCGACCTTGTCCAGGGCAGCCACCGCCCTGGACACCACCACGTCCTGCTCCCCCACCTGTTTCCTCACCCCGGGCTCTTCGGCTCGCCCGCGCACCACCGTCACTCGCAGACCGAGTTCCGCCACCACTTCTCGCAGAAACTCGCTGCGGCGCAGGAGCGGCTCGATCAACGTGACATGAACATCTGGGCGGGCCAACGCCAACGGTATCCCGGGTAGGCCCGCGCCACTACCAATGTCGGCCACTTGGGATCCCGGACCGATGAGCTCGGCCACCGCCGCGCTGTTGAGGATGTGCCGGTCCCAGAGCCGATCGACCTCGCGCGGCCCGATGAGGCCTCGCTCCACCCCCGCCCCCGCGAGGACGGCGGCATAGACTTCCGCCTCCTCCAGGCGCTCCCCGAACAAGGTGCCGGCCGCTTCCGGCGGTGCCGACACCTCGCCATGTTTCACGTGAAACATCCTCCGGATCGCGCTAGGAACTACATGCGTGTAACTCTGGTCAGTCGGCGAGCACAACCACGCGCCGCGACGGCTCGGCGCCCTCGCTCTCGCTGTGAACCCCGTCGATGCCCGCCACCGCGTCGTGCACGATTTTGCGCTCGAACGGCGTCATCGGGGCAAGCTCTTCGCGTTCGCCGGTCTCCAGCACCCGCCTCGCGACCTTCGCGCCGAGCGCGGCCAACTCATCGCGCCGCCGGCGCCGCCAGCGCGCGATATCGAGCATCAGGCGGCTGCGCTCCCCCGTCTTCTGATGCACGGCCAGCCGAGTCAGTTCCTGCAAGGCGTCGAGCACCTCGCCCTTGCGGCCCACCAACTTGTTCAGGTCATCGCCGCCGTCGATGCTGACGACCGCGCGGTCGCCCTCGACGTCGAGGTCGATGTCACCGTCGAAGTCGAGCAGGTCCAACAACTCCTCGAGGTAGTCGCCTGCGATCTCGCCCTCGGCTACCAACCTCTCCTCAAGGTCATCCTCGGCGACCGGCGTGGCCGCGTCCCTCTCCTCCATCACGTCGTCGCGCGCGGTCGTATCGGCGTCTGTCATATCGTCTCTCCCTCATTTCACCGGTGCAGCCCGGTCAACGCTTACGCTTCTTCGGCCGCGCCCCCGGGCGCGGACTGGCGCCGGGGCGCGGCGTGCGGTTGCTCGCTCCGGTCACCGTCTTGCCCGGGCTCTTACTCGTTGGCTTCTTCTCGGCGGCGCTGTTCTCCGACGCGGACTCGCCGCTGCCGGTGTCCTCTTCGGCCACCGACTCCGGTGCCTTTTCGGCCTGGCCCTTGCGGGTGCGGTTCGGCTTGGCGCCCGGCGGCGGCGCGTTCTTGGCCTGCCGCTCCTGCGCTTCGACCTTCTTGGCCTCTTCTTCCTTTTCGATCTTGCCGAACACGTAGTGCTGTTGGCCGAAGGTCCAGATGTTGTTGGCGAGCCAGTACATGATGATGGCCAGCGGCAGGAACGGCCCGCCGACGACCACGCCGAGCGGGAACACGTACAGCGCCAGCTTGTTCATCATCGCGGTCTGCGGATTGGCGGCGGCCTCGGGACTCTGCCGCGCGACCGAGGCCCGGCTGTTGAAGTACGTCGCGATGCCGGCCAGGATCATGATCGGCACGCCGACCCCGATGACGGCGGCGCGGTTGAACACGGTGAAGGCATCCAGCCCGTGCTGCTGAATCATGGTGGCGCCCAACGGTGCTCCGAACAGGTGCGCATCCAGGAAGTTGGCGACGTCGCTCGGGCTGAACACGTAGTTGCCGGTAGCCCGGTTCTGCTCCACGGAGAGCTGGATCTGACCGAAGCCGCCCTGCGTCCGGTTGAACGAGCGCAGCACGTGGAACAGGCCGAGGAACACCGGAACCTGGGCGAGCATCGGCAGACAGCCCAGGATCGGGTTGAATCCGTGCTCGCGCTGCAACTTCTGCATCTCCAGCGCCATCCGCTGGCGATCCTTGCCGTACTTCTTCTGCAGCGCCTTGATCTGGGGCTGCAACTCCTGCATCTGGCGCGTCGTGCGAATCTGCTTGACGAACGGTTTGTAGAGGATCGCTCGCAGGGTGAACACCAGAAACATCACCGAGAGCGCCCAGGCGAAGAAGTTGGACGGGCCGAGCAGGAAAGCGAACAGCTTGTACCAGACCCACATGATCGCCGACACCGGGTAGTAGATGATGTCCAGGCTGAACCAGTTAAACACGCGTCTCGCTTCCTGCTCGCAATGCTGGGCCGCCGCCGTTGCCGTCGGCGGCGGTGTCCCGATCCTCCGAGGACTCGCCCGCGGGCGCACACGACGCCTGCGCGTCACCTTCGCATTTGGATGTCGGACGTTCCGGTATCGGGTCCCATCCTCCCCTATGCCACGGCCCGCACTTCAGCAGCCGTACCGTCGCGAGCCAGCCGCCGCGCAGCAGACCGAACTCACTCAGCGCGTCCACCGCGTACTGGCTGCAGGTCGGAGTGAACCGGCACGTCGGCAGCCGCAGCGGTGAGATCGTGTGCCGGTACAGCTGGATCACGTAGATGACCGCGCGGACCACCCATGGGCCCGCCCTCCCCATCGAGATCTTCATCGGAGGTCCTCGGGCTTGGGTCGCGTCCGCCGCAGAGCGGTCCGCAACTCTTGTTCGAGCCGCGCCGAGATCGCGTGCCGACTGCTGGGCAGCGCGCGGATCACCACCCGGTCCGCCGGGTCCAGTTCATCGAGGACCGTGCGCGCGACGTGACGCAGCCGCCGAGCCACCCGATGCCGTTGCACCGCGTTGCCGACCGCTTTCGACACCACCAGTCCGATTCGTGGCCCGGGCTCTGCCGCCGCGTCGCTTCGCAGCGCGTGCACGACGAGATCGGGCTGCACCGCGCGTATCCCTCGGCTGACCGTGGTCCCGAACTCCGTCGACCGCGTCATGCGGTTCCGCGCCGGAAGCACCAGCGTCAACTCCCGCTTGAAGTCACGTGGGAATCACGCGGTGAGTTTGCGCCGGCCCTTGCCGCGTCGGTTTGCGACGATCGCCCGGCCGGCCCGAGTCCGCATCCGCAGCCGGAAACCATGCACGCGCGCGCGGCGCCGGTTGTTCGGCTGGAAGGTCCGCTTGCCCTTGGCCACGGCTGTCTCTCCTTGTTGCGTCTGGCACCCACAGCCCTCACCGAGGCCGTACGACATCGGTTTGGACGCGGTTGCCGTTGGTAAGCTCGTCCGTCTTGCTAGCCGGCGCGGTCCCCAGTTAGTGCTGGGTCGCAGCCGTATCGCCTCGTACGGGCGACTGTTCGAGGGTACTGACGAGATTTCGCTGGGTCAAACCTTGCCGAATGACCCTGCGGTCAGCCACATTTGCAACACCCGTCACCGATGCGCGCGACGGGAAAATATCCGTCCACACAATCTTGCCGAACGGTTGGCACCCGCGAAGAAAACTGTTAGCTTCTGCCAATGCCGTTCGATAACGAAACGGCGACGGACAACGAAGCGAGGATGCCCGACTAGTCGTGAGCCCACAGGATGCCTCACCACCGTGATGTGCCCCGGCCCGCGGCCTCCCCGCCGGTAGACAACGGAACGACGACGACTGTCCTGTCTCCACAGCCTGTGGATAACTTTGTGGACAGATCGCCATCGTTCATTTGGTCGTCTGTGAGTCGGCCGCAAGGGGGTAGTCGTCGTTGACAGCTGACCTCGATCCCCCGTTCGTCGCCGTGTGGAACACGGTGGTCGCCGAACTCAACGGGGGTCCCACGGCAACGGGCGACGACGTCACCGGCCCGGCCCTCACGCCACAGCAAAGAGCCTGGTTGAAGCTGGTCAAACCACTCGTCATCACAGAAGGCTTTGCCCTGCTGTCGGTTCCCACGCCATTCGTCCAGAACGAGATCGAGCGCCACCTCCGGGAGCCGATCATCAGTGCGTTGAGCCGTCAGCTCGGCCAGCGCGTCGAACTCGGTGTGCGCATCGCCGACCCCGGTCCCGACGACACCGACGCCCCGCTCAACGGACTGTCCGCGGTGATCGAATCCGACGAAGTCGACGAGGACCTCGAAGCGCGCGTCAGCGCCGAAGAGAGCTGGCCGACGTATTTCACCAGCCGGGTGCCGAACACGTTGACCGACGACCCGACCGCCGTCAACCTCAACCGTCGCTACACGTTCGACACGTTCGTCATCGGCGCGTCGAACCGGTTTGCCCATGCCGCCACGCTGGCGATCGCCGAGGCGCCGGCGCGCGCGTACAACCCCCTGTTCATCTGGGGCGAATCCGGGCTCGGAAAAACCCACCTCTTGCACGCGGCGGGCAACTACGCGCAGCGACTGTTTCCCGGCATGCGCGTCAAATATGTCTCGACCGAGGAGTTCACCAACGACTTCATCAACTCGCTGCGCGACGACCGCAAGGCCTCGTTCAAGCGCAGTTACCGCGACATCGACGTGCTGCTGGTCGACGACATCCAGTTCATCGAGGGCAAGGAAGGCATTCAGGAGGAGTTCTTCCATACCTTCAACACGCTGCACAACGCCAACAAGCAGATCGTCATTTCGTCGGACCGGCCCCCCAAACAGCTGGCCACCCTCGAAGACCGGCTCCGGACCCGGTTCGAGTGGGGGCTGATCACCGACGTCCAGCCGCCCGAGTTGGAGACGCGAATCGCGATTCTGCGCAAGAAGGCGCAGATGGACCGTCTCGACGTGCCCGACGACGTCCTCGAGCTCATCGCCAGCAGCATCGAGCGCAACATCCGCGAACTCGAGGGCGCGCTCATCCGCGTCACCGCGTTCGCATCGCTGAACAAGACGACGATCGACAAGTCCCTGGCCGAGATCGTGTTGCGTGACTTGATCTCCGACGCCAGCACCATGCAGATCAGCACCGCGGCGATCATGGCGGCCACCGCGGAGTATTTCGAGACCACGGTCGAGGAACTGCGTGGCCCCGGCAAGACCCGCGCACTCGCGCAGTCCCGCCAGATCGCCATGTATCTCTGCCGGGAGTTGACCGATCTGTCCCTGCCGAAGATCGGCCAGGCGTTCGGACGCGACCACACCACCGTGATGTACGCCGAGAAGAAGATCCGCGGCGAAATGGCCGAGCGGCGTGAGGTCTTCGATCACGTCAAGGAACTCACCACGCGAATCCGTCAGCGCTCCAAGCGCTGATTCGCCCGTCCCACTCCCCCGTCCGACGCTTCGCCGCGCGACCAGTAGCGCCGTTGTTCGCGTCTGCCCACGAAATTTTGACGAATTCTTCTGTACCGCCGGCACCATCTGCCACATCACCAGCCTGTGCACATCGGTGTGGAGAACTTGGGACCAATCGGCCGATTACCTGTTGACTGCTACCCAACCGGCGGCATATCCACAATCTGTCCCATGCCGCCGGGGATTCATCCACAGCTGCCGCACCTCGGCGCGCCGCCGTTATGCAGGATCGACATGGGTTCATCCCCAGCATCCACAGCCCCTAATACTGTTGCTTGTATATCTTCGAAGAATCTTCTTCAAAGCAGACGGCTGTGAAACCACCCAACCGGGCAGGCCCGAAGTCGCCGAGCGCCGTCGATGTCGGCCCGATCGATTAGCTTTCAAGTTGGGGCGGAAAGCTCTACGGTGATTCAGCGACAGCCGTTACGGTCGTCGGGGACGCATCGGTCAGACGTGTGGTGAGACACCGCGAAACCGCTGCTGAATGCTTGTCGTTTAGTGATCGAAGGGACCCTATGGACGTGGCGACGACAACGGTTGGTGTCACCGATCTGAAGTTCCGCCTGGTGCGAGAAGACTTCGCCGACGCCGTGGCGTGGGTGGCCCGCAATCTGCCCACCAGGCCGATGGTCCCGGTCCTCGCCGGTGTGTTGCTCACCGGTTCCGATGACGGGCTGACGATCTCGGGATTCGACTACGAGTTGTCTTCCGAGGTGCGGGTGCCCGCCGAGATCGCCTCACCGGGCAGCGTTTTGGTGTCCGGCCGGCTGCTGTCCGACATCACCCGGGCGTTGCCCGCCAAGCCGATCGACGTGGGCGTCGAGGGCACCCGCGTGTCTTTGACCTGCGGCAGCTCGCGCTTTTCGCTGCCGACGATGGCCGTCGAGGACTATCCCACGCTGCCCGCCTTACCCGAAGAGACCGGTGTCATCTCCGCAGACTTGTTCACCGAAGCGATCGGCCAGGTCGCCATCGCCGCCGGCCGCGATGACACGCTGCCGATGCTGACCGGTATCCGTGTCGAGATCGCCGGGGAGAAGGTCGTTTTGGCGGCTACCGACCGGTTCCGGTTGGCAGTGCGCGAGCTGACGTGGTCGACGCTCGGTGCCGACATCGAATCCGCAGTGCTGGTGCCGGCCAAGACGCTGTCGGAGGCCGCGAAAGCCGGCTCCGACGGAGGGGATGTGCATCTGGCGTTGGGTGCCGGACCAGCGGTCGGCAAGGAGGGTCTGCTCGGGATCAGCAGCGGTGGCAAGCGCAGCACCACCAGGCTGCTCGATGCGGAATTCCCGAAGTATCGGCAGCTGCTGCCCACCGAGCACACCGCGACGGCCACGATGGGCGTCGGCGAACTCACCGACGCCATCAAGCGTGTGGCTCTGGTCGCAGACCGCGGCGCCCAGGTGCGGATGGAGTTCACCGAGGACTCGCTGCACCTCTCCGCTGGCGCCGACGACGTCGGGAGCGCCGAAGAGGACCTACCCGTGCAGTTCGCCGGTGAACCGCTGACCATCGCGTTCAACCCCACGTACCTGACGGACGGCCTGAGTTCATTGCATTCCGAGCGGGTGACTTTCGGTTTCACGGTGCCCAGCCGCCCCGCGGTGTTGCGGGCGGCCAGAGACGATGACGGCGATGTCGGCGCGGCAGGGCCGTTCCCCGCGCAGCAAAGCGACTACGTCTACCTGTTGATGCCAGTGCGGCTTCCAGGCTGACGGCCGGACGCCACGGAAGGGGCGCATATGCAACTCGGTCTGGTCGGGCTGGGAAAAATGGGCTTCAACATGCGCGAGCGCCTGCGTGGCAGCGGTCATGAAGTCGTCGGCTACGACCCGCGACCGGAAGTGACCGATGTGCCGACGCTGGCGGCGTTGGCTGCTGCGTTGGAGGCACCGCGGGTGGTGTGGGTGATGGTGCCGTCGGGACCGATCACCCACGACACGATCCTTTCCCTGGCTGGTGAGCTCGGTGAGGGAGATCTTGTGATCGACGGTGGTAACTCCCGCTTCACCGAAGACGGGCCCCACGCGAAATTGCTTGCCGGCAAGGGCATTGCGTTCATCGACGCCGGTGTCTCCGGCGGTGTCTGGGGATTGAACGAGGGCTACGGTCTGATGGTTGGCGGCAGCGACGCCGACATCGCCCGGGCGATGCCGATCTTCGACGCGTTGCGGCCCCCCGGACCCCGCGAAGACGGGTTCGTGCACGCCGGTCCGGTGGGCGCGGGGCATTACGCCAAGATGGTGCACAACGGTATCGAGTACGGGCTGATGATGGCCTACGCCGAGGGATATGAATTGCTGGCGGCCGAAGAGCTCATCACCGACACCCAGGCCGTCATCCAGGCCTGGACCAACGGCACGGTGGTGCGGTCCTGGCTGCAGCAGCTGCTCGCCAAGGCCTTGAAGGAAGACCCGGAGTTCGTCGAAATCAGTGGTTACACCGAGGATTCGGGCGAAGGTCGATGGACGGTCGAGGAGGCCATCAGCCATCGGGTCCCCATGCCCGTGATCGCGGCGTCGCTGTTCGCACGGTTCGCCTCGCGTCAGGAGGATTCGCCCGCCATGAAGGCGGTCTCCGCGCTGCGCAATCAGTTCGGTGGACACGCGGTCAAACGGATCAGCGAGTCCGGGTAGGCGGCTAGGCAGTGTATGTCCGACGCCTCGGGCTGACCGACTTCCGCTCATGGTCACGCGTCGAGCTGGACCTCGAGCCGGGCCGCACCGTGTTCGTCGGCCCAAACGGGTTCGGTAAGACCAATATTGTTGAGGCACTGTGGTATTCGGCGACACTCGGTTCGCACCGGGTGGCCGGCGACGCGCCGCTGGTCAGGACCGGCGCCGAACGTGCGGTGGTCTCGACGATCGTGGTCAACGAAGGCCGCGAACTTGCGGTGGACCTGGAGATCACCGCGGGACGCGCCAACAAGGCGCGGCTCAACCGCTCCCCTGTGCGTACCGCGCGGGAGATCCTCGGGGTGCTGCGGGCGGTCCTGTTCGCTCCAGAGGATCTGGCGCTCGTCCGCGGGGATCCCGGTGAACGTCGTCGCTATCTGGACGATCTGGCGACCACCCGTCGCCCCCAGGTGGCCGCCCTCCGCGCCGACTACGACAAGGTGCTGCGTCAGCGGACCGCGCTGCTGAAAACCGCCGCTGGCGCGCGATTCCGTGGCGACCGCAGCGTTTTCGACACGCTCGACGTCTGGGACGGGCACCTGGCCGAAAAGGGAGCGCGGCTCATCGCGGCGCGGGTAGACCTCGTCAACCAGCTGGCACCCGAGGTCGAGAAGGCATATCAACTGTTGGCCCCTTCGTCGCGGCCCGCGGCGATCCGATACCGAAGCGGTGTGGACGTGGTGGAGACCGAGGCGGCGGCGGGAAGTGCTGACGCGGAACTGTTCGAGACGGCGCTGCTCGATGCGCTGGCCCGCCGGCGCGATGCCGAACTCGAACGCGGGGTCTGTCTGGTGGGCCCACACCGCGACGACCTCGAATTGCGGCTCGGTGACCAGATCGCGAAAGGCTTTGCCAGCCACGGTGAATCGTGGTCGTTGGCATTGTCGCTCAGGTTGGCGGCCTATGAGCTGCTGCGCGCGGACGGTTTCGGTGATCCGGTGCTGTTGCTCGACGATGTGTTCGCCGAGCTGGACAACGCCCGTAGGCAGGCGCTGGCCACCGTGGCGGCCTCGGCCGAGCAGGTTTTGGTGACCGCGGCGGTGCCGGAGGATATTCCCGGCGACTGGGATGCACGCAGGATCGGGGTGACGATGCGAGACGAGGATACGGGCCGGATTTCGGTGGTGGAGTCATGACGTCGGCCGGTGGCGATCCGGGGCCGCCCAAGCACCTGGCGAACCTGCGCGGGATGGACCTGGTGCGGCGCACGCTCGAGGAGGCGCGCGGCGCGGCGCGCAGCCAAGGCAAGGATGTCGGCCGCGGCCGCGGGCCGGCGCCGCACCGGATCGCCGGCAACCGTCGCCGACGGTGGTCGGGCCCGGGTCCGGACTCGCGAGATCCCCAACCCATCGGGTCAGCGGCCAGTGAACTGGCTCGCAGCCGCGGGTGGTCTGCACGGGTCGCCGAGGGGGCCGTATTCGGCCGCTGGGCCGGGGTCGTCGGCGAGGGGATCGCGGCCCACGCGACCCCTACCGCGTTGAGCGACGGTGTGCTGACCATCTCGGCGGAGTCGACCGCATGGGCCACGCAACTGCGGATGGTGCAGGCTCAAGTGCTCGCCAAGATCGCCGACGCGGTGGGCGACGGGGTCGTGAAATCACTGAGAATCGTCGGCCCCGCTGCACCGTCGTGGCGTAAAGGCCGCTACCACATTGCCGGGCGGGGTCCGCGCGACACGTACGGATAGCAGGGCCGCTGTAGGCTGAAAGCCGCGAGGACGGCGCGATCCTAGCTCTCAAGCGTCTTCAGGCACCTTAGAGCGAGAAATTCCACAGGCGGCGCAAATAGGTGTGTAGAAACGCCGCCTCAGAGTCGGTGCTGTGAGGCTCTGCCGCTAGGATGGAACCAGATTTGCGGGCGGTATCCGCCGCCTAGCCAGCCTTCCCCGGCAAGAGACCAAGGAGACCCGTCCAACGTGGCTGCCCAGAAGAAGAGTGCTCCCAAGGAGTACGGCGCCGATGCCATCACCATTCTTGAAGGGCTCGAGGCTGTTCGCAAACGTCCGGGCATGTACATCGGCTCCACCGGTGAGCGGGGGCTGCACCACCTGATCTGGGAAGTCGTCGACAACGCGATCGACGAGTCGATGGCCGGCTATGCCACGCGCGTGGACGTGAAGATCCTCGGGGACGGCAGCGTCAGTGTGACCGACGACGGCCGCGGCATCCCCGTCGAGAAGCACAAGCAGGCGGGCATCCCGACCGTCGACGTGGTCATGACGCAGTTGCACGCCGGCGGCAAGTTCGGCGGCGAGAACAGCGGATATACGGTCTCGGGCGGTCTGCACGGCGTCGGTGTCTCGGTCGTCAACGCGCTGTCCTCGCGGCTCGAGGTCACGATCATGCGCGACGGCTCCGAGTGGTTCCAGTACTACGACCAGTCGGTGCCCGGTGAGCTCAAGCAGGGCGGCAAGACCAAAAAGACCGGGACGACGGTGCGGTTCTGGGCCGATCCGGACATCTTCGAGACGACGGAGTACGACTTCGAGACCGTCGCGCGGCGCCTGCAGGAACAGGCATTCCTCAACAAGGGTCTGACCATCGAGTTGACCGACGAGCGGGTGACCGCCGAAGAGGTCGTCGACGAGGTGGTCAGCGACACCGCCGAGGCGCCGAAGACCGCCGACGAAAAGGCGGCCGCGGATTCGGCGCCGCACAAGGTCAAGCATCGCGTCTTCCACTACCCCGGCGGTCTGGTCGACTTCGTCAAGCACATCAACCGGACGAAGACCCCGATCCAGCAGAGCATCATCGACTTCGCCGGCAAGGGCCCGGGCCACGAAGTCGAGATTGCGATGCAGTGGAACGCGGGCTATTCGGAGTCGGTGCACACGTTCGCCAACACGATCAACACCCACGAGGGCGGCACCCATGAGGAAGGCTTCCGCGCCGCACTGACCTCCGTGGTCAACAAGTACGCCAAGGACAAGAAGCTCCTCAAGGACAAGGACCCAAACCTCACCGGCGACGACATCCGTGAGGGCCTGGCCGCGGTCATCTCGGTGAAGGTCGCCGAACCGCAGTTCGAGGGTCAGACCAAGACGAAGCTCGGCAACACCGAGGTGAAGTCGTTCGTGCAGAAGATCTGCAACGAGGAACTCACGCACTGGTTCGACGCCAATCCCGCCGAAGCGAAGACCGTCGTCAACAAGGCGGTTTCGTCGGCACAGGCCCGCATCGCCGCACGTAAAGCGCGCGAGCTGGTGCGCCGCAAGAGCGCCACCGACATCGGCGGGCTGCCGGGCAAGCTGGCCGACTGCCGCTCCACCGACCCACGCAAGTCCGAACTGTATGTGGTGGAAGGTGATTCGGCCGGCGGCTCGGCCAAGAGCGGTCGCGATTCGATGTTCCAGGCGATCCTCCCGTTGCGCGGCAAGATCATCAACGTCGAGAAGGCGCGCATTGACCGGGTGCTGAAGAACACCGAAGTTCAGGCGATCATCACCGCCCTGGGCACCGGCATTCACGATGAGTTCGACATCTCCAAGCTGCGCTACCACAAGATCGTGCTGATGGCCGACGCCGACGTCGATGGTCAGCACATCTCGACGCTGCTGCTGACCTTGTTGTTCCGGTTCATGAAGCCGCTCATCGAGAACGGCCACGTGTTCCTGGCGCAACCGCCGCTGTACAAACTGAAATGGCAGCGCAGCGAGCCCGAGTTCGCGTACTCCGATCGGGAGCGCGACGGGTTGCTCGAGGCGGGCCGCAAGGCGGGCAAGAAGATCAACACCGACGACGGGATCCAGCGCTACAAGGGTCTGGGCGAGATGGACGCCAAGGAACTGTGGGAGACCACGATGGATCCGTCGGTGCGGGTGTTGCGGCAGGTCACCCTCGACGACGCCGCGGCCGCCGACGAGTTGTTCTCGATCCTGATGGGCGAGGACGTCGAAGCCCGACGCAGCTTCATCACCCGCAATGCCAAAGACGTTCGCTTCCTTGATGTTTAACCCAAGCTAAGGCTGAAATCATATGACTGACACCACGTTGCCGCCCGGCGACGAAGCAGGCGACCGCATCGAACCCGTCGACATCCAGCAGGAGATGCAGCGCAGCTACATCGACTACGCGATGAGCGTGATCGTCGGGCGTGCGCTGCCCGAGGTGCGCGACGGCCTCAAGCCCGTGCACCGGCGGGTGCTCTACGCGATGTTCGACTCGGGCTTCCGGCCGGACCGTAGCCACGCGAAATCCGCACGCTCCGTTGCCGAGACGATGGGCAACTACCACCCGCACGGTGACGCGTCGATCTACGACACCCTGGTCCGGATGGCCCAGCCGTGGTCGCTGCGCTACCCGTTGGTCGACGGCCAGGGCAACTTCGGTTCGCCGGGCAACGACCCGCCGGCCGCGATGCGGTACTGCATCACAGGTGATGCGCTGATCAGCCTGCCCGAAGGCAGAAGCGTCCGAATCGATGCAGTCGTGCCTGATGCAAAGCCGAACTCAGACAACGTGGTCGAGATGAAGGTCCTTGGCCGCCACGGTGAACCGGTCGTTGCCGACCGGCTGTTCCACTCTGGCGATCACGACACCTATACGGTCCGTACCGCCGACGGCCATTCCCTGACGGGCACGGCCAACCATCCGCTGCTGTGCCTGGACGAGGTGGGTGGCGTACCGACGCTCGAGTGGAAGCTGATCGAGGACATCCGGTCGGGCGATCGCGTGGCGATGCTGCCCGATTGTGAATCTCGCAATCGAAGCCAGCGAAATTCCGTCGGAGAATTCGCAATCGGCGACTACTCCTACGCGCGCGTCGCATCAGTCACCGACGCGGGCGTGCAACCGGTCTACAGCATCCGCGTCGATACCGACGACCACGCGTTTATCACCAACGGCTTCGTCAGCCACAACACCGAAGCGCGGCTCACTCCGCTGGCGATGGAGATGCTGCGTGAAATCGACGAGGAGACAGTCGATTTCATCCCGAATTATGACGGGCGGGTGCAGGAGCCGACCGTTCTGCCCAGCCGGTTCCCCAACCTGCTGGCGAACGGTTCGGGCGGTATCGCCGTCGGCATGGCCACCAACATCCCGCCGCACAACCTGCGTGAGCTGGCCGATGCGGTGTACTGGTGCCTGGAGAACCACGAGGCCGACGAGGAGGCCACGCTTGCCGCGGTCACCGAACGCGTCAAGGGGCCGGACTTCCCGACCTCGGGTTTGATCGTTGGCTCCCAAGGTATCTCGGACACCTACACCACCGGCCGCGGGTCCATCCGGATGCGCGGCGTGGTGGAGATCGAGGAGGACAACCGCGGCCGCACCGGCATCGTCATCACCGAGTTGCCGTATCAGGTCAACCACGACAACTTCATCACCTCGGTCGCCGAGCAGGTCCGCGACGGCAAGCTGGCCGGCATCTCCAACATCGAGGACCAGTCCAGCGACCGTGTCGGTCTGCGCATCGTCATCGAGATCAAGCGTGACGCGGTGGCCAAGGTGGTGCTGAACAACCTCTACAAGCACACCCAGCTGCAGACCAGCTTCGGGGCCAACATGCTGGCCATCGTCGACGGTGTGCCGCGTACGTTGCGGCTCGACCAGCTGATCCGGCACTACGTCAACCACCAACTCGACGTGATCGTGCGGCGCACCCGCTACCGCCTGCGCAAGGCCAACGAGCGGGCCCACATCCTGCGCGGTCTGGTGAAGGCGCTCGATGCGCTCGATGAGGTCATCGCGTTGATTCGGGCGTCGGAGACCGTGGACGTCGCGCGGCAGGGCTTGATCGAGCTGCTCGACATCGACGACATCCAGGCGCAGGCGATCCTGGACATGCAGCTGCGCCGTCTGGCCGCCCTGGAACGACAGCGCATCGTCGACGACCTGGCCAAGATCGAGGCCGAGATCGCCGACCTCGAGGACATCCTGGCCAAGCCGAAGCGGCAGCGCACCATCGTCCGAAAAGAGCTCAAGGAGATCGCCGACAAGTACGGCGACGACCGGCGCACCCGCATCGTCGCCGCCGACGGTGACGTCGCCGACGAGGACCTGATCGCCCGCGAGGACGTCGTGGTCACGATCACCGAGACCGGCTACGCCAAGCGGACCAAGACCGACCTGTACCGCAGCCAGAAGCGCGGCGGCAAGGGCGTGCAGGGTGCCGGCCTCAAGCAGGACGACATCGTCAACCACTTCTTCGTGTGCTCCACCCACGACTGGATCCTGTTCTTCACCACCCAGGGCCGGGTCTACCGCGCCAAGGCCTACGACCTGCCCGAGGCTTCGCGCACCGCGCGCGGACAGCACGTCGCGAACCTGCTGGCGTTCCAGCCGGAAGAGCGGATCGCGCAGGTGATCCAGATCAAGAGCTACGAGGACGCGCCCTATCTGGTGCTGGCCACCCGCAACGGCCTTGTCAAGAAGTCGCGGCTGGTCGATTTCGACTCCAACCGGTCCGGGGGCATCGTCGCGGTCAACCTGCGGGACGGTGACGAGCTCGTCGGCGCGGTGTTGTGCTCGGCCGACGACGACCTCCTGCTGGTATCGGCCAAGGGCCAGTCGATCCGGTTCTCGGCGACCGACGAGGCGCTGCGGCCGATGGGTCGCGCGACCTCCGGTGTGCAGGGCATGCGGTTCAACACCGACGACGCGCTGCTGTCGCTGAACGTGGTGCGGCCGGATACGTATCTGCTGGTCGCAACGTCCGGCGGCTACGCCAAGCGCACCGCGATCGACGAGTACCCGGTCCAGGGCCGCGGCGGCAAAGGGGTCCTGACGATCCAATTCGACAAGCGCCGTGGCAGTCTTGTGGGTGCGTTGATCGTCGACGACGACACAGAGTTGTACGCAATCACCTCGGGTGGAGGCGTCATCCGGACGGCGGCTCGCCAGGTTCGCAAGGCCGGGCGGCAAACCAAGGGTGTTCGGTTGATGAACCTGGGTGAGGGCACGACACTGATAGCCATCGCGCGCAACGCGGAGGAAGGCGACAGCACCGACCAGGTCAACACCGACCCCGGTGCCTGACCCAGGGACGGGACCAGGAGGAGCCGTAGGTGAGTTCACCGGACGAGCCGGGACGCCCCCGCGCGAGCGACGGTCCAGGCGGCGCCAACGGCTCCGCGGCCAATCACGACGTGCCCGGTACGGCCCGGCCTGAGGTCTCCGACCGCGTCGACGCACCGCCGTGGCAGCGTGGACCGGCGGCGCGGGCGGCGCAGCAGGGGCAGCGGCCGCCGGAGCCGCCGAGGCGGGCTCCCGGTGCGGGCCCGCAGGGCGAGGGCTCTGGCGACGACGCTCACCCGATGGAACGGCCGACCGACGATTCCCGCGGCGGTCCGGCCAACTCCCCCAACGCCCGGGCGAACCGGTTCGTGGCGGGTGGTTCGACTCCGACCGAGGAGGTGCCCTCGCGCGGCGAGCGGCCCGATGCCCCGCGCCCGGAAACCTATGTCAGCGAGCTACCGGACCTGTCCGGACCGATGCCGCGCCCGCCACAGCAGCAGCCGCGTAAGGCTGTTGAGCGGCCGAACGCGGAGCCGGCGACCCGGCCTGTGTCCGGTGCGCGCGTCCAGGTCGGCACCCGGCACAAGGGGCCGGTCCGCGCCAGCATGCAGATCCGCCGGATCGACCCGTGGAGCACGTTGAAAGTGTCGGCGGTGCTCTCCGTGGCGCTGTTCTTCGTGTGGATGATCGCGGTCGCGTTCCTCTATCTGGTGCTCGGCGGTATGGGCGTGTGGAGCAAGCTCAACAGCAACGTCGGTGACCTCCTCACCAGTGCAGGCGGCGGGTCGGGCGGTGAGCTGGTGTCCAGCGGAACCATCTTCGGCGGCGCGACATTGATCGGCTTGGTCAACATCGTGCTGTTGACGGCGATGGCCACGATCGGTGCGTTCATCTACAACCTCACTACGGACTTGGTCGGCGGCGTGGAAGTCACGCTCGCGGACCGAGATTGATTGTCGGCCCCCCGACGGGACTGACGTGCGCACCGCAGTTTGGGCGCGAGCCCACGGTTGCGGTAATCTCGTCGCTCGGCCATAACGGCGATACGGGGCTATAGCTCAGGCGGTTAGAGCGCTTCGCTGATAACGAAGAGGTCGGAGGTTCGAGTCCTCCTAGCCCCACGGAAAGGTTCACACCATGAGGCGGGTGCTGGTGATCGTCACGGTGATCGCCGCCGCAGTCGCCGTCGCGGTCTGGCGGTCCAGACACGGCCTCGAGGTGTGGCACGTGGCGCCCGATGCGCCGCCGAACCAGGGGCCTTAGCTCAGTTGGTAGAGCGCTACCTTTGCAAGGTAGATGTCAGGAGTTCGATTCTCCTAGGCTCCACAAGAAACTTTCGAGCACTTCCTGGCTTCCCTGCGGCGCACGGTCACGGCCGGGGAGCGACTTCGACGCTCGGGGGCAAGGGCGACGGCTCCGGCTGCGTCGACCGCCGCACGATCGAGAAGGCCACCGCTCCCCCGGCCAGCGTGACCACGCCAACGGCCGCGAGCAGGAGCGGCCGGCGCCTGTTGCGCTTGGGTTTGCGTACGTCGGCGATGATCGAAGGCAGGTTGGCGAGCACGCCCTGAGCCGCGGCCAGTTCCTGCGCGATGGTGTTCTGTGCCTCGCCGATCTCCGTGGCGAGTCGGCTGTTGTCGATGGCGTGCCGGATACGGTCCGCCGCCGACTGCGCGCCGTGAACGGTGAGCCCAACCGCACCACGGGTGACGTCGACCGGGCCGACCGCCGTGTATTTCAGGCCGCGGCGCAGCCGCTGGCCCGGGGTCAACAGAACGTCCGTCTTGGAGCTCATGGGGTACCTCTCTCGCAGCCGGGATGGCGACTACACCAGCCTGCCATCTCGCGGAAGACAGCGGTGCCGGTTGGGCGCCGAACGCGGCGTGGCACACTGACATCCCGTGACGAGCCCTATTCAGACAGCGACCGCGACCCTGCACACCAACCGCGGCGACATCAAGATCGCACTCTTCGGAAACCACGCGCCCAAGACCGTCGCCAACTTCGTCGGCCTGGCGCAGGGAACCAAGGATTACAGCGGGGAGAACGCATCGGGCGGCACGTCCGGGCCTTTCTACGACGGCGTGGTCTTTCACCGCGTCATCGACGGCTTCATGATCCAGGGCGGCGATCCCACGGGTACCGGCCGCGGCGGACCGGGCTACAAGTTCGAGGACGAATTCCATCCCGAGCTGCAGTTCGACAGGCCCTATCTGCTGGCCATGGCCAACGCCGGGCCGGGTACCAACGGGTCGCAGTTCTTCGTCACGGTCACCAAGACTCCACACCTGAATCGCAAGCACACCATCTTCGGCGAGGTCGTCGACCCCGAGTCGCAGAAGGTCGTCGATGCGATCGCGACGACACAGACGGACCGCAGTGATCGGCCGACCGATCCAGTCGTCGTCGACTCGATCACCATCGCCTGACCGGAGGTCAGGAACCGGCGCCGGCGTAGCCGGCGTCGGTCAGCGCGTCGAGCACCTGTAAGGGGTCCGTGCCCAAGTCCCACCGGGTGAAGACGAGCAACTCGCCGTCGACCGTATCGATTTCAAGTAGCCGGACTTTGCGGGCGAGTCGACGAAATTCAGTGATCCGGATCACTTTCACGTCGTCGCGTGGCAAAACTCTCGTACTCACCCAGCCGCGGCTGACGAGGGCACCATCTTTGATTGCCAGCTTCGGCCGCGCGCGCCACGAGAAGATTGCAAACAACAGCAAACCCACCCCGGCAATGCCGCCCAAAAGCCGGCCCGGGGGGTCTGTGATCAGCGTCACAGCGAGGGTTGCCAAGATGATTCCCCCTATTCCGCACGCCGCGATACCAGCCGCGGGAGGGCTCCATTGAGTTTGCTGCACGCGTTCTGCACACCCTTCCACCGCGGTGAATGCGGTTATCCACAAGTGCTATCCCCAATGGGGATGAATCACATCGGTGTGATCCGATTACCGCGAGGTTGCTGGCAGGGTGACGCGAGATGACGAAGATGAATGCATCTGTGCGGACGGCAGCTCAGCGCCACCGCATGGTCAGCAACAGACCCGTGATCATGAAAGCAAACGCGATCGCGTAGTTCCACGGACCCAACTCGGCGAGAAACGGAATGGCCGACGACGCCAACTGGAAGACGAGCAGCCAAACCAGGCCGATGAGCATCAGCCCGACGAACAGCGCCACGAACCAGGTGCTGGACGGCCCGGCCTTCACCTTGACGGGCGTCCGGCTCACCGGGTTGATGGTGAAGTCGTTCTTCTTACGAACCTTGGACTTGGGCATGGGTACCTTCGGGACAACTGAGTGCGACGATGTGGGTACGAGCCTAACGTAGGTCCGACACCGGAGAGTCAGGGAAGCCATGCAGTGGTTGCGTCGCCCCGTGCTAAGGCGACGAAGGGTCGGCCCGCGCTCGACCGCGTGGCGGTACGGGGTGCCGGTGGTCTGCCTGCTTGCCGGCCTGCTGCTTGCGGCGACGCACGGCGTCTCCGGCGGTGATGAGATCCGGCGCAGCGACGCCCCGCGGCTTGTCGACCTCGTCCGCGAGACCCAGCAGTCGGTGGACCGGCTCAGCGCCGAACGCGATGCGCTCGCGACGGCCGTCGAAACCCACCACGGCGGCAGCCCCGGCGCGGACGCCGCCCTGACCGCGATCACCGGACGCGCGGCGCGGTTGGCGGCCGAGGCCGGTCTGGACCCGCTGCGCGGCCCGGGCCTGGTCGTGACGCTCAACGACGCCCAGCGCGATGCTCAGGGGCGGTTCCCCCGCGACGCCTCCCCCGACGACCTCGTGGTGCACCAGCAGGACATCGACGCCGTCCTCAACGCCTTGTGGAGTGCCGGCGCCGAGGGCATCCAGATGCAGGATCAGCGGATCATCGGCACGTCGGCGCCGAGGTGCGTCGGCAACACCCTGCTACTCAACGGACGCACGTACAGCCCGCCCTACGTGATCACCGCGATCGGCGATGCGTCCGCCATGCAGGAGGCGTTGGCGGCCGCTCCCCTGGTGAACCTCTACCGTCAGTACGTGGTGCGGTTCGGCCTGGGGTACTCCGAAGAGCCCCGCGCCTCGGTCGATTTGGTCGGGCACAAGGAACCGATCCGAATGAAGTTCGCCAAGCCGGCGGGCCCGATCGGGTACTGACCGCCCCAAAACCGCAATCGGTAACCTTGCCTGATGCAGGTCTTGGTCGTCGACAACTACGACAGCTTCGTGTTCAACCTGGTCCAGTACCTGGGTCAGCTCGGGGTGCATGCGCAGGTATGGCGCAACGACGACGACCGCCTGGCCACCGACGCCGACGTCGCCAAGGCCGCCGCCGAGTTCGACGGTGTGCTGCTGTCCCCCGGGCCGGGTACCCCCGAGCGGGCAGGTGCGTCGATCCCCCTCGTCAAGGCGTGTGCGGCGGCGGCGATCCCGCTGTTGGGAGTGTGCCTTGGCCACCAGGCGATCGGCGTGGCGTTCGGCGGCACCGTGGACCGCGCGCCCGAACTGCTGCACGGTAAGACCAGTGTCGTCCACCACACCAATTCCGGTGTGCTGCAGGGACTTCCGAATCCCTTCACCGCAACCAGGTATCACTCGCTGACCATCCTGCCCGAGACGGTGCCTGCCGAGCTGGAGGTGATCGCACGCACCGAGGGCGGCGTCATCATGGCGGTGCGACACATCGAGTTGCCGATCCACGGCGTGCAGTTCCATCCGGAATCGATCCTCACCGAAGGCGGGCACCGCATGCTCGCCAACTGGCTCGGCTACTGCGGCGCGGCACCCGCGGAGTCCCTGGTCCGGCAACTGGAAGACGAGGTGGCCAGTGCCATCCAGGTCGGCCACGGGGACGCTACGACGCGAAACTCAGCGTGATCGTGGAGCCGTAGTTCACCGCGCTGCCCGGCGACGGGCTCTGGGTCACTACCGCATTGGTGCGCTGCCCGCTGTCTCGTACGTCGGCGCCCTTGTCGAGGGAGCCTGTCCATCCCAGCGCCCGCAGCCGCGGTTCCGCGTCCGTCCAGAACATGCCGCGCAAATCGGGCATCAGGAACTGGTTACAGGCCGACAGCTGTAGCTGGATCGGGCTGTCGAGCAGGGATTCCTGTCCGGCGGTCGGCAACGTTCCGATGACCTGTCCGCAGGGCTCGGGGCTGTCGGCCTGGACCGACACCACGTTGGTGAACCCGGCGGCGGTCAGGATCTGTCGGGCCGGCGCCTCGGTCTGATTCTTGACGTCGGGTATCGAACGGCTGGCCGGCCCCGAGCCCAGCACGATGGTGATCTCGTTGGTGATCGCCGAAGTCTGGTTCGCCGGCGGATTGGTGCCGAGCACCTTGTCCTTCAGTTCCGGTGTCGACGGGGACGACGACGGCTTGAACTTCTCGAAGCCGGCTTCGGCCAGCTTCTTCGTCGCCTCCGGGTAGGTCAGGTTCTTGACGTCCGGAATCTCGCGCTGCTCCGGCCCAGTAGAGACGTTGAGCGTGATCTCCTCGCCCGCCTCGACCGCCGTATCGGCGGCGGGATCGGTGCTGATGACGTGGTCGGGCGGCACGATCGAGTCCGGCCGCTGCTGGGTGCGTGTCTTGAACCCACGGTTCTGCAACTCGGCGACCGCGTCCGCGGACGGCTGCCCGCTGACGTTGGGCACCTCCACGTTGCGGGGGCTCCCGCCGAACATGTTGATCGCGATTGTGACCACGACGGTGAGGATGGCCAGGACTGCCACCGCGGCCAGCCACCGACCAACCGAGCCGCGGCGCTCCTGGTCGGCGTACTCGGCGGGCTGCGGCGCGGGCATGGGCTCGATCGGTTCGGTGCGCTCATGGCTCGGCGGCGCCGACAGTAGCGAGTTGCGTTCGGCGTCCGTGAACACCTTCGGGGCATCCGGCTGCTCACCGCTGTGCACGCGCACCAGATCGGCGCGCATCTCCGCGGCGCTCTGGTAGCGGTTATCGGGATTCTTCGCCAAAGATTTGAGCACCACCGCGTCCAGCTCGGGGCTGATGGCCCGGTTGCGCCGCGACGGCGGTGTCGCGTCTTCGCGGACATGCTGATAGGCCACGGCCACAGGGGAGTCACCGATGAAAGGTGGCTCGCCCGTGAGGATCTCGTACAGTACGCAGCCCAGCGAGTAGACGTCGGAACGAGCGTCGACCTTTTCGCCGCGGGCCTGCTCGGGCGACAGGTACTGCGCGGTGCCGATCACCGCGGCGGTCTGCGTGACGCTGTTGGCGTCGGCCAGCGCGCGGGCGATACCGAAGTCCATCACCTTCACCGCGCCGGTCTTGCTGATCATGATGTTGGCCGGTTTGACATCGCGGTGGATGATGCCGTGCTGGTGGCTGAAGTTCAGCGCCTGGCACGCGTCGGCGATCACCTCGATGGCCCGGCGCGGTTCCATCGGGCCGTCGCTGTGGACGATGTCGCGCAACGTCACGCCGTCGACGTACTCCATGACGATGTAGGGCAGCGGACCGGTCGGTGTCTCGGCCTCGCCGGTGTCGTAGACCGCGACGATCGCGGGGTGGTTGAGCGCCGCGGCGTTCTGGGCCTCGCGACGGAACCGGAGATAGAAGCTCGGATCGCGGGCGAGGTCGGCACGCAGCACCTTGATCGCGACGTCGCGGTGCAGGCGCGTGTCGCGTGCGAGATGGACTTCGGACATGCCGCCGAAGCCGAGGATCTCGCCGAGCTCATAGCGATCGGACAGGTGTTGCGGGGTCGTCATTGCGATGTCTGTTCTGAAGCCGAGAGTCGCTGGTACGGCTCTTGTGCCGGGGACGACGGCGGCGCCAGCGCCAGTGCCGGTGCCGCAATCGCCTGCGGTGTGGTCACCCCCGATTGTTCCCCACCACCGTCGGCACCCCCACGGATGGGCTGATCGGGGAGCGCGGCGGGAGACGCGTAGGGAGTGGTTTCGGTGATGGTGTTGGTGATCGTCGGTGGCGGTAGCTGCCGGTCTTGGCGGTCCTGTGCGTTGAGCACGATCAGGACCGCGATGATGATCGCCAGTGCCCCCAACACACCCGCGGCCCACAGCAGTGCGCGCTGACCCGATGAGAACGTGCGCCGCGTCGGTGGCGGTCGGTGGCTGCCGCTCGTCGACCGGGGGCGCGCGGTGGTGGTCGCCGTGCGGCCCGTCATATCGGCGGCGGCGCGGGCCTGGGTGGCCGACGGCACGGCGGTCGGTGCGGCCCGGCCGATCGAGGGTGCGGCGTTCGGCCGTGGTGGGCGCCGGCCCGAACGCACCGCGGCGACCGCATCGGCGAACGCCCCGCCGGAGCGATACCGCATACCCGGGTTCTTCACCAGAGTGATCTCGATCAGCTCGCGCACGTTGGGCGGCAGATCGGCGGGCAGCGGGGGCGGCGTCTCCTTGATGTGTTTCATTGCCACCGTCAGCGCACCGTCGCCGGTGAACGGACGCTTGCCCGAAACCGATTCGTAGCCAACGACTCCCAACGCGTACACGTCGCTCGCCGCGGTCGCGTCGTGGCCCAGCGCCTGCTCGGGTGCGATGTACTGCGCGGTGCCCATCACCATTCCGGTCTGTGTGACCGGCGCGGCGTCGACGGCCTTGGCGATGCCGAAGTCGGTGAGCTTCACCTGACCCGTCGGGGTGATCAGGATGTTGCCCGGCTTGACGTCGCGGTGCACCAGGCCCGCGCTGTGGGCGACCTGAAGAGCGCGGCCCGTCTGCTCGAGCATGTCGAGCGCATGGCGCAGCGACAGCCGACCGGTCCGTTTGAGCACAGAGTTCAGCGGTTCGCCGTTGACCAGTTCCATCACCAGGTAGGCGGTGCGGCCCTCGCCGTCCATGTCCGTCTCGCCGTAGTCGTACACGCTGGCTATGCCGGGGTGGTTGAGCATCGCCACGGTGCGCGCCTCAGCGCGGAACCGCTCGACGAACTCGGGGTCGGTGGAGTACTCGGCCTTGAGCACCTTGACTGCCACCCGCCGACCCAGCCGGGAGTCCACGGCCTCCCAGACTTGACCCATGCCACCGGTGGCGATCAACCGCTGCAGCCGGTAGCGACCGGACAGCGTCACTCCCACCCGGGCCGTCACGAGCCCTCCCGCAGGGCTGCCGCGATCGTCGCCCGGCCGATCGGCGCGGCCAACTCGCCGCCGGTGGCCGACAGCCGATTACCGCCGTTCTCGACCAGCACCGCCACCGCGACTTTGGGGGCCTGAGCCGGAGCGAAGGCGATGTACCAGGCATGCGGAGGGGTGTTGCGCGGATCGGTGCCGTGCTCCGCTGTGCCGGTCTTCGATGCGATCTGCACGCCGGCGATGGCTCCCTTCTGCTGAGTCACCTGCTCGGCGGCGACCATCAAGTCCGTAAGTGTATCCGCGACCTGCTGCGACACCGCCCGGCGCTCTTCCTGCGGAGCCGTCGTCGCGATGTTCGCGAGGTCGGGTCCCTTCAGGCTATCGACCAGGTATGGGCGCATCGCCACTCCGTTGTTGGCGATGGCCGCGGCGATCTGTGCGTTCTGCAGGGGGGTGAGTGCGACGTCCTTCTGACCGATGCTCGACATCCCCAGCGCAGCGGCGTCGGCGATGGGGCCGACGCGGGACTCGACGACCTGGAGCGGGATCGTCGGCGCAGTTGCGTCGAGGCCGAATGCGCGGGCCGTCGAGCGCAGTGCATCGGCACCGGTGTCGAGGCCCAACTCGACGAACGCGGTGTTGCACGACCGCGCGAAGGCCTCCCGCAACGACGTGGTGGGCGCACCGCCGCAGGCTGTGCCACCGTAGTTCTCCAGCGTTGCGGTGCTGTCGGGCAGCGGGATTCGCGGTTGGGAGGTGAGCTGGGTGTTCACCGTCGCACCCCGTTGCAGTGCCGCCGCGGTGGCGACCACCTTGAAGGTCGACCCCGGCGGGTACGTCTCGGAGATCGCCCGGTTCAGCAGCGGCGACTCGGGGTCGTCGCGCAGTCGCTGCCAGGCGGCGGTCTGCGCGGCCATGTCGTGGGTGGCCAGCAGGTTCGGGTCATAGGACGGCGACGAGACCATCGCCAGGATCTTCCCCGTCGACGGTTCGATGGCCACCACCGAGCCCTTGCAGGGGCCGTCGCAGCCGTCTTCCATCGCGTCCCAGGCCGCCTGCTGAACCTGCGGCTTGATCGTGGTGTCGACGTTTCCGCCCCGCGGGTCGCGCCCGGTGAAGAAGTCGGCGAGGCGGCGGCCGAACAACCGCTCGTCGGAGCCGTTGAGAATGCCGTCCTCCGCGCGTTCCAGGCCGCTGCTCGAGTACTGCAGCGAGTAGAAGCCCGTGACCGGGGCGTACGCCAGCGGATTCGGATACACCCGCAGGAAGCGGAACCGGCCGTTGGTCGACACCGAGTAGGCCAGCAACTGGCCGCCCGCGGAGATCTGGCCTCGTTGCCGGGAATACTCGTCGAGCAGCACGCGCTGGTTGCGGGGGTCCGAACGCAGCCCGTCGGCGGTGAACACCTGCGTCAGGGTGGCGTTGCCCAGCAGGAGCACGATCAGTGCCATGACCGTGACGGCGATGCGGCGCAGTGACGTGTTCATACTTTCTCGATCACCTCGGTGCTGGCCGCGGCGATCGGCGTCGGGGTCTGGGGGCCGGTGACGATGGGGCGCCGCGCGGCGTGCGAGATGCGCACCAGGACCGCCAGCAGCACGTAGTTCGCCAGCAGCGAGGACCCGCCGTAGGACATCCACGGTGTGGTCAATCCGGTCAGCGGAATCAGCTTGGTGACGCCGCCGACGACGATGAACAACTGCAGCGCCAACGTCGAGGCCAGGCCCGCGGCCAGGAGTTTGCCGAAGCTGTCACGCACGGCGATTGCGGTGCGCAGGCCGCGGATGATCACGATCGTGTACAGCATCAGCACCGCCGCCAGGCCGACGAGCCCGAGCTCCTCGCCGACGGCGGCGATGATGAAGTCGGTTGACGCGGCGGGCACGGTGCCGGGCTGGCCGTTGCCGAGGCCGGTGCCGAAGATCCCTCCGGTCGCGAAGCTGAACAGCGACTGCACCATCTGATAGCCCGCCCCATCGGGGTCGGCGAACGGATCCAGCCAGGTCTGCACACGGACGCGGACGTGGTCGAAAAGGTGATATGCGACAACGCTTCCCGCAGCGAACAGGGCTAGACCGATGACAACCCAACTGATCCGGTCGGTGGCCGCGTAGACCAGCACGAGGAAAGACGCGTACAGCAACAGTGATGTGCCGAGGTCCTTTTCGAAGATCATCACCCCGACCGAGGCGATCCACGCGGCCAGCAGCGGGGCGAGGTCGCGGGGGCGGGGGAGATCCATGCCGAGGATGTGCTTGCCCGCGCTGGTGAAGACGTCGCGCTTGGAGACAAGCACCGCGGCGAAGAAGATCAGCAGCAGGATCTTGGAGAACTCCGCGGGCTGAATCGAGAAGCCCGGCAACCGGATCCAGATCTTGGCACCGTTCTGCTCGGACATCGAGCGTGGCAGCATGGCCGGGATGGCCAGCAGGATCAGGCCGGTGAGCCCGCAGACGTAGCCGTAGCGGGCCAGCAGTCGGTGGTCGCGCAGGAAGATCACGATGAGCGAGAACCCGATGACTCCGAGGAGGGTCCACAGCATCTGCTGGTTGGCAGTGCCGCCGAGCCCGTCCTGGGTCAGCTCGCCGGAAGCGAGGTCGAGGCGGTGAATCATCACCAGCCCCAACCCATTCAGTAGCGCGACGACCGGAAGCAGCAATGGGTCGGCGTACGGAGCGAAGCGGCGCACAGCGAGGTGCGCACCGCTGAACAGCGCCAGGTATGCGACGGTGTAGCGCGCGAGATCCCAGTGCAGGCCGTGCTCCTGGTTGGCCTCGACGAGCAGCAGCGCGAGAGTGGTGATGACGGCGGCGAAGCCGAGCAGGAGTAGTTCGGCGTTTCGCCGGTTGGGAAGTGGCGGCGTCACGGCGACCGCGGACTGCGGTTGGGTGGTCATGACACTTCCCGGCAATTGATTCCGGGCTCGGGCGGCGGCGGAGGCAGCGCGGTGATGGTCGGCGGGGGCGGCGGCGGTTTGGGTGTCGGCGACTCGGGTAGCGGTCTCGGCGTCGGGGAGGCCGGTGGCTGCGTCACCGTCCGTGGCGTTTCCGGTGCCGGAGTTGCGGTTTCAGCGCGCGTTGGCGAATTGTTCGGTACGCCGGGGGAGTTCGAGGGCACCGGGCTGTGTGGCGCGGCACTGGTGCGCGGCGCCGGCGGCGGCGGTGGCGGCGCGCAGATCGGGAGCAGGGAATCCCGTGCCAGCTGGTTGATCTGGTTGATCGCCTGATCCTCGGAGCCCGTCGGCAGACCGGCGAGGACCTGGCGTTGTTCGGACGGCTTGAGATCGCGCACGCGGAAGATCTGGCAGTCGCGTGGTTGCTGGCCCGGACTGATGAGGTTGAGGCCGTTGCGTTCGGTCAGGCAGCCCTGTCGGTACGGCTCCTGCAGCGGGTACCCGAGGATCGATCCCGGCACACCCCGCATGATCGACACGGTGTCGTCGTGGGCGGCTACGTAGTAGTTGCTGCGGATGATCTCGCGTCCGATGGCCAATGCGGCCAACACGACCAGAACCACAAGGACGGCGGCGATGAACATTCGCCGCCGCGACTTCGGCGGTCGCGGCGGTTCCTCGGGTTCCGGTAGAACGCGTCTGGCTTCGTTGCGTCGCGGGTTGAACGCCGACGCGCGACCGGCGGCGGTGTTGGGCGGCGGTTGGTCGTCGTCGCCCGAGACCGCACCTGCCAGGATCGGTTGGGTCTGTCCGTAGTCGTAGTCGCTGTTGTCGATGACGTCGGCCACCACGACGGTGACGTTGTCGGGTCCGCCGCCGCGAAGGGCCAATTCGATGAGGCGGTCGGCGCTTTCGGCGACATCGGAGATCTGCAGCGCCTCGAGGATGGTTTCGTGACTGACCGGGTCGGAGAGCCCGTCGGAGCACAGCAGGTAGCGGTCGCCCACGCGGGCTTCCCGCATGATCAGCGTGGGCTCCACCTCGTGGCCGGTCAACGCGCGCATGATCAACGACCGCTGGGGATGGCTGTGCGCCTCCTCCGCCGTGATGCGGCCCTCGTCGACGAGCGTCTGGACGAACGTGTCGTCCTTGGTGATCTGGGTCAGCTCGCCGTCGCGCAACAGGTAACCGCGCGAGTCGCCGATGTGCACCAGGCCGAGTCGATTGCCCGCGAACAGGATTGCGGTCAAGGTCGTCCCCATGCCCTCGAGCTCGGGGTCGGCCTCGACGTGCGCGGCGATCGCCGAGTTGCCCTCGCGCACCGCGGCGTCGAGCTTGCTGAGCACATCGCCGCCAGGCTCGTCGTCGTCGAGGTGGGCCAGCGCGGCGATCACCAGTTGGGAGGCCACTTCACCCGCGGCGTGGCCGCCCATGCCGTCGGCGAGCGCGAGCAGTCGCGCACCGGCGTAAACGGAGTCCTCGTTGTTCGCCCGGACCAGGCCGCGGTCGCTGCGTGCGGCGTATCGAAGCACCAGTGTCACGGGCGCAACTCGATTACCGTTTTGCCGATCCGAACCGGCGTGCCCATCGGAACGCGTACCGCGGTCGTCACCTTCGCCCTGTCGAGGTATGTGCCGTTGGTCGATCCTAGGTCTTCGACATACCATTCCGGACCTCGAGGCGACAGCCTGGCGTGCCGCGTCGAGGCATAGTCGTCGGTGAGCACCAGCGTCGAGTCGTCGGCCCGTCCGATCAGCACCGGCTGGCTGCCCAGCGTGATACGGGTCCCCGCCAGCGCGCCCTCGATGACCACCAGATGCCGGGCCACGTTACGACGGCCCCGGTTGGGCAGCAGCGAGGCCCGCAGCGGTAGCCCACGGCGCACCATGACCGAACCGGTGGGGGCGTAGAGATCCGTCCGCAGAATCCTCAGCACGGACCAGATGAACAGCCAGAGCAGCAACAGGAATCCGACACGCGTCAGTTGCAGCACCAACCCCTGCATCTGACGTCCTCTCCGTCTCCGTCCCGTTCAGTCGCGTCGGCGCCACGCAGCCAGCCTCGGCACCGTCACGATACTTGGACGGTTACCGACAGGAGCGGGAAGCGACCAGCTTCACCGTCTCGGCCGCGGCCGGCCTCGATGCTCAGTGCACGCGGACGATGATCTCGGAGTGACCCAGCCGGATCACGTCGCCGTCGGCGAGCTGCCACTCCTGGACCGGCGCGTTGTTCACGGTAGTTCCGTTGGTGGAGTTCAGATCGGACAGCAGCGCGACCTGCCCGTCCCAGCGGATCTCCAGATGGCGCCGGGACACCCCGGTGTCGGGCAGCCGGAACTGCGCGTCCTGGCCACGGCCGATCACGTTGGTGCCCTCGCGCAGCTGGTAGGTCCGGCCGCTGCCGTCGTCGAGTTGCAGCGTGACGGTCGCGGCGGCCGCGCCGTAGTCGCCCTGGCCGTAACCACCGCCGTAGCCGGCCGGCTGACCGTAGTCGTAACCGCCGCCGGCGGGCTCGGCGTAGCCCGGTTCGGCGTATCCGGCGCCAGGGGCGTCACCGTAGCGGCCGTAATCCGGCGGAGCGCCATAACCCTGGTCCTGCCGGCCGTAGGGCTGGCCGCCGTAACCGCCTTGGTCGGGGTAGCCGCCCTGGTCCGGGTAGCCGCCCTGGTCGGGGTACGCGGGCCGTGGCTCGGGCCGGCCGTAGCCGCTGTCCTCATGCCGACTCGGCGCCGGCGGACGGCCGTAGTCGTAATCGCCGGCGGGGCCGCCGCCATAGCCGGGCTGTCCGCCCTGTGGCGGACCGTAGCCGCCGGGAGCCTGCCGGTAGCCCTGATCGGGATAGCCGGCTTGTGGGGGCGGGCCGTATCCACCGGTCGGCGGCCGCTGTTCGTACGACGGTGGCGGGTAGCCGCCTTGGTCGGGGTAGCCGCCTTGGTCGGGGTAGCCGCTCTGGCGCGGCGGGTAGGGCTCGCTCTGAGGCGGGTAGCCGCCCTGATCGGGCGGGGGATACTGGCCGCGGTCGTCCTGGCGGCCGTACCGCTCGTCGTAGTGCTCGTCGTAGTGATCGTCGGCGGGCCGCCCCGGCCCCTGGCCGCCGCGGTAGGTGGGGTTGTCGCTCATCGGTGGTACTCCTGATTCTGCGAGGGACGCACGTTCTCGAGGTGGTGGGGCGGGTTCGCCAGTGGTCGAGTCAGGATTGACCGCTCCACGCGCGCGAAACTGTCCGGTGTGCAGGGTGGATAATTGTTCGAATCTGACAACAACATCACCATACGTTTGCCACCCTTGCTCACGGATGTATCCCTCCAAGTGTTTGGCGAAAGTCGCTGACGTGAGGTCGGGGTCGGCGCTCACCTTCTGGTAGTCAGGCACACTGAGGGTAATAACGTAGTCGTTCGGCGCCAAAACCTGGCCGCTGAGCACTTCCCGGGCACCGGTGTCGGCTTCCCGCCGGAGCATCGCCTCGACTTCCTGCGGGACGATCGAGCCGCCGAACACCCGGGCGAATGCGTCACCGACCGTCGACTCGAGCTTGCGCTCGATGCGGTCGACTAGACCCATGTCACCGCCCGCCTCACTCGTCGTCGTTCGAAGACCCTGCTCATGGCACGGGTACCAGCGTGTCGCCTGGCCACAATGCTCATGTGCATGGTATCGGCCGAGCGCCGTGCTGCGGGACCAACAGAATTCTGAGAATCGAATCGATGCAGTTCAGAGACCTTTGTCACGATCGTCGGTCGCGTGCGAGCGGGGCTGGTCGGGCAGCCGGTACCGTTGAGGAGCGGGGTGCCTGACGTGCTAGGCTTCCCCGGTTGTTGGGGCGAGTGGCGGAATGGCAGACGCGCTGGCTTCAGGTGCCAGTGTCCTTCGGGACGTGGGGGTTCAAGTCCCCCTTCGCCCACAAAGAGGAGTTCGACGAACTCCGACGCATGAGGTCACGAACCAGAAATGGTTCGTGACCTTTGTGTTTTGGTGGGGCTAGACCACACCAGTGCGACCTCGGTCGCTTTGGGACCGGATTGTCCAAGTCCCGACGGAGTCGAGGCGGACTTGGCAGGGGAGAAGTTGCTGATCGACCCGCGAACCAGACGCACGATCCCAGATTCGCGGCGTGTCATCTAGGGTCGTGCTTCACGGGTTCCAATACGCACGCGGGGGCGAGATTTGTCGTACGAAACTGCAAAGGCCGTCGAACACGTCCTCCGGCAGATCCACGCTCGGAATTACCTCATGCCTGCCATCCAGAGGGAGTTCGTGTGGGGTCCGCGCCAAATCGTGAAGCTCGTCGACAGCCTCATGCGGGGATACCCAGTCGGCTCGTTCCTGTTCTGGAAGGTGGAGCCGCATACAGCCGCCGACTACACGTTCTACGAATTCCTTACGAGGTACCACGAGCGAGATCATCCATTTGCGCAGAAGGCCTCGGTTCCGTCTGGGCAGGGAATCACCGCGATCCTGGACGGACAGCAGCGGTTGACAGCTCTGAACATCGCGCTTTACGGAACTTACGCGGACAAGAAGAAGGGAGCCTGGTGGAACAGCACCAACGCGTTCCCGGATCGTCGGCTGTACCTGAATCTTGCAGAGGACCCTCCCGAGGAAGAGCTCGGGCTGAAGTATGACCTCCAGTTCTTGACGGACGAAGATGCCAAAGCGTCTACGGGCGAGCCGGACAGGTGGTTCAAAGTCGGTGATGTCCTGAAGTTGGAGGATGATGCGGTCGGCTTCATCGATGTCATCAAGGCCCGTGGAATCGTCGATGACCGCGAGGGTGTGCGGCGCTTGGCCACACTCCGCAAGGCAATTCGTACAAGCCCCGTCCTCAATTACTTCGAGGTCACGGACCAGGATCCTGACAACGTGCTCGAGATCTTCGTTCGGGTGAATAGTGGTGGCACACAGCTGTCCTCGTCCGACTTGTTGCTCTCGATGGCGACCAATCAATGGAAGGACCTGGACGCACGTGAAGAGGTGCGGGACCTCGTGCGTGAGCTCAACAGCAATGGGCGGGATTTCAACTTCTCGAAGGACCTCGTCCTTAAGACGGCACTCGCGATCGCCGACGTCGATCTTCGCTTCAAGCTCACGAACTTCACCACAGAAAACATGGCGAAGGTTGAGAGCATGTGGGCCTCGATTGAAGACGCCCTCGTTCGGGCTGCATCCCTGCTGAAAAGCTTCGGATACACCGATCGAAATCTGACCGCCGACAGCGTTCTTCTCCCGATCGCGTTTTATCTTCACACCCGGGGTGTTTCAGACACCTACCTGACCTCTTCGAAGGACGCGGACGATCGGCTTGCAATCCAGCGATGGGTGGCGCGTTCTCTAATCAAGAGAGGTATCTGGGGTTCTGGTCTGGACACGGTTCTTGGACGGATACGAGAGGTGCTGAAAACCGCGTCTGCGGAGGGCTTTCCGGTTGCCGACGTCGAGAGGGAGATGGCTGCAGTTGGGAAATCCTTGGCGTTCGATGCGACTGAGATCGACGACCTGCTCGCCCTGGAATACGGCAAACCGCGCTCCTTCACCGTGCTCTCGATTCTGTATCCCGGGCTCGACTTGAGTAACGAGTTCCACGAGGATCACATCTTCCCGAAATCGCGCTTCAGCAAGGCAAAGTTGAATGCTCAGGGGATTCCGAGCGAGAAGATCAGTGAGTATCTGAGCTCCTTCAACCTACTGCCTAACCTGCAACTTCTTGCGGGAGTTCCCAACGTCGAAAAGCGGGCGTCAATACCAGCGGATTGGGTGGCGTCCGACCGTGTCTTTCCGACGGAAGCCCGGAGGAAAACGTACGTCGACGCCAACGATCTCGCCGGACTCCCACTAGAAATGGATTCCTTCTTGGACTTCTTCGATGCGCGCAAATTGCGAATGCGTGAGCGACTCAAGCGGGAGTTGGGGGTGTAGAGCTCGGCGCAGACCCAAGGCTGTCCACAATTCTCATCGTCTCGACTGCGACCGTGGTGACTTTGGCGATGAGGTCAACAATATATCGAGGGTCTTCGTGCTCGTCGCACCAGTCATTCGGGTCGTTGATGAGGCCGGACGCCTTATCTGTCCTAATCTGGTATCGGTCGATGATCCAAGCCAGCGCCGAACGGGAGCCAATCATGTACCGCTCAGCGGCCTCGGGGATGTCTGCGATGGTCACCTTCTGGTTGTAAATTAGCTGAGTGACGTCGTCGACGCTCTTGCCAGTCGACGGGTCCTTCTTTTTCGCCCACCTCATCTTCTTGTCCGTCACACGCCAGGTTTGAGGGTTCTGATGATCCGCGCCGGGCTTGAGCTGTACGTCAACGGGGAACGGCGAGGCGGACTCGTAGTTGACGTGGAGATCACTAAGCGCTCTGCCGGCAGCGCCGATCTGATCGAAGCGCTCCCGCGACTCGGGGATGATGATGTGCGGCAGCATCTTCTTAAGGTCTGCCGCGAAGGTCTCACGATAATGCGGGTCGTGTAAGAGTCCGTAGACGTAGAAGAAGATGTCGTCTTTGGTGACCTGATCGCCGATCGTATCCCGGAACAACCCGAGCAATTCGCCGGTGATGTTGTCCACGCGGCGGTAGCCGTGCTCGTCAATCTCCTCCAACCCGTGGGGCCCGGTAATGAGGTCGAGCGCGGGAGCCCCCACGCTTTTAGCCGCAACCTTTTCGTAAGTCCAACGCGGGAAGAACTGGCCGCCGCTGCCTGCTCCCGTAAGGTGCAGATCGGGGATTCGGTTCACCATGAGTACGGAGAACGGGACGGCCGATCCGAATCCGACGACATACATCCCGATGTTCTGATGATGGGCGGTCGGGAAGATTCGATCCAGAGTCCCCCTACGGTGAATCAGTGTCGGACCAAAGTACGCATGCTGGGCGAAAAACGGACGGTACATGCTCCGTTGGAACGCCTCCTCGACCGTCGACTTCTTAAGGCGCGCGAGCTGCTGCTTGAGGCTGGATGACCATTTGAGATAGCTGGCAGCGGTCGTTTCGGGATGCTCGCTGAGGTACTTATCGGCATCCGCCTCGTCCAACTTGGTCAAGCCGCGCTTTGCGGAATAGTCAGCGAAGCGATCGACTTCGTCGTTGTAGTGAGCGACGAACTGCTCAATCGACCGCCGTAACTTTTCCGCGGAAGAGTTGTAAATCCACAAGTCGCGGCTTGTGTTGAGCCCCAACGAATGAACCGAGAACACCTTGGTCACGCCTGCCGCCGGCTTCTTGTCCCCGATGACTGGCAACGCCGCGAAGTCGCCGCTTCGCTGATGTACCCAATCTCCATGTTCGTTCGGTGTAATTACCTGCCATTCAACCGTTTCAAGGTCGCCTCCCGCGACGATCTCCAGCTTCTGCTCGCGGGTCAGATAGTCGCCGACGTCGCGATAGAGGATTCTGCATGGTTCGCTGTTGGCGGGGTCCTTCACTCCGATGAGGATCGCGACGGTGCTGCGGCTCCCGGAACCGAACACCTTGCCGCCCTCCTTGCGGGACAGCTCGCCGGCGGTGCGCTGGTTGCCTCGGAGGTTGTAGACGTAGATCCGGCTGTACTCGCCAGCGAGGGTCAGGCGAATGCCGTCGGCGGTGTTACCGTCGATCCATCCGCCATTGGAGACGAACGCCACGACCCCGTGATCACCAACTCGATCGGTTGCCCACCGGAACGCCCGCAGGTAGGAGTCGTAGAGGGTCCGCTGCGTCTTTGCCGTCGACAGCTTTGCGTACGTGTCCGCGATCCGCTTGTCTAGGGTGGGGTAAGCCATATTGGCGTTCAAGTCGTTGGCTGATTCTTGACCCACAGAGTACGGGGGGTTCCCGACGATTACGTGGATCGGTGCGGCCAGCTGCCTCACGATCCGAGAATTGTTCTGCGGGAATATCTCCGCATCCATCGAGTCGTCGTCTTCGGTCATCTGAAAGGTGTCGGTCAATACGATGCCCTCAAACGGGCTGTACTCCGCTTCAGTAGCAAGTGCGTGGTACGTGGTCTCAATGTTCACCGCGGCGATGTAGTACGCAAGCAGCATAATCTCGTTGGCGTGCAACTCGTTTGCGTACTTGCGGGCCAAGTCTTCTGGCCGGACGAGACCCGACTGCATCAGTCGGGTGATGAAGGTGCCCGTCCCGGTAAACGGATCGAGGATGTGAACTGCATCGTCAGTGAGGCCGCGACCGAATGCTTCCCGGGATGCCTGGTCGGCGGCACGGAGGATGAAGTCAACGATCTCGACGGGGGTGTAGACGATGCCCAGCGCCTCGGCCTGCTTCGCGAACCCCACTTTGAAGAACTTCTCGTACAGCTCAGCTATCACCTGCTGCTTTCCGTCCGCGGTGGTGACCTCCGAGGCGCGGATCCGCACCGAGTCGTAAAAGCCTTTAAGGTGTTCGGTCTCCGCCTCCAGACCGGCCCCGCCGAGCTGTTCGACCATCGTCTGCATCGTGCGTGACACGGGGTTATGGGCGGCGAACTCGTGGCCGGCAAACAACGCGTCGAATACCGGCGCAGTGATCAGGTGCTGGGCGAGCATCGAAATCGCATCATCGCGAGTGATGGAGTCGTTGAGGTTGTCACGCAAGCCCTGTAGGAACTTGTCGAATGCCGTTCCCACCTTGGGATCGGCGCCATCGAGGAGCGCTCTGATGCGCGTTATCAGTGCCGCGGCGATGTCGGCGACGTCCTTGGCCCAGTCCTCCCAGTAGGAGCGGGTGCCAACCTTGTCCACGATGCGGGTGTAGATCGCCTCCTGCCACTCCGACAGGGAGAACAACGCCATCTGAGACGCCAGGCCACCACCGCCAGATCCGTGGCCGTCAGCAACACCGGCCGGAGGGTCCCCGGGGGCAGTCACTGTGGATGTTGAGCTGGCAGCTGCGAGCGTCTCCGGGTTGTCGGTGGTGGGGCCGATGTGTGCACCGAGCAGCCGGTCCGAACCGCGGCCGGTGACTGCGCCGGGGTTCGCGGCGTTCAAGGCGATCGAGTTCACCATGGCGTTGAACCGGTCATCGTGAGCGCGGAGGGCGTTGAGGACCTGCCACACGACCTTGAAGCGGCGGTTATCGCCGAGGGCCTGTGACGGCGAGATTCCGGCTGGGACGGCGACTGGCAAGATGATGTACCCGTAGTCCTTATCAGGGGCCTTACGCATCACGCGACCGACGGATTGGACGACATCGACGACGCTGTTGCGCGGGTGCAGAAACATCACCGCGTCAAGTGCGGGGACGTCCACGCCCTCTGACAGACACCGCGCGTTGGACAGGATTCGGCACTCGCTCTCCGGCAGCGGGGCCTTGAGCCACTGCAACTCGCGGTTGCGTTCCAGGGCGTTGAAGGTGCCGTCGACGTGGCGGACCTGCACAGCGAGTTCGAGGTTCGTTTCGTTGATGCCGACGCCGTCGTTTTGGCTATCGGTGAGCATTTCGCGGTATGCGTCAACGACTTTCGGGAATAGCTCGGCAACCTTCTTGGAGGCGGCGATGTCTTTGGCGAAGGCAACCGCCCGGCGCATCGGGGCCTCGCCGGGCACGAAGCCCTGTCCATCGGGGGTCTTGCCGGCGCGCTTGGCTAGACCGTTCCAGCAGCCGACGATCTTCGTGGCGTCGTCGAGGCGAAGCTCGCCGTCACCACCAGCGAGCTGGGTCTGCAGGGGAGCGGCCACCATTTCCTCATCCACGGTGAGGACGAGGACCTTGTAGTCGGTGAGGAGGCCGCGCTCAACCGCCTCGCCGAAGGACAGGCGGTGGAACTCGGGGCCGAACTTTGTCTCGTCGTCCATCGACGTGATCTCGGCGGAATGCTCGTCGGCCTTCGCCTTGACGGTCTCGTCGTAGATTCGCGGTGTGGCCGTCATGTACAGGCGGCGGTCAGCGTGCAGGTAGGCGGCGTCGTGAACCTTCATAAAGTTCGACTCGTCGACACCTTCCAAGGTCACGCCGGTGGTGCGGTGCGCCTCGTCGCAGATCACAAGATCGAATGGAGCTACCCCGAGGTCCTGGGCGTCGGCGACGACCGGCAGCGACTGGTAGGTGGTGAACACCACCGTCAGGCCCTTCGCACGCTTGCGGTGCTCCATCTCGTGCACCAGCTTCGCGGCGTTCGTTGTCACCGGGATCGCCACGTCGTACGTGTTGATGTCCTCCGCTGCGCGGGACACCTTTGTGTCCGAGCAGACGGCAAAGGCTCGCAGGTCGAACTGAGTCTGGGCGGTCCACTCTCGCAACGTCTGGCTCAGCAGCGATATCGACGGCACTGCGAACAGAATGCGGGCGCTGCCGCCCTTCTCGGCCGCCGTGCGCTCCGCGATTTTCAACGCGGTGAAGGTCTTCCCGGTGCCGCAGGCCATGATCAACTTGCCGCGGTCGTTGCCGGCGGCAAACCCGTCGAAGACCTTGTCGATCGCCGTTGCCTGATGCGGGCGAGGTTCGTGACGGGTCGCCTCAGAGACGTCGATCCGCAAGTCACCGTCAACCCATGCGATATCCCAGTCGATCGGCGAGTCCGCGATCTCAGCCAGGCCGATCCGCTGCACCGGCACGGACTGATCCTCGAGAGCGTCCTCAGCGTTGCGGCCCCACCGGTCGGTGGTCGAGATGATGATCCGGTTGGTGAACGGGTTCTTGCCCGACGCGGTGAAGAACGAGTCGATGTCCTCTTTGCGGAGCTGGTGTGTCGGCTCGTAGAACTTGCACTGGATCGCTGTGTACTCACCGCTGTCGCGTTCGCGGGCAACGAGGTCGATGCCGGTGTCGGGTTTGCCCTTCCGGCCGGGCCAGTCGATCCACCGCCACACCTCGTCGTACTGCTGCGACAGCAGTGGGTCCAGGTCGAAATAGCGCACCATCAGCTTCTCGAACTTCGTGCCCCGCTCCGAGTTCGATGGGGCTTCGCGGAACGCCTCCATCACCTCGTGGATCGAACCCATGTACATACCCCCTGCATCGATCTCGTGAGCCCTGAGAGTAGGCGTGTGGGGCGGTGACGTCTGTCGGTACGCGCGTGTCACGCGTGCTGTTCTCCGCGTAGCTACCTCGCCGCCGTGACAGACACGATTGTTCAGGGTCCTCAGCGGGCACGGTCGAGGCCGTCGGGAAGGGTGAGCGGTGACCTGTATGGCGGATCGGAAGTGAACCGGCTCATGGCCAGGTGAAGTTCACGACCGACTTGGTGAGGGGCAGACGAAGTGAAACGTTCGCAACGATGCACGCGACGCAGCCCCGACAGTGTGACGAAGCCGGTTCTCGTGCTCTTCCGCGGTGCTTCGGCGCCGGACTCGATCTGTCCCGGACACGTGAGGTGTCGCAGTCGCACGCGATGGTTGGAAAAAAAGACCTTTGTGGTTGGTAAACCCGTGGCTCCGAGCAGTGAGCCGCCGTATGCCCTTGCGGAGGCGGGGCCCGTTATCCTTCGGCGGATGCTGTGAGGAGGCGGTGCAGCACCCAGACCACCCTGGCGATGCTGAGCATCGCCCATACGGCAGCAGCCATCGTCAGCAGCTGCAACGGCCAGTACCCGACTGCGACGTTGGCGTCGGTCACGATCGCCACGATGGTCAACAGAAACACCAGAAGCAGGCGGGGCAGTACCTGCACGAATAACGTGCCCACGGTGCGCTTGTCGCGGGCGGGCAGGAGCCGGTCGATGGTGTTCAGCGGTGTGCGCAGCAAATTGACCAGTATGGAAATGCTGGTCAGGACGAACCCGCCCATCGTGGCGGCGATAGTCGCAATGATCTGATAGAGAGTGCGGCGAGCGTCCTCGGGAATCTCAGTGAGGATTAGCGGTATCCAGCAACGCTGGCCGGCGAGAAACCATCCGCCCGTCAGCATCGCGACCAGGAGCAGGTCGGTCCAGCGGTGGCGCACCCACCGGTGTTGGAGCCGCTGACAGCGGCTGAACATCAGCAGCGGCTCGGTCATCTCTGCTCGTCGTCGGGGATGTCGATGAAGGTGTCGGGGAAGCTGACCGAGCCGTCGGCCACCGGTTCGACTACCGACTTGAGGTACTCCTTGTTCTTGGTCACCGCCGCGCCCAGCACCTCACGGGCGTAGGCGATGGAGCGTTGCGGGTCGTTGAGCCGGTCGGCGTCGACGTCGGTCTTCTCGACGAAGCGGTCTTCGAGCAGATCCACCGATCGCGGCGAACCAGAGATGGTGCCGCTGACCCGGGCGGAATCGAACTCCGACAGCGCGCCCGAGCCGCGCAGATCGGCGACGCGTTGGCTCAGCCGGGCTCGGATGGACTCCTTGTGGGCCCGTGTGCCGCGGCGCCCGACCGACAACCCGATGCGCACGACGCCGTCCTGGGCCAGCAGGCGGGCGCCGTCGAGGGCCTCGATCCAGTCACCGCCGATCAGGTTGCGGTCGATGCGACTGACCGGGATGGCGACCTGTATCTCGGAGATGCGCATCTCGGCCAGGACGTCGTCGAGGTTCTGGGTGAGCACCGGCTCGATGCCGACCTGAATGTCCATCTTGGCGTTGAGGTAGTCGATCAGCCGGCGGGGCCGCGGGCCGTCCCCGCTGGTGAGCATCGCGATGATGTTGCGGGCGGTGAACAGGCAGTAGGTGGGTTCGAGCAGCCCTTCATCCTCGCCGAGTGGAATCGCACGGCGCGCGCCGATCGGATCGCCCACGCTGGGCAGGTTCTCGCGACGCACCTTGTCCAGCACGATCATCCGGTGGTCGGGCTCGGCTACACCTTTGGCCAACAGCACCATGCCGTCGCGGCAGTGCCGGTACCGGTTCTGGTCGGCCGCTTCTGCCGCGCACAAGCGCCGGACCACCTGCCCGACCGGGAACTTGCCGGCCAGCGGCTTGCCGTCGGGTCCGATGAGCCGCCAGTACTGCACGGTGCGCTTCATACCGCCCCCTTATTGTCCCGGAGCCGATGCCACCGTAGGTCGGTGAGCTGACACCTGACGGCCACCGTGTGAAACCGCCGGACACGCCCACCGTACTAGGGTTGTTAGGGTTGAGCAATGTTGTAGGGTCTCAGTATGGCTGATCAAGATTTCCTGCGGGTCGCGGATGCAGCGGCGTATCTCGGGGTATCCGCGCAGACTCTGCGCCGATGGGATCGCGACGGCACGCTGCCGGCGCTGCGGCGCCCCGGCAGCGACTACCGCTACTACCGTCGCGCTGACTTGGAGCCCTTCCGGCTGCAGTACCGCCGTGCCCAGGAGGCGGCCGCTGCCGGCGCCGACAGCAGCGTGTTCGCCACCGCCAACGCCGACATCGAAGCCAATCCTGCGCTGCGCGACCCGCAGCGCGAAGCCCACCGCAAGGTTCGTGAACACTTCGCCCACCGCACCGATCCCGCGATCGTGCAGATCCCCGTCGGGTGCGGCAAGACCGGCATCATGGCCACCCTGCCCTTCGGCATCGCCCGTGGCCGCACCCTGGTGATCACACCGAACCTGACGATCCGCAAAGGGGTCGCCGATGCCGTCGACATCACCAGCCCCCAGTGTTTCTGGACCAAGTGCAGGGTGTTGTCGGACTTCACCGCCGGGCCGTGGATGGCGGTGCTCGACGGCCCCAACGCGAACATCCACGACGCCATCGAAAGCGACTTCGTGGTCTGCAACATCCAGCAGCTGGCCAGTCAGGCCGACCGGTGGCTACCGCAGTTCCCGGAGGACTTCTTCGACATGATCCTCGTCGACGAGGGCCATCACGCCGCCGCCGAAAGCTGGCAGAAGGTGTTCCGGCGATTCCCCAATGCCAAGGTCGTCAGCTTGACCGCCACCCCGTTTCGCTCCGACCAGCAGCAGCTGCACGGCGAGATCGTCTACCGGTATCCGTTCACCCGTGCGATGATCACCGGCTACATCAAGCAGATCTACTCCCGTAACGTCGCCCCCGCCGAGCTGTACTTCACCTACCGCGACGACACCCGCCGCCACACCCTCGACGAAGTCCTGGAACTGCGCGAGGAGGCCTGGTTCCGCCGCGGCGTGGCGTTGAGCACCGAATGCAACCGCCATATCGTGGAGGCCAGCATCCAGGCGTGCGACCGGATGCGCGCCCAGACTGGTATCCAGCACCAGATCATCGCCGCAGCATGCTCAGTCGACCACGCCCGGCAGGTCGCCGCGATCTACAACGAGTGCGGATACCGCGCGGCCGAGATCCATTCCAATATGGACGAAGACGCCCAGGACGCCGTCATCGAGCGGCTGCGCCAAGGCCAGCTCGACTGCATCGTGCAGGTGCAGATGCTTGGTGAGGGCTTCGACCACCCGCGGCTCAGCGTCGCCGCGATCTTCCGGCCCTTCCGCAGCCTGGCGCCCTACATCCAGTTCGTCGGCAGGGTGATGCGCGTCGTGCAGGAGGCCGCCCCCGACCATCCCGACAACCAGGGCCACATCGTCTCCCACGTCGGGCTTAACAACGACGCACGGTGGGCAGAGTTCCGCGAACTCGACCTCGACGACCAAGCCCTGGTGCGCGGATGGGTCGCCGGCAACACCGACAACGACGGGGAGGACAACGGCGAACCGCGGGCCAGGCGCTTCGACGACGGCATGCTCGTCGACAACGAGATCCTCACCGACTTCGTCGAGCAGACCTACCTCGACCCCACCGACGACCGCGTCCTCGATGAACTCCTCAACCGGGAGGTCGCCCCCGGTTTCCGGCTCGGGGACCTTATCGACCGCGAGCAACTACGTCAGCGCCTGATGGCTCAACAGGCTGCCGCTGCTCCGCCGGCCCCGGCTCCGATCCCGGTCTCACCGCAGCGCCAGCGGCAGTCAGCCCGCACCCGCGTCAACGACCGCACCAAATCAGTCGCCAACCGAATTCTGGCCGACCTCGACCTCCCGCCGCGGGGTCACCAGCTGATGGCCGTCACCGGCGGTCGACGCCAACACAATTCGGCCATCGTGATCCGGCTGTTGCACGCCGCGATCAACGAGGCCGTCGGCATGGACAACAACACTCGAGGAGAGTGGACACGTGAACAGTTGAGGACCATCTTCGAGCGCATCGACGACCTCGGCGACACCGTCCGCGACACCCTGCGCGCCCAGCGGTCCGAGCGCGGGTAACCCGCCCGCGCGCGTCTGAAGGAGTCAGCATGCCCACCAAAGCCGTTCTGCGCCACATGCATGTGGAAACGCCGCGGACCAACCACCAGCGCGCGTGCGCGGCGCACCGCAAGGGCAAGAAGGCCCACCACCTGCTGGCCGGTGACACCCACCTGGTCATCGTCGAGAACGAGACGTCGTTCCGGTACTGCCCAGCAGCGGCCGCCGACATTCTCGATCTCGCTCAAGAGGATCTCAATCGACTCCGCCAGCAGCTGGGCCTCTGACAGCGGCGACTTGCGGTGGGCGACAGCCGAGGATAAATCCCCGTCACCGTGCGCGTGTCGTAGCGCCGTGGAGCACTTACGAACCGGCGCCAACCCCTACACCACGCATAGTCGCCATCAGCCAGTGAGCGCCTTCAGCACGACTCCGTCGTCGCAGTGGTGCTCAGTTACGAAGAGCTGTTCGCAGCCCTGGGCAAACGCCGCAGAGCAACGGCGCGCCCTCCCGCAACCTCTTCGTGGCGAACAATCGGAGGACCCGTTACCAACATGCGTGGATCACACCACGCGTAGGTGACTCCAATTAGTCAGTGTGGCGAGGTGCTTTGTGTTGATTCCAAGTTTCGTGGCCACGGCTGCGGTGCCACCGTTAACTTCAACGAGCCGAGGGAGCAGAGTGCCGGTGCTCGGCCTGAACTCACCGGGTTCTGATCGACGCCACTTGGAAGTTTGAATCTGCAGCGCGCGGTAGCGGGCATCGTCGATGTACTCCAGCTCGTGGGCGCGATAGATCGTCGCCGCGATGGACATGCCCCAAGTGTTCTTCAGCGAAATGAAATCCTGCAGCTTCACCTTGTCGACCATGGCGGCGTCAAAGTCATCCTGCGGGAACAGCAGTGCTCCGGCGAATCGGTTAGCTTCGCGTTCGACGTTGTCGTGGTGCCGGTTGTGGAGAGTGAGGTGTCCGCATTCATGTGCTAGGCCGAAACGAAAGCGGTCACCGGGCGCTGAAGGGTCGATACCGATGACAGGGACGCCGTTGACCCACGCAGAAAGCCCGTCGACGCCAGCGAGCCCAGCGATGGGGATGATGCACACCCCTGCCCGTTCAATCAGTGCTGTCAGGTTGCGGATCGGGCCAGATTCTTCCTGGCCCAGTATTGTCCGCAATTCCGCGGCTCGTTCTTCTACGTCTTGAAACGTGTGCACCGCTTCCAGTTCCAGCAGTTTCGATCTCGGTGCCTTGGGTGTGATGGCCACGAGCTCAGCGAAGACCTCACCAGCTAGCCGCAGTAGCTCCTTCGCGCGGTTCTTGGCCGCGACGAGGGTTGACGCCCGGGCGCGGTGCATCGGGGCCGACATATCAGGAAGTTCAAGGCGCTCGTTGCTGTATCCAATTGAGCTGAGGTCACCATTGAATGGTCGGCGGCCGCTCTCAATGGCAGACACCATCGCGGTCGACATTCCCAGCAGCTCGGCAAGATCTGTCTGGTTCAGCCCCTCGATGTCCCGGTAAGCGCGCAGCCTGTTCACAGCCCGCCGGCTTCACCGAGATCGTCGATGTCGGGGTCGCCAAGGTCGTCGAAGGGGTCTACGGCCCCCTGATCGAAAAGGCCGCCACCGCCGCCATCGGGCGGTGGTGCGGGCACATCGACGAATGGCCAAAAGCCCAGTAGCTCAGGGCTATTAGCTGGAACAAGTCGCCGACTGGCTTGGCTTGCATACTTGGTTGGGCATGTCCACAGAGTCATGCCCTTACGGTCGAATTTGTAGGCAAGCAAGTTAGGGAATCCTGCCACCGGTCGCGGTGTCGGGACGACAAACAGTGAAAGCTGGTGGTCACCATTCTTGGCTTCATCGATATCGACCATGGTGCGGCTGCGGATCAAGTAGCTCTCCCGGGTGTCACGGTCGGTGACTTGCACCCGGCCAGCCTCGGAGTAGCCGGCGTGTAAGACGTAGCGATCGGACCGATCGACGTTCGCCTGGATGATCGAGCGGAAGGTATGCACTTTCAGCATCTGCGTCGGGGGATAGTCCCACTCGGCAGTGAAGCTTCTGGCCGCTGCTGACGCGCTGGTATAGGACGACACGAGAATTTTCGCGAACGGGTCGATCAGTTCGTCGGCGCTTGGGTCCACGGCACCAGATGCTACATAGCGTGTAGAAATTCAACAAGGAATGTAGTAGACGGCGTGTCACGCCAGACCCCACTATCGGGCTGTGAACACACCACACCAGCGGACGGAGTCGTCGTCGGCGCCCGGTATCAGTTCAGCAGCAGCCCCGCGGTCGTTCCTGCTCAGCTCGATAAGCGTAATCGTCAGCGTCCATCTGTTGGCGGATCTGGTTGACGCGTTCGGCCCGCTCGGGGTCAGCCAGGATTCGTTCGAGGCGGGCGCTACCGCGGTCTTCCAAAGTCATGGTGGGTTGCCCTTCCGTGGTCATCGCCCATTATCAGGGCGGCGACCACTGAGCGATGGCACCGAGGATGCCACGAGCATCGTCTCTCCATGGCGCCCACTGCGCAAGGCTTCGATCAGGCGTCGAAAAGGCGGCGCGGTTTACCAACCTGCTCGTCGCAAGACCGCCTTACATGGCGGAAGGTGTGTACATGACAGTCTCACCAGTCGAGCGCACTCCCGGAGTATTGGAGAGCGACACACGGACGCAGTCTGACGTTGACTGCCGACCTGTGCATTCGCTGACTATCGAGGATTTGGACAGGGCCGCGGCTGCTGCAGTCGATCTCGACGATCCAGACGTCATCGACGGCGCCTGGCGCTAGCAGTTGCGTACGTGACGGTCCCATGCGAGAGCCCTCCACTGGGTACGCGACACGCCGATGTTAAGGCCGAATTCTAAAGTTAAGCAATTTCTTTAGCGCGCTACAGTTCGGAGCTCTGTAGTTTTAGCGCCGCTACAGTTCCACGAAGCGCCGAGCACGAGCGGCATTGCGTGTATGGCCAAGCGTGGGAGGCACAAATTCTGTTGTATAGCAGCATATTTGGGCTTCGAGCGCGAAGCGCAGTCGGGGCGTGACGCGCCTGAACGTGCTTTCTGCGGCTGCTTTGTATAGAGCTAGCTGAACCTGCGCAACCCACGAAGTGGGCATTGCGGTCGGCTAACGGCGCAGTTCCATCGCGCTATATTTCCCGGTGAATGCCGGTACGAGCCGATCGCGCCGATTCGGGGAGGTGTCGATGCCTAGACCAATGATGGAGCGGCGCAGTCGCGTCAGGGTGGAGTTCGGGTTATCGCCGTCGCTGGCCGACCGCCTCTATGCGTACGCCAAATGCGAAGGGCTGACGTTATCTCAGACCGGTGAGCGGCTATTGACCCGCGCCCTATCTGGTGAGGTTCAGCATCCGCCGGTCGAGCCCGATCCAGGGAAACGTCCCGCGCAAAGTGAAGGAGGCCCGAATAGGTAGCTGCTGAACGGTTCTCGCGCTACAACGCGCCCTTCTCATCATGCTCGGCTGTGCCGAGCGCACAAATGCCAAAAGCCGGGCGGCAACCCGGCTTCGGCGTTCATCAAGAGTTCTCACGCTCTCTGACCCCAAGGAGGGGATAGGTGTATTTCACCGTGCCCACATGTCTGTGTCAACCGGCCACGCCGCATCAATCTCGGATAGTCCGCTCGCACCTGCGGCCTGAGGGGTGGCGCGTCTGATGGCGCGATTCAGCAAGATGGCCACCGCGGCGACCCCTTCAACGCCGCTACCCGCAGAGCGGCCGACAGTCGCCGCAGAATGTGATGAACGCGCCGCGGAGGTGGCACGCGATGCGGTACGGCCGACGCCGCCGTTCGCGATCACTCAGTCCGAGCGGCTGCAGGCGTTGCAGAGGGTCACCATCCGCGCCGACAACCGCGAACTCGCCGCTGCGGCGGTGCGCGAGGCCGCGCGGCTGCGGTGCCTGAAGAACGGTAACGGTGGCGAAGATGACCGCAAAGCGACCGGACTGATCGCCCGGTTCCTGATGTGGTCGTCATTTGGTGATGTGATCGACCCCGCGCGAGCATTCACCCGCGCCAACGTCGACGAGTACTTGATCTGGACGAAAGTCAACAGTGAACGCTCGCTGCGGCAACGCCGCTACATCCTGTACGGGATCGGACGTGAACTGCACCCCCAACAGTTCCCGCGCTCCCACGCCGTGCCAGCACCGCGGCGCAAACGTCTACCGGCGGCGAGCATGGCCGAAGTCGCTCGTCTGGAACATCTCATCCCCAGGTTGCCGGCCAGACTGGCCCAGCGTGCACAGGCATTGTTCGACCTGTCCTACGGGGCTGGCGCCAGGGCAGGGGACTTCAGGTCACTACGCGGGACATCGATCACTTCGATGTCCGTCGATGGCAGGGCGATCGCGGTGGTGGCGCTGCCCAACCGACTCGGCGGGGTCCGGCAAGTCCCCGTCGTCAACCCAGCGATCGCGGCACGGCTGCTGAGCCTGTCGGTCGCCGTGGGCAGTGGACTGGTCTTGTCCCCGAAAACCGAACAGCCCGAACGCAACATCGTTAATCGCACCAATGGCGATCTGCGACGCCACGGCCACGCCGGCATGAATCACCTCGGGCTCCGCAACCGCTGGATCCTCGATCTGGCCGCCACCGTCCCAGCCGCACTACTTCTCCAACTGGCCGATGTCAGTGATCTGCGCGTGCTGGTCGATCAACGCCCGCTGCTGCCCACCTACACGATTCGCCACGCCATCACTACCCTGCAGGAGAACCAACGATGATCCGAGACCGCGAACCCCTCTGCACCTTCTCAGATTCCGTCTTCACCACCGCCCTGAACGTGATCGCCAAATCGTCTGCTGCACAACAGATCGACGACCACTACCAGCACAGCGTGCACCCCGGTGGTCGACGATCTGGCATCCGCTACACGAGCACCGCGGTGCTCGTCGCGCTCCTGGTGCGATTCTTGGCGGGGCTGCCCTACAGCCTGCGCGGCGCGATGGACACCATCGGCGCCTTCACACCCCAACAGCTGTCCGCGGTGGGCATGGCCCACCAGGACTGCGCCGCGATCCACAGTAACGCTGCCCGCGAGTACAAACGCTTCCACCGATTCTGGGCGCTGCGCATGCAGCCGCTGGACCCGGACTGGGACCTGCCGTCGCGACGGATGACCAACGCCGAGTTCAAGGCACTCCTGCGCAAGCGGTCCGAACAGGATCTCCACCGCTGCGCGGCCGCCGATGAACGTCTCACCCGCCTCATCAACGACCTGCTGTACGGTTCCGTCGACAATCAGCGGCCCAACGATTGCGACGGCGACGCCGTCGTCGACGAAACCATCATCAACACCGCAGGTCCCGGTGGCACCCTCGGTGTCAAAGACGTCCGCTACCGCGGAGCCTCTGCGATCGCCAAGTACTGGGTACGCGAGAAAGACCGCACCCTGCATAACACCGAAAGCACCGCCGGACCCGGCGGGCCGCGGGAAATCAAAGCCAGCGGCTTCGGCGTCGGCGCCACCTTCCTCACCCGCGTGGCCCGCCGCGACGCCCTGCACGCCGAACCCCCGGTATTCATCGGAATGGACGTGCACGCACCCACCGGCGCCAGCATCCAAGGCCTGGCCACCGCGCTGGCCCATGCCCGCCGCACCGGCCTGGACGCCCGCCGAGAAGGCCGTACCCGGTGGCCTCTGCTGACCGCCGACATGGGCTACAACAACAAGACCGGGTTCGGAGAGCTCATGCTCACCACCCGCTACTCACCGGTGGTGCGCTACCCCAGCCCTTGGTCGGTGAGCTTCCCCAGCGCCAACCCGCCCGGTGCACCCGTCGGGCCACCCCCGGGGCCTATCCACTACGCCGGAGCGTTCTACTGCCCCGCGGTCGCCGACCGTATTCACGGGCACCGCACCCCGAAGACCGAAGAACTGCTCAAGCACGACAGCTTCCGCGCCCACGACCGCCGCCTGCGCGCCATCTACCCCTTCCTGATGGGCCACCACACCCGGCCCACCCTGGCCGCCGTCCGGCGCGGCCGACCACGCCTGGGCGACGACGCACGCATCGCCGCAAAGGTTCGCCTGGTCTGCCCGGCTGCACTCGGCACCGTCAAATGCCCGCTGAAGCCGGAATCGCTGAACGCCGACACCGTTGGGATACCGCTGGCCCAACCCGACTGGTCAGCCCACGACCTCGCGTGCTGCGCGAAATCGAGCACCACCGTCACCCTGACCGCCGACCAACTGCGGCTGGCGCAGTGGGATCTCATCCCCGGGTCCTGGGAGCACACCCTCTACTTCGAAGCCGCCCGCGCACTCACCGAGCAACGCTTCAGCCAACTCAAATCGAAGTACGTCGCCGGCCTCGACGAGCTGACCACCGGACCCCGGCGCACGCCGATGATCAAGATCGCCATCGCCTTGGCGGCCGTCACCGCCAACATCCGCGCCCAACAGGACCACCACCGCTGCGCCGCCCGGCGCCGCGAATCGATCGACATCAGAATGCGCCAACTCACCGCCGACCTCGGCCACCCACCGGCGCGGATCCCACCACGCAGCTGACACCCCATCCGACGCGGGCCAGGCCTCAACACCTGGCCCGCGTCGTGCTGTCTGCAGCGAGCGAAAACCCTGTGGAATTACCGGCACCAAATCGGAGCTCAACAGCCTGCGGCGATTCTGCGCGCATCACCCGCTGCGCCATCGGTTCATCTCGGTCGGTATCACGCGAGTCCACCGCCCAATCTCAAGCCCCGACGACCGCCCAGCGCCGCACTGGCCTGCCCGACGAAAAGGCTGTGGAAAAACCCGGGGAAAGCCGTGGAACCGACCGTCATTTTGCTGCGTCAACCAGCGCACCTGAACTCCACACAAACAAAAGCGGTTCCACGAACTGCGCGCACTTAGGTCACGAGCTCGAAAGAGGTCGTGACCATTGTGTTTCTGCGGGCGAGTTCTCCGTGGGCGAAGATGCTTGAAGTGGCGGCGATTGCGCGGCCGGTTCATTGCGCTCGTCATCGTAGCGATAGCGCTCGTTGCCCCAGTAGATAAGGCTGCCACGCTTACCTGAGTGTGGCGGTCGGCCCAGGCGGCCAGCTACACGTGCGGGCATACCATGGAATTCGCCGGCGGACGGCGGATGGGATGAGAAGTGCTCACGGTCGCAGAAGTTCACGAAGCCGCCACAGCGGAAACGGGTTGACCGACGCGGGCGACGGTCCGTATCGGCAAGGCCTCGAAATCTTGCTGGCCTGGCTGCGAGACGAGGCCCGGTTCAACGCCCGGGGTGAGACGTTCCTCGGGTAACGCATCGTCGGGTATGTGGGCCAACGCCGCAATGGGGCGAGCCCACGCGCCAGCGGCGCTTGAAGTGCCGTCGCACGCGCTGTGGCTCGAGGGTGTCGACGCCGCGTTTCCCGACGCACGCTATGTCATGACGCATCGCGACCCCACGACGACAACCCCTACTCGGTGCGCGCCATGAAACAGGAGAACGCCAACTTCCCTGCGCTGCAACACGCCGGCGTGGGCTATCCCTGGGACGGCGAAGAGACCTACGGCATGCTCGAACGCTCCATCCCGATCGACACGATCGTCCGGGGATAGTACGACCTCTGGCAAACGCGCGAGCGGCCCCAGTGCATGCCTGGCACCGGTTCTCGGGCCGCGCTCCCTAGGGGGTCGAAGCGCGTCGTTCGCTGGCCGGAAGGCTGCCGCCCGAGCAGCCGGCTGACTCAGAGCTGCGGGCGTCGCGGTGATGCGGACTGAGAGGCTCTATAAAGGGCCGAAAACCATCCTCGGCCGGTCGGACCCTCCCAAGTCGCCATACGCTATTCCTGAGGGATACCAGAGGGCACAACACCGCATACAAAATCGCGTGCAGAACTAACGGGATGGTAAGATGGTTCCATCGCTTCGCCGGACCCATACCGGCTCGTATCAACCACCGAACGGGAGACACCTGTGACGATGAACGCTGCCCAAAATCGTTTGACGGAATACGGCCCAGACCAGGTCCACGTGCTCGAGGGGCTGGAGGCTGTCCGCAAACGTCCGGGCATGTACATCGGCTCGACGTGCGAGCGCGGTCTGCACCACCTCGTATGGGAAGTCGTCGACAACGCGGTGGACGAAGTGATGGCGGGCTGTGCCACCCGAGTAGCGGTCCGCCTGCTCGAGGACGGTGGGGTGGAGGTCGCCGACGACGGTCGCGGCATCCCGGTCGGCATGCACGCGACGGGCCGGCCCACCGTCGACGTCGTGATGACGGTCCTTCACACCGTCTCGAAAGGTTTCGGAAAGGGCGCCTATTCCGTCGCCGGAGGTCTACACGGCGTGGGGATCTCCGTCGTCAACGCGCTGTCCACCCGTCTTGAAGTCGACATCCGCCGAGATGGTTACGAGTGGTCCCAAAGCTACGAGCGCGCGGTGCCGGGCACGCTCACGCAGGGTGAGAAGACGAAGCAGACGGGCACCACCGTTCGGTTCTGGGCGGATCCCGACATTCTCGAAACCACCACATACGATTTCGCGACCGTCGAGAGCCGGTTGCGCGAGATGGCCTTCCTCAACAGGGGTTTGACCATCGACCTGACCGACGAGCGCGGTGGCGGGCCGGTCAAGCGCCGTACCTTCTGTTACCCCGGTGGCGTGGTCGACTACGTCAGGCACATCGGCACCGAGGAGCCGATTCACCGGAGTGTCATCAGTTTCCGCGGCAAGACCGCGGGCGGTGAGGACGACCCGGCCCGCGAGGTGGAGATCGCCATGCAGTGGCACGTCGGCGACAAGGTATCCGTGCACACGTTCGCCAACACGATCAAGACATACGACGGTGGTACGCACGAGGATGGCTTCCGCGCCGCGTTGACACCGGTGATCAACAAGTACGCGCGGGACAAGAAGTTGCTCAAGCCCAAAGATCCGGCGCCCAGCGGCGACGACGTCCGCCGGGGCCTGGTTGCGGTGGTCTCGGTAAAGCTGTCCGAGCCGCAGTTCGAGGGCCAGACCAAGGCCAGGTTGACCAACAGCGACGTCAAGTCGTTTGTGCAGAGGGTCTGTCAGGAGCGGCTCACTCAGTGGTTCGACGCGAATCCTGCCGAGGCGAGAAGGATCGTCGAAAGCGCGCTCGCTTCCGCGCGAAACCGACGGAGCAACATCGCGACTCAGCGTAAGAACGCAGCGGATATCGGCGGGTTGCCCGGCAAGTTGGCGGACTGCCGGTCGACCGATCCGCGCAAGTCGGAACTGTATGTGGTGGAAGGTGATTCGGCCGGCGGCTCGGCGAAGAGCGGCCGGGATTCGATGTTCCAGGCGATCCTGCCGTTGCGCGGCAAGATCATCAACGTCGAGAAGGCTCGTCTGGACCGGGCGTTGAAGAACACCGAGGTGCAGTCGATCATCACCGCATTGGGCACGGGAATCCGCGGCGACTTCGACATCTCGAAGCTGCGCTACCACAAGATCGTCTTGATGGCCGACGCCGATGTCGACGGACAACACATCTCGACGTTGCTGCTGACGCTGTTGTTCCGCTTCATGCGTCCGCTCATCGAGCACGGCCACGTGTTCCTCGCGCAGCCACCGTTGTACAAGTTGAAGTGGCAGCGCAGTGAGCCTGAATACGCGTACTCCGACCGGGAACGCGATGGCCTCCTCGAGAACGGGCTCGCCGCCGGCAAGAAGATCAAGGACGACGGCATCCAGCGGTACAAAGGATTGGGCGAAATGGACGCAAAGGAGTTGTGGGAGACCACCATGGACCCGTCGGTACGGGTCTTGCGCCGAGTCACCCTCGACGATGCTGCGGCGGCAGACGAGCTGTTCTCCGTCATCATGGGGGAGGACGTCGAAGCCCGGCGCAGCTTCATCACCCGCAATGCCAGAGATGTTCGGTTCCTGGACGTCTAGCGGTTGGTGAGAAAGTCTCAACTCCGTCAAGCCTCGGCGAGCCGTCGGCAAGCCTGAGCCGCCGACGCGGCCGACGCGGGTAATTTCGACTGAATGCGGCACCCAATTCTTGCGCTTGTGTCGGTAGTCGCGCTGCTGACCACGGCATGTACGTCGATGGTCGACGGGGCGGCAGTCAAGGCCTCCGGCGGACCCTCGGGCCTTACGTTGAGTTTCGATCAGTTGGACGCCGGCCGGTTTCCGACGGCGGCCAGGGAACCGCTGGGCGGCGCCGGTGATCCCATGCTGGGTGCGGTGCTCGAGGGTCAGCGGCTGGCCGACTACGTCGTCGGGCCGTGGGAGGTGGATTCCGCGCTGACGGGCTCATTCGGCTTCGGCGCGGTGGTGCTGCCGCGCGCCGAGGCTCTCGCGTTGATCGGGCCGATGAACGTCGCCGCGGCGGCGGGTCGTCACGACTTCGTCACCGGCTTCGCCTCGGTGCGCACCGAGAAGAACCGCCGGGTGTTGCTCAACGCGGTGCTGCGATTCGCCGACGACGGCGCTGCGGAGGCCGCGGCCACCGACCTGAGCGATGCCGCGGCCCAGCAGCAGGGCGCCGATGGTCCGGCACCCAAACTCGAGATCCCCGGCCACCCGGAGGCGCGGGCAACCAGCTACACCGGGGCCGATCGCGACATCGGGCAGTTCGGCGCTGCGCGCTCGTTCACCGCGCAGGGCCCCTACGTCTTCATGCAACAGGCGCAGGCGACCGCCGGTGTGGACGCCGCGGCACAGTTGGTGGCGACGAGCATCGAGTTGCAAAGCTCGACGATCGAAAATTTTCGCGCCACCGACTTGAGTGAGCTCGCCGACATCTCGATCGACCCGAGCGGCCTGCTGGCCAGGACGCTCCCCCTCAGCGGCCAGGACATGACGTTCAGCAAACCCGCCACGTACGAGCGACGCGGCGCTCTGCACTTCCAATCCGACCCTGCCCGTTCGGCAAAGCTGTTCTCCGACACCGGTGTTGACCTCGTCGCCATGGCCGGCGCGACCGTCTACCAGGCCGAGGACGCCGACGGTGCAGAGGATGTCGTCGACGAGTTCTTCGACGAGGTGTCAGCGGAGGCTCAGCCCACGAACCCGGTTCCGAACATGCCGGGCAGCCGCTGCCTGAAGATGACCGCGGGCGGCTTCTACTGCCTGGCGACCGCCGACCGCTACACCCTCGAGACGAGCGCGCCGACCTTGCTGGCCGCCCAGCAGATGACCGCCGCGCAGTACATCATGCTGATGAGCTAGGGGTAACGGGATCCCTGTGCCGACGACCTGACAGTATTCGACCGTGGGTAGGAACGAGCGCGCGAAGATCGTCATGTCCGACGACGAGATCGCCGAATTCATCGAACGCAGCCGCACCGCCACCATGGCCACGGTGCTTCCCGACGGCCGGCCGCACCTGGTCGCGATGTGGTACGCCGTACTCGACGGTGAGATCTGGTTCGAGACGAAGGCCAAGTCGCAGAAGGCGGTCAACCTGCGCCGCAACCCGACCGTGACGGTGATGATCGAGGACGGCGACACCTACGACACCCTGCGCGGCGTCTCTATCGACGGCCGCGCCGAGATCGTCGACGACCCCGAAACCGTTCTGCGCGTTGGGATCAGCGTATGGGAGCGCTACACGGGGCGGTACTCCGACGAGATGCGCCCGTTCGTCGACCAGATGATGAACAACCGCATCTGTGTGCGGGTGGTGCCCCAGCGGAGCCGTAGTTGGGACCACCGCAAGCTCGGTATGCCCGCGATGCCACTCGGCGGCAGCACCGCGCAGTATCTAGGTTGATCGTATGGATCCGAAGAACAAGCCCAAGCAACTGAACTCGCCCGTCGTCTCCAAGGTCATGAAATACGCGGGCAAGGCGCACGTGTGGGTGTACCGCCGCTCCGGTGGGAAGATCGGCGCGAATTGGCGCGTCGGAGCGGGCTTCAAGAAGCCGGTGCCGACGCTGCTGCTCGAGCACATCGGCCGCAAGTCCGGCCGCACGCTGGTGTCCCCGCTGGTGTACATCCGCGACGGAGATGACGTGATCGTCGTGGCCTCGCAGGGTGGACGCGACACAGACCCGCAGTGGTATCGCAACCTGGTCGCCAACCCGGATGCCCATATCGAGATCGGTTCGGATCGCCGACCCGTGCGCGCTGTGACCGCGACGGGCGAGCAGCGGGCCCGGCTGTGGCCGAAGCTGGTCGAGGCGTACGCCGATTTCGACACCTATCAGTCCTGGGCGGACCGTGAGATTCCGGTCGTCATCCTGCAGCCGCGGTGACGCGCCGATTGCGATTCATCTCACACCGCTGACACGTTCGACAGCCCCCTGCGGTCGGGTAGCCAACGTCTTAGGTGCACCCCAGCGCCGACCCAACCCGTCAACGCTTAAGGGGCGAAATTCATGAGTACTACCACTTTGCTCACCCAGTTGCGCACGATTCTTGATCTCACGCACACCGAGATCCAGGTGGCCGAGACCCGGATCGCGCAGGCGCGCACCGAGGCGGTGCGCCGTGAGTTGACCCAGAACGCCGAAAACGGGCGTATCAGGGCCGAAGCCATCGAGAAGGCGATCCGCGACCTGGGTGGCTTCCCCGACACCATCGGGCCATTCCTGGGCCGCGCCGCGGCGGCGGTCAAGGCGCTCACCGAGCAGGCGCAGCCGTTCGACGAGGCGTTGCTGGGCGACCTGGCCCTGGAGGATCAGCTGCTCGACCGGGCCCGCTACGTCAAGGCACTGGCGGTGGCCGCCAAGAAGCCGGACGTGCAGGACCTCGCCGATCGCCTGATCACCGCGCACTCGGCGACGGTGAACTGGCTGACCACCGTGCTGGCCGAGGATGCGCTCGGCGGGCCGGCCGCACTGCAGCGGACCCCGCTGCAGGCCGCGGCGGGTACCGCGGTCAAGCTGGTGAACCTGCCGGGGCAGTGGTCGGCGCAGTCGGTCGAGCGGATCGCGGAGTTGCTGCGCTCGACGGGCCCGGCCGTCGAGGACCTGCGCGAGCGCGCCCAGCGTGTCGGCGAAATCACGCTCAAGGCGCTCGGCGCCTCACGTGACGGCGCGTTGCGGAGCGCCGAGAAGGTCGTGCGCCGCGAGGGCGCAGGTGAAGCGGCCGACGCGCTGCACAAGGCGCGCGCCGCGGGCGGCGTGGTCGACGCCGACGAGCTGCCGATCGCCGGATACGACGAGCTCAACCTCAGCGATGCGGTGGCCGCGGTGAAGGATCTGGACGACCCGTCCGACATCCGCACGATCATCGCCTACGAGGAGATGCACAAGGACCGCCAGCGGCTCGTGTCGGCTGCGCAGACGCGCCTGGCCGACATCGCCCAGGAGGTCGTCGGCATCAGCTGACCTGATGGATGGCACGGAAAGCACCCCGCGACTCCGCGGGGTGTTTTCTTGTGTGGGTTAGGTTTTCGCCGCCGCAGCCGCCCGCCGATTTCTGCGCCGGGGCTGTGAATCGTAATCGCGACCCTGCGGCAGGAATCGGCGACGGGTCGTCGGTGCGGGTGGGTGAAGAACGCGGTTCTCCCCGCGACGACGATGGCGGACTAGCTGGACTGACGATCGGCCAGCCACTGCTTGACGTCGTCGGTCACCGGATCGACGACGTCGGCGAACTCGTCGTTTTTGTCGACGTAGGACGCCACCATCTCGCAGATGGGAACGATCCGCATTCCGGCGTCGCGCGTCTGCCCCAGCGCTTCGCCGATGAGGATCGTCGCCAGCCCACGACCCTGGAACGAGTCGTCGATTTCGGTGTGCGGAAAGATCCGCTGGCCGTCGCGGTCGGCGATCTCGGTGAACCCGGCAGGCTTTCCCTCGACCGCGATGACGAAGCGGTCAGATTCCTTGGTGACGCCAGTGGGCGCGCCGGTCTTGTCGGTTGCCATGGTTTCTCTATACCCAGGGATTGCGCCGCGGACGCAACGTCGCGTTCGGCAGGGCAGGAGCGCGCAGCCGCTCGGTCGCGCCCTCATATCCAGCTACCGCGCCGAACCGGTCGTCGCCCTTCTCCCACAACGCGCGGTACGTCGCGATGTCGTCATGGCTGCGGCCGACGAAGTTCCACCACATCACCAGCTCCTCGGGGAACGGAGGACCGCCGAGGAGCACCAGCCGTGCGGGTTCGGTCCCGCGGTTCGCCAAGTCCAACCGATCGGTCCCAGCGGCCTGAAACGCCAGGTCGGCGACTTCGAGCGGGACGCCGCCCACGGAGACGTCGCCGTGGTCGAGCAGCACACCGTGCTCGAAGCCCGGGTCGACCCGCAACCGGACTTCCGCGCCGGGATCGAGGTCGACCTGCGCGCCCAGCAGGGGCGTGAAGGTGTTTACCGGGGAGCGCAGGCCTTCGAGTTCGCCGAGGAAAACCCGCAGCGTCGCGTCGCCGACCAGGCGCGGCACCGGAACGAAGTGCGCGAAACCGCGATCGGTGTCGCGGGCCTCGTCGGGCAGCGCCACCCACAACTGCACACCGTGCAGGATCGTGGTCGCGGACGTGGACACCTCGGAGTGGCAGATACCGGCGCCGGAGGTCATCAGATTGAGTTCGCCTGGCCGCACCATCGCATGCACGCCCGCGCTGTCGCGATGCTCCACCTCACCGCTGAACAGCCAACTGACCGTCTGCAGGCCGGTGTGCGGATGCGGCGGCACATCCATGCCCGTGCCACCGCGCACGTCGTGCGGGCCGTAATGGTCGACGAAGCACCACGCCCCGATCAGCGACCGCTCGCGCTGAGGCAGTGTCCGTCGCACCCGGATCGCCCGCGGTCCGCCCAGCGGCACCTCCCGGGGATGTAGGACACCGGCGAACGGTACTGCCGCGCAGGCGACTTCGGCAGGGGCCGTTTCGGTGTTGCTCACCAGCCCACAGTAGGCCTCAGCCAGTGCCCGTCATCGCCGAACGGATCACCTCCAAGTCGGCATCGTCGATCTTGAAGACCCCGAAGCGGAATTTGTATCCCCAGCGGGCCTTGTCCTGGATGAAGTCCAGCTGCTCCAGAAGCGGGCGGATCGGGGTCTCGGAGCTGTCGATGAAATCGACGTTGCGCCGCCACCGTTCGATGTCGGGCGACCCGGGGTCGAGGTAAGGCTCGTCGTCGGCGATCTGCCCGATCGCGGTGAACGCCTGCAGCGGGGGGCCGTCGGGATAAACGGTGCGCGGGGAGTAGAAAACGATCCAGTCCCCGCGAGCCATCTTTCGCAACATGTGCGGCTTGCCGTGATTTGCCTGAGCGAAGCGGCCGCGAACGCTGAGTGCGACGTGGTCACGGCTTACCGTGTTGATCCAGTTCGTCATGACCGCACGTTAAGCCCGACCGCTGACAGTTCGGCGCGCCGGAGGAACCGCCTGTGGATAACATCGGACGCCGTGAGTGACGAGTCGCTGCGCGACGACCACGCCGAACTGCTGCGCCGCCGCACGTTCACCGAGGACGCGGCCCGCCCAGAGGCGGTGGCCAGGCGACACGCGGCGAACGCCAGGACCGCACGGGAGAACATCGCCGACCTCGTCGACGAGGGTTCTTTCGTCGAGTACGGACGGTTCGCCATCGCCGCGCAGCGTCACCGCCGCGACGCCGACGACCTGATCGCCCACACGCCCGCCGACGGCTTGGTCGCCGGCACGGCACGGATCAACGGCGAGTACTTCGGCGACGAGCGCAGCGCTTGCGCGGTGCTGTCCTACGACTACACGGTGTTGGCCGGCACTCAGGGCGCACTGGGGCACCGCAAGAAGGACCGGTTGTTCGAGCTGATCGAGCGGATGCGTCTGCCGACGGTGTTCTTCGCGGAAGGTGGCGGCGGGCGGCCGGGTGACACTGACATACCAGTCGTCTCGGCGCTCGACGCGCGCGCGTTCAAGCTGTGGGCAGCGCTGTCGGGCGTGGTGCCGCGAATCGCCGTCGTACATGGCCGGTGCTTCGCGGGCAACGCCGTCATCGCCGGGTGCGCTGACCTGATCGTGGCGACGGAGGCCACGTCGATCGGCATGGGCGGGCCGGCGATGATCGCCGGCGGCGGGCTCGGCGACGTCCCTCCCGACGAGGTGGGCCCGATCAGTATGCAGGAGCCCAACGGGGTGGTCGACGTCGTCGTCGCTGACGAAGCCGAAGCGGTCGAGGTGACCAAACGGCTGCTCGGATATTTCCAGGGCACCCTCGAGCCGGGGCCGGTGAGCGACCAAACCCGGTTGCGCACAATGGTTCCCGAACGCGCTCGGCGGGCGTATCAGGTCGCGCCGGTTGTCGAGACGCTCGCCGACGAGGGGTCGGTGACGCTCCTGCGGCCCCGTTTCGCGCCGGAGATGCTGACCGCGCTGGCCCGCTTCGCCGGCCGTCCGGTTGGTGTCATCGCCAACAACACCATGGTGATGGCGGGCGCGATCACGGCGGCCGCTGCCGACAAAGCGGCCCGGTTCCTGCAGCTGTGCGACGCCTTCGGTCTTCCGGTGCTCTCACTCATCGACTGTCCCGGTTACATGGTGGGCCCGGCGGCGGAATCCGAGGCGCTGGTCCGTCGCGCATCCCGGATGCTGGTGGCAGGCGCCGCGCTCGAGGTTCCGCTGATCGCCGTCATACTGCGCCGCGGCTATGGGCTGGGCGCCCAGGCGATGACCGGCGGCAGTCTGCGCGAGCCGCTGCTGACGGTGGCGTGGCCCGGTGCGCACCTGGGACCGATGGGCCTGGAGGGTGCGGTTCGGCTGGGCATGCGCAAGGAACTCGAGGCGATCGCCGACGACGCCGAACGCGAGGAGCGGGTGCGTCAGGCAACGGCGGCTGCACAGGATAATGCCAAGGCGCTCAACGCCGCTCAGCTCTTCGAGATCGACGACGTGGTCGACCCGGCCGAAACCCGCGACGTCGTCATCAATACGTTGACGGCGGCCACCGCGCACACGCATCCTCGGACGCGCCGACGCTTCGTCGACACCTGGTAGCCGGCAGGAAAGGAGGACGGTGCCGCATTGCGCCTCTCGGCGAGTGGTCGCTCGTAACGGATGTGTGGGGCCCGGGCATGCCCGGCACCGTCGCAATCCTCAACTCACCCGCAGCGGAACTTATCCGACGCGACGACGGGAGTCGGCCCGCCCACCGCCGACCCCCCGATCCGGCGGTGGGCGGACCCACGATTCAGGCGGATTCCGCGTGCAGCCGGCGATCGCGCACGGAGTAGCCGTGGCGTTCGGCCAGGGACTTCAGCTGCCTCAGGGCAAACGTGCGGCCACGTCCGGACTCAGGCACGGAGATGCCCGCCCAGAGGCCCTCGGCGCGCGGTAATTCGCAGGCTTCCCGGGCGCAGAGCCAGCGCCGCGGACAGGCCCGACAGATGGCCTTGGCCTGTTCGTCGGCCGACGTGGTCCACCGCTCCGGATCCCGGGTGCAGGCGCCGACGGGGATTTCGTCCCACTCAGTCGTGTTCATCAGTGTGCTCCTCTGCGCTGACTGCGGCGCGTGTACCGCAATGCCAAGGAACGTAGCGGATAAACCGTAGCGATGCAACGTTTAGATAGCATGACCGGGGCTGTTTTCGACAGAGCCCAACGTCTGACGTGCACGGACACAGGCAAGCCCATAGGGGACCGTAGCGATGCACTAGTTACGACCGGCGTGCAACCAGAGCGTCAACACGCCTTTCCGCGGCGCCACGCGGCCCCAACCCGTAGCATTGGCCACCGCGAAAGATACGATCGCGGGGCCGCTCCCGCTGCCCGCCCCGAGGACCACCGCATCATGACGAACCCGGAATCGGCCGATCGATCGACCGAGGCGTCCGATCCCGGCGTGGTCCGAGCCGGCGCGGCAGCCGCGGCACGGCGTCGCGAACTCAACATCAGCCAGCGCGGCCTGGCCGCCGACGGGATCATCAATGCCGGGGCCCTGATCGCGTTCGAAAAGGGCAGGAGCTGGCCGCGGGAGCGGACCCGAGCAAAGCTCGAGGAGGTGCTGCGGTGGCCACCGGGAGCGATCGCGCGGATTCGGCAGGGGGAGCCGGTCGCAAGCCCCGAGGACCAGCCCTCGGCAGGACTGCGTGAAGACGAAGTGCCGCTGATCGCGCAGGCAGTGATCACCGCGGTGAGCACGTTCGATTCGGCGATCGCCGCGCTGCCGGCACCAGATGATCCCGAGTTCGGGCCGAAGGTGGCGAAGGTCCTCGCCGATCTTCGCCAGCTGGAGGGCGTCGCCGCTCGGGCGGCACGGATCAGCAGGGTGACCCCGCCGCTGATCAAGGCACTGAGTGCAGTGCGAACGCGCTACGCCGACCTGATGCTGCGCGCGGCGCGGTCCCCGGACCCGACGCTGGGCCAGCGCCTCTATGCGGCCCGTCGCGGCGCGAACCTGACGATCTCCGAAACCGCTCAGGCCGCCGGGGTTTCCGACGACGACATCGTGCACACCGAAGCCGAACAGCCGGTGTCCGCAGCGGCCACCGAGGCGATCGAGGCACTGATCACCGAACTCGCCTGAGCATCAGTACCGTTCGCGGCTTCGGTCGTCGGTGGTGGGGAAGTGCTCGGCCAGCGCAGCGGCGATCTCGAGGAACCGGCGCCGGGTTCTCGCGGACATTTCGGTCGTGCCGTTGATGACGCCGCCCGGGCGCAGATGCCCGTCGAAGGGCACCTCGATGACGCGCTGTCCTTGACCCGAAAACTGTCGCGCCAGAATCGAACGCGTCCGTTTGTCGGCATGGCCGTCGGAGTCGTTGAGTACGATGACGGTGCGCTGCAGTAGTCCCGTCAACCCGTGGGCGGCCAACCAGTCCAGTGTCTGGCCCGCCGCGGCAGCGCCGTCGACCCACGGGGAGGAGACCACGATCATCGCGTCCAGATCTCGCAACACCTCCTGGGTCACCGGCGAGTCCATCGTCGAGCTGCAGTCGATGATCGAGATCGTGAAGTAGCGATCCAACCGGGAGGTGGCCTCGCGGTAGATCGCCGGGTCGAGCACGCGGCGGCGGGCGGGGGTGCCTTCACCGGCGAGGACGAAGAGCCCGGCGGCGTTGTTGCCCACCCGGCTGCGCACGTCGGCGAAGGTGTCCAGATGCTGGTCGGACGTCAATTCCCAGTATGAGCCCGGCGCCCTTGGATCGACACGGCTGCCGAGCTTTCCGAACGCGGTGTCTGCGTCGATCGCGACCACCCGATCGTCCTGCCGTAATTCGGCGAACACCGAGCCGATGCTCGCCGAGACGGTGGTCTTACCGACCCCGCCCTTGCCCATCACGCCGATCTTGTAGTGACCCCGCAGGACGCCCCGGATCTTGGCCACCAATTCGGCCTGCCGGATCTCGTCCGGTCCGGGTCCGAGGTTCACGGCCCCGAACGTGGCCCGGTAGAGGACGAAACGCCAGCCCCGGCTGGGTGGCACCCGGCGCTGAGGAATCAATTCGTCGGGCCTGATCCGCTCGGCAAAAGAACCTGTCGGCGCCGGTGGCGCGGGCCGGGCCTGCCCACCGGGCCCGGGGCTGGGCCACTGGCCGGGCATCGGTTGACCGGGCTGCTGCGGTGGCGGGCCAGGTCGCTGCGGCGGCTGAGGCGGGTGTTGTCTGGTGGGCTGACCCCACATTGGCAGGTCAGGTCGGTCACCGGTGGGCACCGGTCCGGTATCGTGCAGCGAGTCCGGGGGCGGACCGAACCGGGGCGGCTGCTCGCGAAAGCTGCCGCGCGGCGGCTCAGGCCCCGGAAATCCCGCTGCAGGCGGTGAAGCTGTCGCCTCGGGGTGGGCAGCGGACGGCTCGTAGCCGGTTTCTTCGGAGCCCGTCCAGCCGAGTTCTTTCCGCAACGCGTCATCGCGGTCGGTCAATGCGATCTCCTCTGGATGGTGTGTCGGCCCCTGCTCAAGTATCAACCACCCGGCCATGCGGCCCCCTGGGTCCGGTCTCAGCTAACACATCGAAGGCTCCTCCGATGTCGTCGAAGCTGCCTTCCAGCCCCGGACCGGGCACCGGGAAGAACCGCAAGCGGAGCTTGTCAGCGTTGACAACCGTTCACGAGTTGACCACGCGGGCGGTGTGGGGGAGATGGTCAATACAATTTGCTGTAGCAGGCATAGCAGCGCTTATACCCGTGCGATAAGGGCTTGGTGATTAACTGGGAGCCCGATCCGGGGTACCGTGATCCACCCACGAGGGGCGCAGAATTTCGTGACGGGGTGGTGGTGAACCGCTGGTACGCTGACTCCGGCAAAGAGGTTCGCGCAACTGACGTCGGGTCCGACGTGCGCGAACCGTGGCAAAAATGTGAGGCTAGGCACAGTGCGGCGGACATCCACCGGCTGCGCCCAGCGGGTCCGCACCGTACAGCGTGAAGGAGGGCGGAGGAGCACCCATGTCCGGCGATGATCTGCGCGTCTCCGCTGCGCACCTCGGCGAACTGGCGGCCAGGCACGCCCGCGCGGCTTCCGATGCCCGTGCTGTGACGGAGGCGGTCGGGGGCGTCGACGCAGCGGTCAGGAACACCCACGGCAGCATCGCCACGCCGACTTCCACCGCACTCGATGCGGTACTCGCCTCCAGACGCAATACGGGCGCCAACGTGGCCGACGTCTCGGATTCGTTGTGCGACAAGCTGGTCGACGCTGCCCGGCGCTACGACCGGACCGATACTACGGCGGGTTCGGCGTTCGACGCACAGCTGCGGGCGGACCGGTCGTGAGCTCGGAGGCCACCCACATCGACGACGTCGTCGGTGTCGAGGTCACCATCGACGGCATGCTGGTGATCGCCAACCGCTTGGGCCTGATGGAGTTCCCGCCCGCGCTGGGAATCCGGCTGAACATTCCGCAACCGGATCTGCGTGACCTCGTATGGGAGCAGGTGGCCCGGGACTTGACCGCGCAAGGTGTGCTCGACGCCTTCGGTGAACCCCACCCGGAGGTCGCGGCGATGGTCGACACGCTCAGCCGGGCGGACCGCACGCTGGAAGCGCGGTGGTGGCGGCGCGACGTCGGCGGCAAGATGATCCGCTTCGTGGTCTGCCGCAAGGGTGACCGGCACGTCGTTGCGGCTCGGGGCGGCGACATGCTGGTGCTGCAGCGGATCGCCCCACAGGTCGGGCTGGCGGGCATGGTGATGACGGTCCTGGGCACCGCGACACCGGCCGAGGTGGAGCCGCTGACGGGCGTGGCTAGCAAACTTTCCGAATGCCGCAACGCAAATCAGCTTGCCGCCTACGGCATCGCGCCGGCGTCGGCGCGCGCTTACGCCGACATCATCTCCGACCCCCAGAGCTGGGTGGAGATCACCGCGATCGAGCGGCATCCGGGCGGCACGTTCACCCAGGCCGACGTCGCGGCCGGCGTGCTCGACTCCAGGCACGGGCGCATCGTGTCGATTCCGCGCCGGGTCAGCGGCGAGCTTTACGGAAGCTTCCTACCGGGCAGTCCCGAGAACCTGCAGCGCGCACTGGACGGCCTCATCGAGTTCCTGCCCTCGGGCAAGTGGTTCGACCACTCCACGTTGGACCGGTCGGGCCCGATCCGAAGTGAGGAAGCCACACATGGCGGGTGATACGTCCCCACACGATCACGACGAGTTGGCCGCGTTCGACCCTGGCGTTCGTGGCGGCGGCACCGACGAGTCCGTCCTCGACGCCCTGGATGTCTATGCCGTCGACGAAGCCGACGAGACCGAATCGCCGGCCGTCGTCGCCACCGTGACCAACCCGCCGGGCACGGTCTCCGTCAGCAGCGCCCTCGACGGCCGGGTGAGCCGAATCGAGCTGTCGCCCAAGGCCTGCGAGCTGACCGAAGCCGACCTCGCCGCCGACATCGTGGTCGTCGCCGGCCTGGCGACCCAGGACGCGAAGTCCAGGCAGCACGCGAACATGCTCGAGGGTATGCGCGAACAGGGCCACGACGACGCGGCGACCCGCGACTTCCTCACCCGCGAGCTCGGCCTGCCGAGCCCCGAACAAGCCCAAGCCGAGCGCGCACGCGTGTTCGCGACAAGATATGCGGGTGATCATGACTGAGCACCTCGCCAGCCTGTTCGGAAGTGCGGTCGGCTTGCTGCCCAGCGCACCAGCGCGTTCATTCGAGATCTTCACCGATATCACGACTCTGGACGAGTCCGCCTGCGACGCGTGGGTGGGCCGCATCCGCTGCGGCGACACCGACCGGGCCACGTTGTTCCGGGCGTGGTACTCGCGGGCCAACTTCGGCCAACTCGCCGGCTCCGCTGAGATCTCGATGAACAGCCTCAACGCCCGCGTTCCGATCGGCGGGCAATTCGGTGACATCACCTACCCGGTCAACTCACCGCTGGCCGTCACGATGGGCTTCGCGGCGAACGAGGCGGCGGTCGGCAACTACGCCGACGCCATGGAGGCGCTCGAGGACGTGCCGTCGGCCGGCGCCGAGCACCTGGTGTCGTGGGTCAAGGCCGTTGTCTACGGTGCCGCCGAACGCTGGACCGATGTGATCGATCAAGTTCGCGGCGCCGCCGGGTGGCCCGACAAATTCCTCGCGGCGGCGGCCGGGGTGGCACACGGCGTCGCGGCGGCCAACCTGGGCCTGTTCACCGAGGCCGAACGGCGGTTGACCGAGTCCAACTCCTCGCCAGCGGGCGAAGCGTGCGCCCCGGCGATCGCGTGGTGCCTGGCGATGACGCGTCGCAGCCAGGGTAACGAAGACGCAGCGATGGCGCTGCTGGAATGGCTGCAAGCCACCCATCCTGAGTCGAAAGTCACTGCAGCACTGCGTGATCCGTCCTACCGACTGACGACCACGACGGCCGAGGAGATTGCCGCGCGCAAGGATCCGTGGGATCCGAAGAGCGTGGAGGCCGATACCTCCGGTCGCGACCGGTTGCTCGCGGAGGCGCAGGCCGAGCTGGACCGCCAGATCGGGCTGACACGGGTCAAGGAGCAGATCGAGGCCTACCGCGCGGCTACGCAGATGGCCAAGGTCCGGGCGGCGCGTGGCATGAAAGTGGCGCAGACGTCGAAGCACATGATCTTCGCCGGCCCGCCCGGCACGGGTAAGACGACGATCGCCCGCGTGGTGGCCAACATCCTGGCCGGCCTGGGCGTGATCGGCGAGCCGAAACTCGTCGAGTCCTCCCGCAAGGATTTCGTCGCCGAGTACGAGGGCCAGTCGGCGGTCAAGACCAGCCGCACCATCGACCGCGCCCTCGGTGGCGTGCTGTTCATCGACGAGGCCTACACGCTGGTGCAGGAACGCGACGGCCGCGCCGACCCATTCGGCACCGAGGCGCTGGACACCCTGCTCGCCCGGATGGAGAACGACCGCGACCGCCTGGTTGTCATCATCGCCGGCTACAGCGCGGACATCGACCGTCTGCTGGAATCCAACGACGGTCTGCGGTCGCGGTTCGCCACCCGTATCGAGTTCGACTCCTACAGCCCAGACGAGATCGTGGCGATCGCAGGAGTCATTGCCAGGGCCAATGATTCGGCGCTGACCGAGGACGCCGCGAAGCGGGTGGCCGAAGCCGCGACGCTGTTGAGCCGGCGGACGCTGAACGGTAAACCCGCGCTCGACATCGCGGGTAACGGCCGTTACGCGCGCCAACTCGTCGAGGCGGGTGAGCAGAACCGCGACATGCGGCTGGCCCGTTCGCTGGACGTCGACAGCCTCGACGTCGATCAGCTCAGCGAGATCAACGGCGAGGACATGGCCGCCGCCATCGGTGCGGTCCATGCACGTCTGAACATCGGCGAGTAGACATGGCGGGTTTCCGGCTCACCACCAAGGTGCAGGTCAGCGGCTGGCGCTTCCTGCTGCGCCGCGTCGAGCACGCGATTGTGCGCCGAGACACCCGGATGTTCGACGACCCGCTGCAGTTCTACAGCCGGGCGGTATCGGCCGGCGTGATCATCGCGGTGCTGATCTGCCTGGGCGCTGCGCTGCTGGCGTACTTCAAACCGCTGGGAAAGCGCGGCAGCGACACGCTTCTCGTCGACCGCGGCACCAACCAGCTCTACATTGTGCTGCCGGGCTCGGACCAACTGCGGCCGGTGTACAACCTCACCTCGGCACGGCTGGTGCTCGGCAACGCGGGGACGCCCGTGGCGGTGAAGTCCGACGAGTTGAATCGCATGCCGAAGGGTCAGCCCATCGGAATCCCCGGGGCGCCCTACGCGACACCGGTGGGTGGGGCGAACTCGATGTGGACGCTGTGCGACACCGTCACCAAACCCGAGAGCGTGGCGCCGAACCTCGAAACGTCGGCCATCGTGCGGCCCCTGGTGACCGACGCCTCCGTCGGTCCGATGCGCCCCGGCCAGGGGATGCTGGTCTCCTACCGGAACGACACCTGGTTGGTCACCGAAAGCGGCAGGCACGACATCGATCTCGCCGACCGGGCGGTCACCTCTGCGGTCGGTATCCCGGTCACCGCCAGGGCGACGCCGATCTCGGAGGGGCTGTTCAACGCGCTTCCCAACGCCGGACCATGGCGGCTGCCCGACATCCCGTTCTCGGGAGCGCCGAACTCGGTTGGGCTGCCGGCGAATCTGGTGATCGGCGCGGTGTTCAAGGCGCTCACCGAGGACGGCGAACAGCATTTCGTGGTGCTGCCCGACGGGGTCGCGCGGGTGAACAACACCACCGCCGCGGCGATCCGCGCCACCAACTCGTACGGCCTCGTGACGCCGCCATCGGTGGAAGCGAGCGTGGTCGCGGACATCCGCGAGCATGTGTTCGCCTCGCCGCTGCCCGACAAGCCGCTGGACATCCTGCTGCGTGAGGATGCCCCCACGCTGTGCTGGGCGTGGCAGCGCGAACCCGGTGATCAGGCCCCGAAGACGACGGTGATCGCGGGGCGCCGGCTGCCGATCGCAGCATCGGCGATCAACACCGGGATCAGGCAGATCGGCGGGGACGCAACGGTTTACATCGATGGTGGTCAGTACATCCGGTTGCAGTCGCCCGATCCGCGTTACGGCGAGAGCTTGTACTACGTCGACCCGCAGGGCGTGCGCTACGGTCTGCCCAACGAGGACACCGGGAATGCGCTCGGCCTGAGCGGACCGACGACCGCACCGTGGCAAGTGGTCGGCCTTCTGGTGGACGGCCCGGTGCTGTCGAAGGAGGCGGCGCTCGTCGAACACGACACCCTGCCCGCAGACCCCAACCCGCGCAAGGCCGGTGACGGCTCCGCCGCCCAGCCGGCCACATCCCAGACCGGAGGCGGCGGATGACCACCAAAAAGTTCACCCCGATCATCAAGCGGGGACCGCGACTCACACCGGGTGAGATCAACGTCGCGCCGCCGGAGGACCTCGGCGTCGAGATCCCGCCGTCGGGCATCCAGAAGGCGCTGCCGTGGGTGATGGGCGGCGGCATGCTCGGCATGATCGCGATCATGATTTTCACCGGCATCCGGCAACTCTCGCCGTACATGCTGATGATGCCGCTGATGATGGTCATGGCCACCGTCGGCTTCATGGCGGGCGGGGGGCCCGGCGGCAAGCGGGTTCCCGAGATCAACGCGGACCGTAGGGAATACCTTCGCTATCTGGCCGGACTCCGCACGCGGGTCACCTCCTCGGCGGCCGCGCAGGTGACGTTCTTCAACTACCACGCGCCGCACCCGGAAGACCTGCTGTCGATCATCGGCACCAACCGCCAGTGGTCGCGACAGACGAACGCCGACTTCTACGCCGCCACCCGGGTCGGCCTGGGCGCCGAACCCGCGGTGGACCGGTTACTCAAGCCGGCCGTCGGTGGCGAGCTGGCGGGTCCGCAGGGGGCACCGCAGCCGCACCTGGAGCCGGTGAGCCATATGTGGGTGACGAAGTTCCTTCGCACCCACGGGCTCATTCACGACTGTCCGAAACTGTTGCAGTTGAGGACATTCCCGACGATCGCCGTCGGTGGCGACCAGCCCGGCGCTGCCGGGCTGCTGACCGCGATGATCTGTCACCTCGCGGTCTTCCATCCGCCGGACCTCCTGCAGATTCGGGTGCTCACCGACGACCCCGAGGATCCCGACTGGGCCTGGCTCAAGTGGTTGCCGCATGTGCAGCATCAGACCGACACGGACGCCGCCGGCCCGACCCGCATGATCTTCACCCGTCCCGACGGCGTCGGCGACTTGACCGCGCGCGGCCCTCACACCGCGGACGCAGCGCCCAGCGGGCCCTACGTCGTGGTGATCGACCTCACGGGCGGCAAGGCCGGGTTCCCGGTCGACGGCCGGGCCGGCGTCACGGTCATCACGCTCGGCAACCACCGGGGCTCGGCATACCGGCTCCGGGTGGCGGCCGACGGTACGGCCGACGATCGGCTGCCCAACCAGACTTACCGGCTGGTCACCTCGAAGGTCGATCACATGACACCGGACCAGGCAGGTCGCGTGGCACGGAGGCTGGCCGGCTGGTCGATCACCGGCACCATCATCGACAAGAGCGTTCGTGTGCACAAGAAGGTCGCCACCGAGTGGCATCAACTCGTCGGAGCACAGTCGATCGAGGAGGTGACTCCGGCACGGTGGCGGATGTTCAGCGACACCGACCATGACCGGTTGCGGATCCCGTTCGGTCACGAGCTCAAAACCGGCGAGGTCATGTACCTCGACATCAAAGAGGGTGCCGAGTTCGGCGCCGGTCCACACGGGATGCTCATCGGCACAACGGGTTCCGGTAAGTCGGAGTTCTTGCGCACGCTGATCCTGTCGTTGGCGGCCACCCATCATCCCGACCAGGTCAACCTGCTGCTCACCGACTTCAAAGGCGGCTCGACGTTCCTCGGCATGGAGAAGTTGCCGCACACCGCGGCCGTCGTCACCAACATGGAAGAGGAGGCCGAGCTGGTCAGCCGGATGGGCGAGGTGCTCAGCGGCGAACTCGACCGCAGGCAGTCAATCCTGCGGCAGGCCGGTATGCAGGTCGGCGCGGCGGGCGCGCTGTCCGGTGTCGCCGAGTACGAGAAGCACCGGGAACGCGGGGCCGACCTGCCGCCCCTGCCAACACTTTTCGTCGTGGTCGACGAATTCGCCGAGCTGCTGCAGAACCATCCGGACTTCATCGGGCTGTTCGACCGCATCTGCCGCGTCGGTCGGTCGCTGCGCGTGCACCTGCTGCTGGCGACGCAGTCGCTCAACACCGGCGGGGTGCGTATCGACAAGCTCGAACCGAACCTGACTTACCGCATCGCACTGCGGACCACGAGTTCGGCGGAGTCCAAGGCGGTGATCGGAACGCCCGAGGCGCAGTACATCACGAACAAGGAGAGCGGCGTCGGATTCCTCCGCGTCGGCATGGAGGATCCCGTCAAGTTCCAGAGCGTCTACACCGGAATCAACTATGTACCGGCGGCCGCACATCAGGACTCGGAGGTGAAGCCGCGGACCAACGGGCAGACCCGGTTGCGGATCCGCCAGTTCACCGCGGCTCCGATTCCCGAAGCGGTGGCGGCGCGGTGAGCGTCGAACCGGACCAGCGGGTGCTGCGTGAAGTGGTGCTCGACCAGCTCACCACCGGCGAGACCCGCGCCTACCGGATGTGGTTGCCGCCGTTGGCAGACCCCACGCCGGTAAATGAGTTGATCGCGAACGACCACGAGCGCCGTCCGCTGCGCTTCGGGCTCGGCATCATGGACGAGCCGCGCCGGCACCGCCAGGAGGTGTGGGGCATCGACGTGTCGTCGGCCAGCGGCAACATCGCTGTCGGCGGAGCGCCGCAGACCGGCAAGTCCACCTTCCTGCAGACGTTGCTCATTTCGGCCGCGGCGTCCCACACGCCGCGGCAGGTGCAATTCTACTGCGTCGACCTCGGCGGCGGCGGTCTGATGTACCTCGAAGACCTCCCGCACGTCGGCGGCGTCGCGACCCGATCCGAGCCAGACCGGGTCAACCGTGTGGTTGCCGAGATGAAAGCCGTTCTACGCCAACGTGAAGCACTGTTCAAGCAGTACCGCGTCGGCTCGATGGCCGCATATCGCCAGATGCGCGAAGACCCGAGCCATCCGGTGGCGGCCGATCCGTTCGGCGACGTGTTCCTGGTGATCGACGGCTGGCCGGCGTTCGTCGCCGAGTTCCCCGACCTCGAGCCGGTGGTGCAGGACCTCGCCGGGCAGGGCCTGCAGTTCGGGGTGCACACGGTGATCTCCACGCCGCGCTGGACTGAGCTGAAATCCCGAGTGCGCGACTATCTCGGGACGAAAGTCGAGTTTCGGCTCGGCGACGTGAACGAAACCCAGATCGACCGCATCACCCGCGATATCCCGGCCAACCGGCCGGGCCGCGCGATCTCGATGGAAAAGCATCACCTGATGATGGGTGTGCCCCGGCTCGACGGTGTCCACAGCGCAGACGACCTCGTCGCCGCGATGTCGGAAGCGGTGCAGATCATCGCCGCCCGGCACACCGATCAGGCGCCGAAGGTCCGCGTGCTTCCCGAGCGCATCTACCTGCATGAGCTGGATCCCGACCCGCCGGGGCCGGACGCCGACTACCGCGTCCGGTGGACGGTGCCCCTCGGCCTTCGGGAATCCGATATGGCCGTGGCCTACAACCACATGCACACGACTCCGCACCTGTTGATCTTCGGCGCGCCCAAGTCGGGAAAGACGCGGATCGCCCATGCCGTCGTGCAGGCCATCTGTAAACGCAACAGCCCCGAGCAGGTGCGGTTCATGCTGGCCGACTATCGGTCGGGTCTCCTCGACGCGGTGCCCGAGACGCATCTGCTTGCGGCGGGTGCGGTCAACCGCAACAACGCGACGCTGGAAGAGGCCGTCAAGGCCCTGGCGATCAACCTGCAGAAGCGGTTGCCGCCACCGGATCTGACCACCGCCCAGCTGCGGGCCAGGTCCTGGTGGAGCGGTCCGGACGTCGTGCTGCTGGTCGACGACTGGCACATGATCGTCGCGGCCAGCGGCGTGGTGCCGCCGATGGCGCCGCTCTTCCCGCTGCTGCCCGCGGCAGCCGACATCGGCCTGCACCTCGTCGTGACCTGTCAGATGAGCCAGGCTCACCGGGCCACCATGGACAAATTCGTGGGGGCCGCCTACGGCGCCGGTTCGCCCACGTTGTTCCTCTCCGGGGAGAAACAGGAGTTTCCCTCCAGCGAGATCAAGCTCAAACGGCGACCGCCTGGCCAGGCATTCCTGGTCTCGCCGGACGGAAAGGAGGTCATCCAGGCCGCCTACGTCGATCCGCCGGAAGAACTTGTGTAATGAGCACCCTTGGCCCGCGGTTAGGATGTAATCCGGACGCGTCAGCAAACCCAGCGGCGGGTGATCAGCAAAGGGATCGAAGGATGGTTCCGAGCTGTCGGGAGCCGAGTCCCGGGCGCGTATAAATCCATATTCCGCGAGTTCACACTCAATAAGGAGAAGCTGCAGATGCAACCGATGACGCACAATCCGGGGGCGGCGGGAATCGGCGCACAGGTGGTGGCGAACGGGGCGCGCGGCCTGGCCGCAGGCACCACCGCAACCGCCGCGGTGACCGCGCTGGTGCCCGCAGGCGCAGACGAGGTTTCGGCCCAGGCCGCGGTGGCTTTCGCGGCCGAGGGTGTCGAGACGCTCGCGATGAACACGTTCGCGCAGGAAGAGATGACTCGCGCCGGTGCGGCCTACATGGAAGCCGCCGGCATCTACACCACGGTCGACAGCGCCAACGCTGCGAACTTCTGATCTGACCCGGAACCGCTCTGCGGGCGAGGACGTAATCGACGATGTTCTGGCATGGAATGCCGCCAGAGTTGAACACTGCGCGGCTGATGGCCGGCGCCGGTCCGGCGCCGATGCTGCAAGCGGCCGCGGGGTGGGAGGCGCTGGCGATCTTCCTCGAAACTCAGGCCGACGAGTTGGCCGCGAGCCTGGCTGCCCTGACGTCGACATGGAGCGGGTCGGCAAGTGAACGTGCGGTAACTGCAACCATGCCGATGGTGGTCTGGCTACGCACGGTTTCGGCGCAGGCGCAGAAGAGAGCGCTACAGGCCACGGCGCAGGCGAGTTCGTACAACCTCGCGATGGCCACCACCCCGCCGCTACCGGAGATCGAACAGAACCACATCACCCACGCGGTGCTCGAGGCCACCAACTTCCTGGGCGTCAACACGCTCCCGATCGGGATCAACGAGTTCGACTACTTCGTGCGGATGTGGAATCAGGCGGCCGGGGCGATGGACGTCTACCAAGCCGAGACCGCCATGAACATCATGTTCGAGCCGATCATGCCGATGACGCCGATCGTGCTCCCGGGCGTCGGGGAGGGCGCCGTCGGCGCGGCACTCGGTCAGGCCGCGGCCGGTGCACCGGGTGCGGCGCTGCGCAACGCGGCGATCGCGCAGGTGGGTGCGCAGGCGACGGTCGAGTCGGCCGGTTTGACCGCGGGCCGTGCGGTGTCGCAGGCCAACCAGGCGGCCGTGCACGCCGAGGGGCAGACGCAGCGCACCCAGAACGCTCGGCAGTTCGGCTCACAGGAACAGCTGCAGCAGGGCGCCCAGCAGGGCATGCAGGTGGGCATGCAGTTGGCCTCCCAACTGGGTTCCACGCTGGGGCAACTGCCGCAGCAGGCCAGCCAGATGGTGATGCAGCCGATGCAGCAGCTGACTCAACCGCTGCAACAGGTGACGTCGATGTTCAGCCAGATCGGTTCGTTCGGTGGCAGCGACAAGGCGCAGATGGGACTGATCGGGGCCAGCCCGCTGTCGAACCATCCGCTGGCCGGCGGGTCGGGCGCCGCGTCCGGCGCGGGCTTGGTGCGTGCGGCGTCGCTGCCCGGGGCAGGTGGGTCGATGGCGCGCACGCCGTTGATGGCCGACCTCATCGGGCAGCCCTCGGCGGCCGTCGCGCCCGGCGCCGCAGCGGGCGGCGGAACCGGGGGCGGCCTGGCACCGGTCGGCGCGGCCGGCGGCGGGACCCCCATGGGAGCGATGGGCCAGCGCGGTACCAGCGGTGGCGCCAAACAAGGTCTCACGCCACCACGGGTGCTGCCGCAGGACCTGGGCGAAGACGACGACGACGATTGGTAGTCGCGCACCGAAAGACTTCCCGGTCAACCGGCCGGAAAGACTCGCCATTTCCGCATATGTGGTGAGGACACAGGAAGAAAGAAAGAGTATCGAGCATGGCACAGATGAATACCGATGCCGCTGTCCTCGCCAAGGAGGCAGCTAACTTCGAGCGGATCTCCGGAGAGCTCAAAGGCGTCATCTCTCACGTCGAGGCGACTGCCGGCGCGTTGGCGAGCCAGATGGTCGGCCAGGCCGGCACTGCCGCGCAGGCCGCCTTGGTGCGCTACAACGAGGCCGCGGCGCGCCAGATCCAGGAGCTGAACGACATCTCGGCCAACATCCACACCGGCGGGGTGCAGTACACCGCGACGGACGAAGACTCGGCCGGGACGCTGTCGTCGGCCATGAATCTCTGACCTTCCACCCACAGAAACGGAGTACAGACATGACCGAACAGGTATGGAACTTCGCCGGCATCGAAGGCGGCGCCAGTGAGATCCAGGGCGCCGTCGGCACCACCGCCGGCCTGCTCGACGAGGGCAAGGGTTCCCTCGCGACGCTCGCCGCGGTGTGGGGCGGGTCGGGCTCGGAGGCCTATCAGGCCGTGCAGATGCGCTGGGACAGCACTGCCGCCGAGCTCAATGCGGCCCTGCAGAACCTGGCGCAGACCATCAGTGAGGCCGGTGCGACCATGGCCCAGACCGAAGCCGGCGTGACCGGGATGTTCGCCTGACACGACGTTGCGCGCAGGTGGGCGGGCGACCTACGGGAATCCCGCCCACCATGTGCGTTTCGGCGTTACTGACTTTGAGAGGTACTCATGTCGGCCGATTATGACCGGCTCTTTCACTCCACCGGAGATGCTGTCCAGACAGCGGACGACGGCGCCGTGGCGCCGATGCCCGCGGGTGGGCCGGGCCGCAGCGAGGTGACCCCGCCGCTGATGCCCGTCGGCGCCAGCCAGGCCAAGACCGCCGCGCCGCCGCCGCACCAGACCGAGGTCACCACCCAGATGCCTGCTGCGCGGTCGACGGCCCCGCAGCACCAGCCCAATGCGATGATGCGGATCCCGCAGTCGGGCGGCCCGGCGGGCGCGCGCTTCGAACAGCCGCGGCCCGCGCCGACACCGGTGTCGCGGCCCGCCCCGGCGCCCGCGCCGAGCCAGCATTTCGCGGATGCGCAGTCCGATACGGGCGGGGGCTTCGGTGCGCCCGCGCAGACGTCGGCGGCCACGATCGGCAATCACCGCGCGATCGATGCGCTGGCCCATGTCGGGGTGAAATCGGCGGTGAAGATGCCGTCGCAGCGGGGCTGGCGCCACCTGCTCTACGTATTGACCAGGATCAACCTCGGACTGTCGCCCGACGAGCTCTACGAGATGGAATTGCACACCCGGATCCGCCGAAATGCCCGCGATTCCTACCAGATCGGCGTTTTCGGGCTCAAGGGCGGCGTCGGCAAGACCGCCGTGACAGTCGCGCTTGGATCGGCGATGAGCAAGGTCCGCGGCGACCGGATCCTGGCGGTCGACGCCGATCCCGACGGGGGCAACCTTGCCGACCGCGCCGGGCGCCAGTCCGCCGCCACCGTCGCAGATCTGCTCGCGGACAAGGAACTCGCGCGGTACAACGACATTCGCGCATACACGAGCATGAACGCCGCGAACCTCGAGGTGCTCTCGAGCGAGGACTACAGCGGAGCGCGGCGCGAGTTCAACGATGAGGACTGGAAGGGCGTGACCGACATCGTGTCGCGCTACTACAATCTCGTGCTGGCCGACTGCGGCGCTGGACTGTTCCAGCCCGCGGCTCGCGGCGTGCTGGCGACCGTCTCGGGCCTGGTCATCGTGGCGAGTGCGTCGATCGACGGCGCCCGGCAGGCGGCGATGACGATGGACTGGTTGCGGCAGAACGGATATCAGGACCTGCTCGGCCGGTCGTGTGTGGTGATCAACCATGTCGTCCCGGGCACGCCGAACATCGACGTCGAAGATTTGGTCGCGCAGTTCGAGCGTCACGTCCCGCCGGGACGGGTCGTCGTGCTGCCCTTTGACAAGCACATCGCGGCGGGCACGGAGATCCAGCTCGACTTGCTGAGCAGGACGTTGCGCCGGCGGATCATCGAGTTGGCCGCAGCCCTGTCCGACGACTTCGACAGGCTCGAACGGCGTTGACCTCCACCGCCGCAGCAGCATCCACGTCGAACCTCACGCCCGGGCGGTCGTCGACCACTCGAGTCACGATCCTCACCGGCCGGCGGATGACCGATCTGGTGCTGCCCGCGGCGGCGCCCATCGAGACCTACATCGACGAGACGGTGGCGGTGTTGGCCGAACTGCTCGAGGACACACCGAAAGACATCCTCGCCGGGTTCGACTTCACCGCGCAAGGGGTTTGGGCGTTCGCAAGGCCCGGCGCCCCGCCGCTGAAGTTCAATGAGTCGCTGGATGATGCCGGTGTTGTCGACGGGTCACTGCTGACCCTGGTGTCGGTCAGTCGCACTGAGCGCTACCGTCCGCTCGTCGAGGATGTCATCGACGCGATCGCGGTGCTCGACGAGTCACCGGAGTTCGACCGATCCGCGCTCAATCGCTTTGTCGGCCTGGCTATCCCGTTGGTAGCACTGGTTGTGACGGTGATGACGCTGGTCGGATGGACTCGCGCAGACCACGAGTGGTGGTGGGCTGTGGCCCTCGGCGTCTTGGGTCTGGGCCTGCTCGCTGGCAGCGCGTTGGCCACCAACCACTACCAGAACCTCGACATGGCCGAGAGCCTGCTGGCGGCGGCGATACCGACTCTCGCCGGCGCGGTCGCACTGGGCGTGCCGTTACCCCGCGGGGCCGGCGGACTGGGTGCGCCGCAGATCGCCGGGGCGGCCGCGGTGGTGCTGTTGTTGACCCTGGCGACGCGGGGTGGTCCGCGCCGAAGAGCGGAGTTGGCCGCGTTCACCTCCGTCAGTGCCGTCGCGGTGACCGCCGCGGCGATCGGCTACGGCTACGGCTGGCAGTACTGGGTGCCTGTGGGTGCGATCGCCTTCGGCCTGATCGTGGTGACCAACGCGGCCAAGCTGACGGTCGCGGTGGCCAGGATCGCGCTGCCACCCATTCCGGCGCCGGGGGAGACCGTGGCCAACGACGAACTGCTCGACCCGGTCGCGACCTCGGGCACGGACGAGGAATCGCCGACCTGGCAGGCGATCATCGAGTCGGTTCCAGACTCCGCGGCGCGGCTGCACGAGCGTAGTCAATTGGCCAAGCGGCTGCTGATCGGGTTCGTCACGGCCGGAGCACTCGTGCTGTCGATCGGCGCGATCGCCGTCGTGGTGCAAGGTCATTTCTTCGTACACAGCATGATCGTGGCGGGTCTGGTCACCGCGATCTGCGCGTTCCGGTCGCGGCTGTACGCCGAACGATGGTGCGCGTGGGCGCTTTTGGCCGCCGCTGTCGTCATCCCGACCGGTGTGATGACCCGGCTTTGCCTGTGGTACCCGGAGTCGGCATGGCTGGTGTTGGCCGGATACCTTATCGCCGGAATCGTCGCGCTGATCATCGTCGGGGCCACAGCGGGCGTGCGCCGGGTGTCGCCGGTGACCAAGCGAATCCTGGAACTGTTCGACGGCGCAGCGATCGCCGCGGTGATCCCGATGCTGCTCTGGATCGCCAGCGTCTACGACCTCTTGCGCAACCTGCGTTTCTAACTCCACTGTGTCGCTGTACGTTCGCGGTGCACACCGTCGGCGGTGACGGTCGTCGAAGAAGCAGATCGGTCGTCCGCTCGTTCGGCATCGGACCCCTTATCCGAATGTCATTTGCGAGGCGGGCGCAACACGTTCATCGCCAACCGCATTATCGGCGCAGGCACCCGGTCCTTCGCGGCAAGCGCGGCGTCGGCGGCGCGACCGCGCAGGGGCGTGCCCCGGCCGAAGACGCGGTTGATCGGCCCGCCGGTGGGTTCGAGATCGAAGTGCAGGGGTGGCTTGCCGTCGGCGGCACCCAGCGCATTGGCGATGACGACACGTTGAATCTCGCTGGTGCCCTCGAAGATGGTGTACAGCTTGGCATCCCGGTACCACTTCTCGACGGGGTGATCCTTGATGTATCCCCAGCCGCCCAGCGTCTGTATGGCGCGTTCGGTGGCGCGGACCGCGACCTCGCTGGCAGCCAGCTTGGACATCGACCCCTCCCCGCGTTCGAAAGGTACTCCGCTCGCCGCCATCCAGGAGGCGCGCCACGTGAGCAGACGCGCGCCGTCGAGCGAGGTCGCCAGTTCGGCGAGCGGAAAGGCGATGCCCTGGTTGTCGATGATCGGAGCGCCGAACGCCTCCCGCCGGTTGGCGTACTCCGTCGCGTATTCCAGTGCAGCCCGGGCGATTCCGAGGGCCTGTGCCGCGACCATGGGACGGGTCTGCTCGAAGGTGCCGAGCGTGGCCGATCCGGAGCGCTGACCGCCTTTGACCGCCTCGCGAGCCTTGGACAGCTTGTGGTCGAGCTTGTCCTGGCCGCCGAGCAGGTTGTCGGCGGGGACTCGGACGCCGTCGAACTTCAGTTCCGCGGTGTGCGAAGCGCGACAGCCGAGCTTGTCGAGCTTGCGGACCATCTCCAGCCCCGGGGTGCCGCCGGGCACGATGAACAGCGCCTGCCCCTTGTGTCCGAGCTCTTGGTCGACGACCGCGTTGACGACGTGCACGTTGGCGATGCCACCGTTGCCGATCCACATCTTGTGGCCGTCGATGATCCAGTCATCACCGTCGCGTCGGGCGGTGGTGCGCAGGTTGCGGACATCGCTGCCGCCTTCGGGTTCCGAGATCGCCAGCGCCGCCAGTTTGAGATCGCCCGGAGCGCCGAAACATTCGGGTGCCCACTGGAGCATTTGTTCTGGTGTGGCGGCCTGGCCGATCGCGGACAGGGCCAGCGCCGGCATCACCACCGCGAGGCCGATTCCCGCGCAGCCCCAGAACAACTCCTCCATGAACATCGGCAGGGACACTCCGGTCGGGTCGCCGATGAGGTCCCGATAGAACAGTGGGCTGTAGAAACCTCGGGTAGCGGCTTCCTCGAGCACCGGCCAGGGGAATTCCTGGCGCTGGTCATAGTCGAGCGCCACCGGGCGGATCACCTCTTCGGCGAACTCATGGGTCCGTCGCGCCAGCTCGTGCTGTGCCGCGGTGGGCGTCAGGTCGAAGGCCACGTTCAATGAATTAGCCAGCCGTGGGCATTGCGAAACACGTGTTCGCCGAAGCGGGCAAGCCCCCGGATGCCGGGCATCGCGGGGGCTTGTCTGCGGGACTCATTGCACGTCTACATAGACGGTCTTGTTGACGATCCGGGTGGTGCGGTTTCCGCCGACTCCCACGCTGTTCGTCTGGGTGTAGGTCTGGCCGGTGCGGATCGCCAGGACGGACGCCTTGGCCAACGGGGTGTTGCCGATCCGGTTGACGATCACGTGGTAGCCCTGGGATTCGAGCTCGCTGATGGTCTGTTGGGCGCTCCCAGGTCCAGACGGCGCCGCTTGGACCGGCGCTGCCAGTCCGATCAGGACGGCGGCAAAGGCGCTAGCGGCGACGGTAGCGATACCAAACATCTTCATTTCGGAGCCTTCTTCCGTTGTTGCCTTCCGGGTCCGAGCCGTGGCATGTGTCGCGGTTCGTAGCTGCAGCTGATCTTGGAAACCGCGTGGTCAACGGGTTTAATTCCAGTGGCAGAAATTGGTTGCCGGTTGGCAGCAACTCGGCTGCGGGAGGCCCGACTGCCCATGTTCGGCGGGCCGAATCGGGCCAATCAGAGCGACACTGGGGCGATGGAACTGGTCGGCCTTCGGCTACGACAACGCGACGGCGTCACGTGCGGCCCGACGGTCGCCGCGGTCGCCGGCGCTTTGGTCGATCCGGATCGGCGCGCCGCGCTCACTGAACCGGCGTGGTTCGCGGCGGAGCAGGCCAGGGTGCACGCCGAGATCAACCGAATATGGCCGAGGCGACTCGGCGCCACTCCGTGCGGGATGAGCCGGGCGCTCACCGAGGCGAGCCTGCCGTCCGGGGTCCGGTGTCGGTGGCGGTTCTTCCGCGGGCACCGGGACACCCTCGCGGACGTGCTACGGGTCGTCGCCGCGGGATGGCCGGTCCCGATGCTGGTCGGAGGCCTCATCCCGCGGCACTGGGTGCTGATCGTCGCGACGGACGGGCGCCGCCTGGCGTGTTATGAACCGACGTCCGGCGACGTGCGCACCGTCGGCATCGACAGTGTGCGTCACGCCCGCCTGGCCGGACTCGGCTTCCGCCGACCGATCGCGCTCGTCGTTCCGGTATTCGAACGTATGATCGAATGATGGGTGAGCTGAAGGGTATCGGATACAACGGCCAGCCCGTTCAGCAGGCGTTCCGCCGCGTCGATCCGCCGGTCACCGTGCTCGTCGATCTGGCCGCGGTGTTCCCGCGCGAGCCGCATGCCGCCGGCGGTTACAACCCGGCTGGGCTGCAGATGCACACCGTCGTAGAGGGCCGACTGACGTGCTGGGGTCTGTGCGAGCAGGGCTACTGGTGGGGATTGGTGACCTATGAGATTGCCTACGGTGCTCGCCGCAAACCCGTCACGCACTGGATTCCGGCATGGACGCTCAAGCCCGAAACGCAGTGATGTGGCTGTTCGACGCTTCGTGCTAACCGAATCCCGGCATGGCGGACGTGGGATTGCCAGCGACCTGCAGGCTGTCGTTCTTAACTGGAATCGCTTCAGGAGATGCCGTCGCAAAGCTCGACCGGATGGCACGCCAACCCGCGCTCGGGGCTACGAAGCCGCCTGACCGAGGCGCCGTTGCGCCTCTCCCGGCGAGATTCGCAGCCGTCTCGCGACATCGTTGGCCGACAACCCGTTCTCGGCGAGCAACCGTCCCAGCAGCCGGCGGTCGAGCGCAGCGCGCTGCCGGTCCAATTTGTCGAGCCGCGCCAGCAGCGCGTACAGGTCGGTGCGAGACAACCCTTCCACCCGAAGAGCGGCCACTTCTTTGTACGCGGACTCGACAGAGGCGAGAACATTCGCAACGTTGTTCGAACTCATGTGCGAATCGTAGCTTGACCCACCGACCGCGTTGACTCATCAGAAATGCGCGCGAAACGGTGATTCGTTGCCTCATTAGAAATGCGCGTGTACGCCCAGTGGATGGGGTTGAGGTTGGCACAGCGCAGAGCAATCACCGAGACGACCGCGATCCGCTACCAGCAGGCCAGTAAGCGCGGCAAGAGTCGGATCCTCGACGAGTTGTGCGCCAATACCGGCTGGCACCGAAACCACGCTCGCAAGGCGCTTACCGCTGCGCTGCGGCCCAAAGGTGTTACTCCGCGTGGTCCGCGGCCGGTGACGTACGGACCCGAGGTCATCGCGGCGCTGACGGTCTGTTGGACGGTGCTGGGAATGCCGGCCGGCAAACGGCTCGCCCCCATGCTCGCAGAGCTGGTGGCCGTGCTGCGCCACTTCCGGGAGCTGGTCATCAGTGATGAGACCGCGGCACTGTTGGTATCGATGTCGGCGGCCACCATTGATCGCCGCCTAGCCGATGAACGGGCCAAACACAAGGTCAAAGGGCGTGTGGGCACCAAGCCGGGATCACTGCTCAAAAGCCAGATCCCGGTACGCACTTGGGCCGAATGGGACGATGCTGTGCCCGGCTTCGTCGAGATCGACACGGTCTTTCATGACGGCGGCAATCGCGGTGGGGGCCATGCCTTCACGCTGACGGTCACCGACATTGCCACCGGCTGGACCGAGAACCGCTCACTGCCCGACAGGGCCGCCAAGACCGTGGTGGCCGCCCTCAATCACATCGCTGCGGCGATGCCGTTCCCGATCCTGGGCGTGGACTGCGACAACGGATCGGAATTCATCAACGACGACCTACTCAAATGGTGCCAAGACCGCCGCATCACCTTCACCCGAGCACGCCCGGGCAATAAGAACGACGGCTGCCACGTCGAGCAGAAGAACTGGTCAGTGGTCCGCACCGTGGTCGGATACTACCGCTACGACACCGCGTCAGAACTGTTGTTGCTCAACGAGATTTGGCACCTGCAGTCAAAGCTGACCAACTACTTCCACCCCCAGCAGAAGCTGATATCCAAAGTCCGCACAGGAGCCAAGGTGTCCCGCAAACACGACACCGCCACCACTCCGTTTCACCGCGCGATCAACCACCCGACCACGCCGGTAAAACGCATCGTGGCGCTGACCCGCTCCTACTCGCTGATCAACCCCGCCGCCACTCAACGCCAGATCCAGGCTCTGACCGCGCAGCTCTTCATCCTGGCCACCAGCAAAGCTGGCGACGGCGCCCAACCACCAGTCACCAAGCGCGCACGCTCACGTGAGGCAACGAACACCCCTACGCGCGCATCTTGACATGAGGCAACTTGCCGACGAGCCAGGGAATGTATCGGACTACAGTCCGGTTGCAGCTGGCATGCCCGCTATCACTGCCGACACCCTCACCCTCCGTCGCATCGCCGCACCCGCACCGTCGGACACCGACCGGCCCGTCCGGTCGATCACCACTGGGCCGCGCGGGTTCGAAGGGGAGGGCTTCCCGGTGGTGCGCGCCTTCGCAGGCGTCCCTGCCGCCGAACTCGACCCATTCGTCCATATGGACCAGATGGGCGAGGTGGACTACGAACCCGGCGACCCGCGGGGCACCGACTGGCATCCGCACCGCGGTTTCGAGACCGTCACCTACATGATCGACGGCCGATTCGCGCACCAGGACTCGCACGGCGGCGGCGGCCTGATCACCGACGGGGCCACGCAGTGGATGACCGCCGGTTCCGGCATCCTGCACATCGAGACGCCGCCCGCCGAACTCGTCGAAAGCGGTGGCCTGTTCCACGGCATCCAGCTGTGGGTGAACCTCCCGCGCAAAGACAAGTTCGCCACCCCGAGATACCAAGCCATCGAGGGCAATCAGGTCAGGCTGCTTTCGTCCGATGACGGCGGGGCGCTGGTGCGCATCATCGCCGGCAACCTCGACGGGCACCTGGGGCCGGGAACCACCTACACTCCGATCACGTTGGCGCATGCGACGATTCAGCCGGGCGCGCAACTCGACATCCCGTGGCGACGGGACTTCAATGCGCTCGTCTACGCGTTGTCCGGACGCGGAACGGTAGGTCCGGCCGCGCATCCCATCCACCAGGGACAGCTCGCCGTGCTCGGACCGGGGGACCGCATCAAGGTGGCGGCGCGCGGCAGCCAGGATGCACATCGCCCGGCGCTCGAAGTGCTGATCCTCGGCGGCCTGCCGATTCGCGAACCGGTGTACCAGTACGGTCCGTTCGTCATGACCAACAAGGCCGAACTGATCCAGGCACTCGAGGACTATCAGGCCGGCAAGTTCGGCACTATCCCGCCGAATGCCCTTATGCCCCACCGCCCTTAACCGATTTAGCGGGTGTGGGTTTCGGGTAGAGCAACTCCAACGCGCCGAGCTGCGCCGCAACGGCCACCAGCGGCAGCGCCGCTGCGACCGCGAGGTCGTCATTCGCCGCCTCGGCGCGCAGGGCCATCACGAACTCGTCGCTGACCGGCGGGAGCGGATCGGCGGGCGCGCCGGTGGCTTTCCCGCAGATGGCTTCCGCGTGCGCTTCGAGCACCGCCCGGGTCCTCGGGTAGACCCCGTGCGGCGGGGGAACGACGTCCGCGATCAGCTCCGCGGCGGCCCGTATCCTGACTGCCCGGTTCGCCGATCGCACCGCCGGCCCGCGGATATCGGTGGGGCCGCTGCCCTCCGAAAGGAACTGGCGCACCGCATCATCCACAGTTCGGGATGCCCGGAGCGCCTCCTGGCTCAGCGTGACCACTCGGTCGGAAATATCCTCGGACGCACCGCTGGTCACCCTCCGCACAGCCGCCTTGAGGAACGTCGCGCCGATGGCGAACGCGTCCCCGATGGCCTGCCACAACCGGGTTCGCGTGCCGCGCGGCCACAACAGCACAGACACCATCACCCCGACGAGGGCGCCGACGGCGACGTCTTCGACTCGGATCAGCCCGACACTCCAACCGGTCGGCGCGATGACGTTGAAGATGATCAGCACCATCATCGTGAACGCGGCCTGGCCGGCGATGAACGACGCAACCTCGGGCACGAACGCCGACCCGAAGGCCACGACCGGCAGGAGCATCCACATGACGACCGGGTCGACACCGACCAGTTCGATGAGCCCGACGCCCAGCAGAAATCCGATCACCGTGCCCGCCACGGCGCGCACCATCCGCGTGCCGGTGGTCAGCGCGCTACTGCGCAGCACCGACATCGCACCCAGCACCACCCAGAAGCCGTGTTCAAGAGGGAAGAGGTGGGTGACCGCGACCGCCATCGCCAAGCCGAGACCGGTGCGAAGGCTGTTGCGCAGCACCACCGCACGGGTGGCGAGGAACCCGCGTGTGATCGCGGCGACGGCCGTGGTCTCCGGCATCACCCAGTCGGCGGTGCCGGTCTTGGGTAGGCGACGACCCAACACACGCGCCCACACCGGACGCGCGTCGGCGGCTGCGGCGTTGCGGATGACGCGTCCGGTCACGCCGACCGTCGCGGAAAACGTCCGCCGTCCCAACAGCTTCCGGCCCACGGCGATCGCATCCGCGTCGTCCGACGAGCCGAGGATCTCGACGATGTCTTCGCGGTAGCGGCCCTGGGCGATGACGCGCTGTTCGGCCAGCGCCTCGTCGAGGTCTGCGCTGCGGGCGCTGCGTGCCGAGGAGTCGGAGATCTGCAACAGCGCAGCCGAATCCCGCAGCACCCGGATCAGCGGGTTCTTCATATCGGCGAGCAGTCGGCCGGTGTCGTCGGCGACCCGGTCGGCCAGCCAGCCGAGGTCGTCGACCACCCGGACCAGGGCCCGGCTGCCTGCCGTCAGTGCGACCGGACGAAAGTCTGCCCCCAGGAACGTCTCCCACAACTGGTTCATCGCCCGGGTGACGTTCTTCGCCGGGGTGGTGCCCGCCAGGCAGTCGGCCAGCCGATTGCACACCCGTGCCGCGTGGCCACGCAACTCGTCGTGGTGGCGCGGCGGCAGGACGAACAGCGCAGCGGGCACGCATACCGCCAGCGCGATGAGCCAGCCGAGCAACCGATCGGGTACGGGCCCCACCGGTGTACAGGCGGGCAGCACGAACGTCAGCAGCGTGGCGCGCTGTCCGGCGGCGATGATCTCGCTGAGCACCCCGGCGAAGCTCACCACCACCCCGAGGGCGAACATCACCGCGACGCTCAGCCACGGATGCGGCGCGATTAGGGTGCCGAGTGTGATCAGGACGGCGCCGTTGAACGCGAGGCCGAAGTAGGCCAACGCCCGCGCCGGCCGGTTGCCGGGGAAGTCCACCAGGATCAGCACGGCGACCGAACCGAAGATCGTGAACATCGGCGTCTGCGAGCCACCGCCGACCGCGAAGCTCACCGCGGCCGCGACCGGGAGCACGATGGCCGCGCGGGTCGCGCGGCGTAGCGCGTCAAATTCGGGATCGCGCCGGCGGAGGCGGTTGACCGCGCGGCGCCACACCGGGATGGCGACCTCAGCGAGCGACAAGCCCGTGGCCCGCGCTACTCACCGTCGGGAACCGACGCGAAAAGCCGCGCCTGTTGCGTGTTCTGCAGTACCTCGTACGGCACGTCGAAGTAACCGTCCCGCCGATGCGACGCTGCCCATCACCGCGACACTAGTTCTTCGCGGCACCGATTCTCTAGGGCTGATCCGTGCCGGCTGACCGGCAGTTTGCTGACATGGCCCGCGGCTGTCACTCCCGATGGAAGGTGTCGGAGGACGTAGGTGACGTGTGGCACAATTTGACCGTGCCGCATACGGCGAAAAGAGGTCCTGGCCGCCCCCCCGCAGCGAAGGCCGCCGAGACGCGGGAGCGCATCATAGGAGCCGCTCGCGCAGTTTTCAGCGAACTCGGCTACGACGCTGCCACGTTCCAGGCGATCGCGATCCGCGCGGATCTGACGCGGCCGGCGATCAACCACTATTTCGCGAACAAACAAGTGTTGTGGCGGGAAGTCGTCGAGCAGACCAACGCCGCGATAGTTAGCGCGGGCCGGGCGCGTGCCGAAGGCGAGACGGCCTTCCTCGCCAGGTTGTCCGCGTACTTCACCGCGGCGATGCAGGCGGATTCCGAAGATCGTTCGGCGGCAGCATTTCTGGTGACGTCGGTGCTGGAGGCCCAGCGCCATCCGGAGCTCGGCGACGAGAAGCACGACTCGCTCAAGCACTCCCGCGACTTCGTGGCGTGGGCCGTCAACGAAGCGGTCGAGCGCGGTGAACTCGCCACCGAGACCGAGGTCGACTCGCTCGTCGAGATGCTTGTCGCGGTGATGTGGGGGATGGGCTTCTATGCGGGCTTCGTCGGCAGCCACGAGGGGCTCAAAGCAGTGGTGCGGCAGTTCGAGCTGGTGATCGGTAGCAACCTCGGGCGACTGCGGTCCTGAACAGCTCCGATAGCTAGCCTAAGTTCTTCGGCTAGGATGGTTCCCGTGAGTTCGTTGCGCACCGAAGATGACACCTGGGACATCGCGACCAGCGTCGGTTCGACCGCCGTCATGGTGGCTGCCGCCCGCGCCGCCGAGACCGAGCGGGACGACGCGCTGATTCGTGATCCGTTCGCCAAACTGCTGGTCGCGGGGGCCGGTGGGGGCGTCTGGGACGTCATGCTCGACCCCGAAGTCGGCGCGAAGGTCGCCGAGGCCGATCCCGACGTCGCCGCGATCTTCGAGCACATGGGCAACTACCAGGCCGTGCGCACACATTTCTTCGACGCCTACTTCGCCGCCGCCTCGGCCGCCGGCATTCGGCAGATCGTCATCCTCGCCTCCGGGCTCGACTCTCGCGCGTACCGCCTGCGGTGGCCGGCGGGCACGACGGTGTACGAGATCGATCAGCCCCAGGTGCTGCAGTACAAGGCCACCCGGCTGGCCGAACGCGGCGCGCCGCCGACGGCCGACCGTATCGCGGTGGCCGTCGACCTGCGCCACGACTGGCCGGCGGCGCTGCGGGAGGCCGGTTTCGATCCCGGTTCGCCGACCGCCTGGCTGGCCGAAGGCCTGTTGATGTATCTGCCCGCCGACGCCCAGGACCGACTCTTCGAGCAGATCACCGCGCTCAGTACATCGGGCAGTCGCGTGTCGGTGGAGACGGTCGGGGTGCAGGCCGAGGAACGTCGCGCGCAGATGCGGGAACGGTTCGAGCGCGTCCGCGCGCAGTTCGGGATGGAGGACTCCGTCGACGTCGCGGAGCTGATGTACAACGACCCGGACCGCGCGGACGTCGCCGAGTGGCTCGACGCGCACGGCTGGCGACCGAGTGCGGTGGCCTCACAGCAAGAGATGCGCCGCCTGGGACGCTGGGTGCTGCCGGCCGAGTACTCGAACGACGGCGGCTTCTCGGAGTTCGTCATCGCGGAGAAGGACTGAGATCTAACCGCGACTGACCGCGTTTGTACGTTGACTCACGGCGTGTCGAGATACAGACACGGTCACTCGCGGAAGTCAAGGTGCCGAACCGGAGGTCAGGCCTTCTGGGCCCAACCGGTTGGTTAGGATCGAGGCATCCTCGGGTCAGGAAGGACTCCCACCATGACCACCGATGCCAGCACCGATACCACCACCGATATCGCCGAACCGTCGCAAGGCGCCGAAGACATCCCGCGCGTCGTCCGCCGACTGCGCGACACCTTCAATAGCGGACGCACCAAGAGCATCGACTGGCGCAGACAGCAGCTGAAAGCGATGGAGCGGCTAGTCGTCGAGAACGAGCAGGCGATCGCCGCCGCACTCGAGCAGGATCTCGGCCGCAAACCGTTCGAGGCCTGGTTGGCCGACATCGCCAGCGTCGCCGGTGAGGCCAAGGACGCCGCCAAGAACGTGCGCAAGTGGGCGCGCCGGCGCTACCGGATGCTCGAGATGTCGCAGCTGCCCGGCCTCGGCTGGATCGAATACGAGCCGTTCGGCACCGTGCTGATCATCGGCGCGTGGAATTTCCCGTTCGCGTTGACGCTGGGGCCCGCCGTCGGTGCGATCGCCGCCGGCAACACCGTGGTCCTCAAGCCGTCCGAGGTGGCGCCGGCGTCGTCGGCGCTGATGGCGCAGTTGGTGCCGAAGTACCTCGACAGCGATGCGGTCGCGGTGGTCGAGGGCGACGGCAGCGTCAGCCAGGAACTGATCGCGCAGGGCTTCGACTACCTGCTGTACACCGGCGGTACGGAGATCGGGCGCAAGGTCTACGAGGGGGCGGCCCCGCATCTGACCCCCGTCACGCTGGAACTCGGTGGTAAGAGCCCGGTGATCGTCGCCGCCGACGCCGACATCGATGTCGCGGCCAAGCGCATCGCGTGGACGAAGCTGATCAACTCCGGCCAGATCTGCATCGCGCCCGACTACGTGTTGGCCGACGCGAAGATCCGCGACCAGTTGGTCGGCAAGATCGCCGAGGCCATCTCGACATACGAGGTCGACCACCCCCAGGGGATGCGGATCGTCAACCAGCGCCACTACGACCGGCTGACCGCGGCGCTGGCGGCGACCAAGGGCGACGTCGCAGTCGGAGGCAAGTCCGAGGCGAAGGACATGCACCTCCACCCCACTGTCGTCGTCGACCCCGATCCGGCCGAACCGCTGATGACCGACGAGATCTTCGGGCCGATCCTGCCGGTCATCACGGTCCAATCCCTCGATGATGCAATCACTTTCGTGAACTCTCGACCCAAGCCGCTGGCGGCCTACCTGTTCACCAAGACCAAGAGTATCCGTGAACGGGTGGTCAAGGAGATCCCCGCGGGCGGCATGGTGGTCAACCACCTGCTGTTCCACTTCGCGACCAGCAAGCTGCCGTTCGGCGGCGTCGGCCCGTCCGGTATGGGCGCCTACCACGGCAAGTTCGGCTTCGAGACGTTCAGCCACCGCAAGACCGTGATGACCAAGCCGACCCGACCCGACATCGGCGCCTTCATCTATCCCCCGTATACAGAGAAGGCATTCAAGCTCGCCAGACGGTTGTTCTAGAAAGGAACCCCATGCCAGGAGTGCAGGATCGCGTCATCGTCGTCACCGGAGCCGGCGGCGGACTGGGGCGCGAGTACGCGTTGACGCTCGCCAAGGAGGGCGCCAGCGTCGTCGTCAACGACCTCGGCGGTTCGCGTGACGGCACCGGTGCCGGGCACAACATGGCCGATGAGGTCGTCAAGGAGATCAAAAACGCGGGCGGCCGCGCGGTGGCGAACTACGACAGCGTCGCCGAGCCCGAGGGCGCCGAGAACATCATCAAGACCGCGCTCGACGAGTTCGGCAAGGTCGACGGCGTGGTCTCCAACGCGGGCATCCTGCGCGACGGCACGTTCCACAAGATGGAGTTCGCCAATTGGGACGCCGTGCTGAAGGTGCACCTGTACGGCGGCTACAACGTGATCCGCGCGGCGTGGCCGCACTTCCGGGAGAACAACTTCGGCCGGGTCGTCGTCGCGACGTCGACCAGCGGTCTGTTCGGCAACTTCGGTCAGGCCAACTACGGCGCCGCCAAACTCGGCCTCGTCGGGCTGATCAACACGTTGGCGCAGGAGGGCGCGAAGTACAACATCAAGACCAACGCGGTCGCGCCGATCGCGGCGACCCGGATGACGCAGGACATTCTGCCGCCGGAGGTCTTCGAGAAGCTGACGCCGGAATATGTTGCGCCCGTGGTGGCCTACTTGATGACCGAGGAACTGCCGGACACGGCTTCGGTTTTCATCGTCGGTGGCGGCAAGGTGCAGCGCACGGCACTGTTCCAGAATGAGGGCGTCACCTTCTCCGAGGTTCCGTCGGTCGACGACATCGCCGCCAAGTGGGGCGAGATCACCGATCTGTCGGCGGCTCAGCGCGCCACCTTCAGCCTCGGCTGAGTCCTGGATGAAAGCGCTTGTCGCGCAGGAGCTCACCGGACCGGCCGGACTGGTCTACACCGACCTGAAAGACCCTGCCGACGTCGCCGGCGACGACGCCGTCGTGGTCGACGTCGGTGCCGCCGGGGTGAGCTTCCCCGATCTGTTGCTGCTGCGCGGCGAGTACCAACTGCGACTCGATCCGCCGTTCGTCCCCGGCATGGAGGTCGCCGGGGTGGTGCGGTCGGCGCCGTACGAGTCGGAGTTCAAAGCCGGTCAACGGGTGACCGCGCTGTCGGCGCTCGGGGCGTGGGCGCAGCGGGTGGCGGTCACACCGGACAACTTGATGCCCACTCCGGACGACCTGAGCGACGCGGAATCCGTTGCACTGCTGGGCAACTACCAGACGATGTACTTCGCATTGGCCAAGCGCGGTGCGCTGCGGCCCGGTGAGACGGTGCTGGTACTCGGGTCGGCGGGCGGAGTGGGCACCGCCGCGGTGCAGATCGCGAAAGCGTTGGGCGCCAGGGTGATCGCGATGGTGCACAGACCGCATGCCATCGAGTTCGTCGAGTCGCTGGGCGCCGATGTGGTGCTGCCACTGACCGAGGGCTGGTTGAAGGCCGTGCAGGAGGCGACGGACGGCCGCGGCGTCGATCTGGTGGTCGATCCGATCGGCGGTGACGCGTTCGACGACGCGATCCGTGCGCTCGCAGTGGAGGGCCGGCTGTTGGTCATCGGCTTTGCGGCGGGCGGGATTCCGACCGTCAAGGTGAACCGGCTACTGCTACGCAACGTCGCGGTCATCGGGGTCGGCTACGGCGAATACGTCAACCGCCGGCCGGGATCGCAGTCGGTGTTCGAGTTCGGCGTCGCGCAACTGGTCAAAGCCGGCCTGCGGCCACCGCCCCCGATGCGCTTCCCGCTGGCCGAGGGCGCAAAGGCCCTGCAGACCCTGGCCGACGGCGGCGTGCTCGGCAAGGTCGTGCTGGAGCCGTAAGTGCCGAAAGCACTGGCGTTCGACGTCTTCGGCACCGTGGTCGACTGGCGCTCGAGCATCATCCGCGAGCTCGAGCAGTTCGGCCGTACCCATGGCGTGGCGGCGGATTGGGCCGCGTTCGCCGATGACTGGCGCGCCGGCTACCCACCCGCGATGGACCGGGTGCGCCGCGGTGAGCTCCCGTGGACCAACATCGACGGCCTCCACCGGATGATCCTGCTCGGGCTGCTCGAGCAGATGAGTATCACGGTTCCCGACGAGGCCGTCGACCATCTCAACCGAGCCTGGCATCGACTCGACCCGTGGCCGGATTCCGTCGAGGGCCTCACCCGGCTGAAGTCACGCTTCGTCATCACAACGCTGTCCAACGGAAACGTCTCGCTGCTCACGAACATGGCGAAAAGGGCAGGCCTGCCGTGGGACTGCGTGATCTCGGCCGAGTTGTTCCGCCACTACAAGCCCGACGTCGAGTCCTACCTCGGCTGCGCCGAACTGCTCGACGTGGCACCCGGCGAGCTGATGCTGGTGGCCGCCCACGCCAGTGACCTGCGAGGGGGGAAGCGAGCGGGGCTGATGACCGCCCATGTCGACCGTCCGCTGGAGAACGGCCGTGGCAGGCGCCGCCCGTCGAAAATTGAGGACGGCGAATTCGACGTCATGGCAGCCGATTTCGGTGACCTGGCCGACCAGCTGGGCGCTTGAACGCCAGGCGTAACGTGGAAGGGTGACCGATCAACTGAGCGCGCAGGTGCCGCCGGCACTGAAGCGGGCACTCGAACTCTTCACCGAACCGCCATCGCATCCCGACGTCAGCAACGGCTACCTGGACGTACTCGACGACTCGCCCAGCCATGCGCCGCCGAAGAACACGGGCTTCATCCAGACCGTATGGGCCTCTGGACCAGGGTCGATGTTCTACGACCACGCACAGGCCTTCGCCCGCCGGTTCGTCGGTGCGTGGCAGCTGCCGATCGACTGGCTCGACATCGCAGCCGGCGGGGTCGCGCTCGACGTCGGAAGCGGACCCGGCAACGTGACCGCAGCGCTGGCGCGCGCCGTGGGACCGGACGGGCTGGCTCTGGGTATCGACATCTCCGAACCGATGCTGGCCCGTGCGGTCAGCGCACAGACGGCGCCGAACATCGGGTTCCTGCGAGCGGACGCCCAGCGGCTGCCGTTCCGGGAAGCGACCTTCGACGCGGTGACGTCACTGGCGGTGCTGCAACTGATTCCGGAGCCGTCGGCTGCGGTCGCGGAGATGTTTCGGGTGCTGCGGCCCGGCGGCCGCATCGCGATCATGGTGCCCACGGTGGGCAACGTGCCGCCGCCCCTTCGGCTGCTGTCGAGCGGCGGGGCACACTTCTTCGGCGAAGACGATCTCGGCGACCTGTTCGAGCAACACGGTTTCGCCGGTGTGGGCAGCAAAACCCTGCGCAGCATCCAGTGGGTCCGGGGCCGGCGCCCGTGACAAGTAGATTCGACGCATGAGCGCGGGCGGGATCGTGCTTGTCGCGCTGGCCATCGCGGTCGGCATCGTCGGAATCGTCGTCCCGGTGCTGCCCGGTGTCTTGCTGGTGTTCGGGGCGATCACGGTATGGGCCGTTTACGAAAGCCAGGAGAACAGCCTCACGGCCTGGGCGACGCTCGGCGTGGCGACCGTGGTGCTCGGTGCGGCCACGCTGATCAAGTACACGTGGCCGGTGCGGCGGATGCGCGCAGCGGACGTGCGCACCTGGAGCCTGGTCGCCGGCGCGGCGCTCGGGGTGATCGGCTTCTTCGTGATCCCCGTTCTCGGGTTGCCGATCGGCTTCGTGCTGGGCATCTACCTGGCCGAACTGGCCAACCGGCATGATCAGCGTATCGCGTGGGCATCGACGAAACATGCGCTGAAGGGCGTCGCGTTGTCGGTTGGAGTCGAACTGGTCGGCGCGCTGCTCGCCACCGTCGCCTGGGTCGGCGGGGTCTACCTGACGCAATAGCGCTACAAGGCGCCGCGCACTGGCTACGTTTCAGGAATGGCCAAGTTGCGCTTCGGATACTTCATCGCACCGTTTCACCGTGCCGGGACCAACCCGACGCTTGCAATCCAGCGCGACCTGGAACTCGTCGAGCACCTCGACGCGCTCGGCTTCGACGAGGCCTGGATCGGCGAACACCACTCGGCGGGCAGCGAGATCATCAGCTCGCCGGAGGTGTTCATCGCCGCGGCCGCCCAGCGCGCCAAGCGGATCCGGTTCGGCACCGGTGTCATCTCGCTGGCGTACCACAACCCGCTGTGGACGGCCGATCGGTTGATGCTGCTCGACCACCTCACGCACGGCCGGATCATCGGCGGCATGGGACCCGGCTCGCTTCCCACCGACTCGGCGATGATCGGCCTGACGCCCACCGACACCCGCGAACTGCTGGAGACCAACCTCGACATCGTCGTCCGGCTGCTCGCCGGGCAGACCGTCTCGGCCAAGACTCCCACACACGAATTGTTCGATGCGCGGCTGCAACTCGCGCCCTATTCGGAGGGCGGCATCCCGCTGGCCGTCGCCGCGGTGGCTTCGCCGACCGGGGCGCGGCTCGCGGGTAAGCACGGCATCGGCCTGCTGTCGATCGGCGCGACGCTCGTCGTCGAGGGCTTCGACGCGCTCGCACACCACTGGGGCATCGCCGAAGAACGCGCGGCCGCGTTCGGCACCACCGTCGACCGAAGAAACTGGTCGCTGGTCTGCCCCATGCACATCGCCGAGACCGACGAGCAGGCGCGCGCCGACGTCCGCTTCGGTATCGAGCCGTGGTTCGAGTACTTCCAGAAGGTCGCGGCGTTCCCGCAGATGACCATTCCCGGCGACCGCATCGACGACATGATCGACATCATCAACAACGCGGGCGCCGGCGTCATCGGTACGCCCGAACGGGCCCGCGCGCAGGTGCAGCGGCTATGGGACCAGTCCGGCGGCTTCGGGTGCATGCTGCAGATGGGCCACGAATGGGCCAACCCGGCGGCCACCAGACGCTCCGCGGAGTTGTTCGCCGCCGAGGTCATCCCGCACTTCCAGGGCCAGGCCCAGCCGACGCTGGACGCCGCGGCGCGGGCCCGCGATGTGCGCGAAGACCTGGCCCAGACACAGCTCAACGCGATCGACCACATGACCAAGAAGTACGAGGACGAGAAGGGCTCGACGTAGTCGGCCGTCAGGTCAGGAGTTGGACGCGCAGCCGTCGCACCTGGTCGTCCCGCACTCCGACGGCCCCGAGATAGCCGCGCAGCGAGCCGTAGTTCTTTACGATCGAGCGGCGAGCGGTCTCCAGGTACTCTTCGCGCACGCCGAGCACCTCCTCCGTGAGTCGCGCCTCGGCGAACGTGACGATCTCGTCGGTGCTGTTCTCGGACCTGTCGCGGATCGAGGAGAGGATGCTGTCGCGAAGACGGGACACCGCCTCATTGCTGCGAAGAAAATCGGACACGATCGCGTCGCGATCCACGCCGACCGCCTCGAGTACCGTCGCGACCGTGAACCCGGTGCGGTCTTTGCCGGCGAAGCAGTGGGTAATGACCGGGCGCTGGCCGGCCAACATTGAAATGACTTGCCGCACAGCAAGATGTGCGCCCGGCAGTGTCGGGAACCGCTGGTACTCCTCGACCATGAACCGGCTCGCGGCGACGGTGACGTCCTCGTCGTCGGGCTTTTCGGACATCATGCGCTGGAAGCTCTGCTCGTGGGGCGCCTCGGCCCCGGGCTTGGCCAACTCGTGGAACGGCAACCGGTGGATCGCGACGCCCTCGGGCACCTGCCCCGGCCCCCGACGCTCGACCTCGCGTTCCGAGCGCAGGTCGGCGACATCGGTGATGCCGAGTCGACGCAGTAGGTCGCGGCCGGTGTCATCGAGTCCGCTCAGCTCGCTGGACCGGAAGAACCGTCCCGGCGCGATCCCGGTCTCCTCGGCGATGTCGCGGAAGTTCCACGCCCCCGACAGGGCGTCAGGGTTGCCGGGCACCTACCCGGCCCCTCCGGTCGCCGCATGATCCGATTGGCGGCTCGCCGCATGATCCGATTGGCGGCTCGCCGCATGATCCGATTGGCGGCTCGCCGCCGAAGCGAGAGCGCTTTTCTCCCTGCCCAATTCGGCTCGCGCAATGGTGCGCATGTGCACCTCATCGGGCCCGTCGAACAGCCGCATCGCGCGGTGCCAGCTGTACAGCCGGGCCAGCGGGAAGTCGTCGCTGACACCCGCCCCGCCGTGCACCTGGATGGCGCGGTCGATCACATCGCACGCCACCTGCGGAGCGACGGCCTTGATCTGGGCCACCTGCACCTGGGTGTCTTTGCTCTTGTTGCCGTGCTGGTCGATGGTCCACGCTGCCTTGTGGCAGAGCAGCCGGGCCTGGTCGAGCTCGTTTCGCGACTTGGCGATCGACTCGCGCACCACGCCCTGTTCGGCCAGCGGCTTGCCGAACGCCACCCGCTTCTGCACCCGGTCGATCATCAGTGCCAGTGCACGCTCGGCCGCGCCCAGCGCCCGCATGCAGTGGTGGATGCGGCCCGGGCCCAGCCGAGCCTGGGCGATCGCGAACCCGCTGCCCTCTTCGTGCAGCAGGTTCGCCGTGGGCACCCGGACGTTGTCGAAGACGATCTCGCAGTGCCCGTGCTGATCCTGCCAGCCGAACACCGGCAGCGATCGCTGGATGTCCACGCCCGGGGTGTCGGTGGGCACCAGGATCATCGACTGTTGCTGGTGGCTGGCCGCGTCGGGGTTGGTCCGGCCCATCACGATCATGATCTTGCAGCGCGGGTCGGCGGCCCCGGTGATCCACCACTTACGCCCGTTGATGACGTAGTCGTCCCCGTCGCGCAGCATCGTGGTCTCGATGTTGCGGGCGTCCGAGGAGGCGACCGCCGGTTCGGTCATCGCGAAGGCGCTGCGGATCTCGCCCGCCAGCAGCGGTTCGAGCCATTGCTTGCGCTGGGCCTCGTTGGCGAACAGATGCAGCGTTTCCATGTTTCCGGTGTCGGGCGCCGCGCAGTTGGTGGCCTCCGGCGCGATCTCCATGCTCCAGCCCGTCAGCTCGGCCAGCTGGGCATACTCGAGGTTGGTCAAACCGGACTCGGCGGGCAGGAACAGGTTCCACAGCCCCCGTTCCCTGGCGATCTTCTTGAGGTCCTCGACTACCGGCGGGACGGTGTGGTCCTTGGGCCCGGCCTCCTCGCGGTAGCGGTGGTAATCAGCCTCCGCGGGAAAGACGAACTCCGTCATGAAAGCGGTCAGGCGGTTGTGGTAGTCCTTAGCCTTGGCCGACAGCGCGAAGTCCATGCCAGCCACGATATGTCACCCCGTCAGACCGGCTTGTGCTGCGTCGGGCTTTGCCCGGACTCCCATTTCGCCTCGAGGGAACGGGTGACGAGGGCGCCGGCCGGGTACTCGACTTGAAACGTCGTGCCGGCGTCGACCTCGTAGGTGACCAGGCAGCCGCCGTCGGCGCCGTCCTTGTGGACCACCTTGCACGGGACGGGCTCTGCGTCGCCGCGGTCGACGAGGACGACGTCGCCAGGGGCGACATCTTCGATGGGGTCGTTCTCGCTGATGTCGGACACCTCCCCTACGGTAGCAACGCCTTGGCGGCTCGACGAAATAGGCTGAAAGCGAACCTATTTCGTAGCGACGTGTGGCCACAATCACGTTCGTTGGGCTTGTCTTCGCAGGCCAAGACGCGCAGAATTGGACTGAATCCAAACTAAACGACAAGGATGGTGTACTAGCGATGGCATTGTTGACGATCGGTGACCAATTCCCCAGCTACGACATGGCGGCGGTGGTCGGCGGTGATCTGTCCGAGGTCGATGCCAAGCAACCCGACGACTACTTCACCCGCGTGACCAGCGAGGACAACGAGGGCAAGTGGCGGATCGTCTTCTTCTGGCCCAAGGACTTCACCTTCGTGTGCCCGACGGAGATCGCGGCGTTCGGCAAGCTCAACGATGATTTCGAGGACCGCGACGCGAAGGTGATCGGGGTGTCCGTCGACAACGAGTTCGTTCACTTCCAGTGGCGCGCCCAGCACGATGACCTCAAGAAGCTGCCGTTCCCGATGGCTTCCGACCTCAAGCGTGAGCTGGCGCTGGCCACCGGCGTGCTCAACGACGACGGTGTCGCCGACCGGGCGACCTTCATCGTCGACCCCAACAACGAGATCCAGTTCGTGTCGGTGACCGCCGGGTCCGTGGGCCGCAATGTCGACGAGGTGCTGCGGGTGCTCGACGCGCTGCAGTCCGACGAGCTGTGCGCATGCAACTGGAAGAAGGGCGATCCCACGATCAAGCCGGCCGAGCTGCTGGCCGAGGCGGTGTGACCGTGAGCATCGACAACATCAAGGAAGCGCTGCCCGAATACGCCAAGGATCTGAAGCTGAACTTCGGCAGCATCGTCAGGACCACCGAGCTGTCCGAAGAACAGCTATGGGGCGCGTTGGTGGCGACCGCCGCCGCGACCAAGTCCGAGCGGCTGCTGCGCGAGATCGCCGAGGACGCACTCGACGTCCTCAGCGAGGAGGCCTACAACGCGGCCCTCGGCGCGGCCGCGATCATGGGGATGAACAACGTGTTCTACCGCACCAAGGGCCAGCTCGACGGCGCCTATGACGATCTCCGGGCGGGCCTGCGGATGAACATCATCGGCAACCCCGGTGTCGCGAAGGAGCACTTCGAGCTGTGGTCGTTGGCGGCGTCGGCGATCAACGGATGCGGCAACTGCGTGGCGGCGCACGAGAAGACGCTCCGTGACGCCGAGGTGTCGCGGACGGCGATTTTCGAGGCGATCCGCCTGGCAGCGATCGTCTCCGGCGTCGCTCAGGCGTTGCAGACCGCCGACGTACTGACCGCGGTTTAGGAACCAAGCACAAGAGCGGGGCACCTGTGGTGCCCCGCTCTTTGCTGTCCGTAGAGAATCAGGGGTGCCAGCTCGGCTGCACGATCTGCAGGTGGTCGACGCGGTGGCCACGTGATCCCGACTGACCCGATGGAGCCGTGTGGGACGGCGCCGCGACGATTCCCGGCCGCGGCGTGTTGTCGGGCGAGTAGGTGCCGGCGTTCGCGGCACCGGCGAAACCGAGCGCCCCAGCGACGATCCCGGCTGCGACGATCGGCAGTGCGAAGTGGCGAGCGACGCGGCGAGTGGTGTTGGTGGTCATTTCGAATTCTCCTGTGGCAGTTGTTTGTTGTTCCGTCCGCCGGTCTGTCTCGGCGATGACTCAAGACTGGTGCAGCCCAGGCGCGCTGTATGTCGGGCGAACGGTGGTCGAACCGGATGAATCCGGTGTCCCCCAATCGGCGGAAACGAGGCGGCCGCTATGCCAAGCTGAAATGCGTGGCGACGGGCTTCACCAGCGAAAAGGTGCGGGTGGTGGTGGGTGATGACCACCCGATGTTTCGCGACGGCGTGGTCCGTGCGCTGGTCTCCAGCGGTCAGATCGAGGTGGTGGCCGAGGCCGACGACGGGATGACGGCGCTCGCTGCGATCCGCTCGCACACGCCGCAGGTCGCGCTGCTCGACTACCGGATGCCCGGGATGGACGGCGCCGAGGTGGCCGCCGCGGTGTTGCGCGACGAACTACCCACCCGGGTGCTGCTCGTCTCGGCGCACGACGAGTCGGCGATCGTCTACCAAGCGCTGCAGAACGGCGCGGCGGGATTTCTGCCCAAGGAGTCGACCCGCTCCGAACTCGTGGCTGCGGTTCTCGACTGCGCCAAGGGTCGCGACGTGGTCGCGCCGCGGCTGGCCGCCGGATTGGCCGGCGAGATCCGCAAGCGCGCCGAGCCCGAAGGCCCAGTGCTCAGCTCGCGAGAACGCGAGGTGCTCAACCTGATCGCGTCCGGCACCAGCATTCCGGCGATGGCCAAGCAGCTGTATCTGGCCCCATCGACCGTGAAGACCCACGTCCAGCGGCTCTACGAGAAGCTCGGCGTCAACGACCGTGGCGCCGCCGTCGCCGAGGCGATGCGCCGCAAGCTGTTGAACTAAATGGACCGCATCGCAAGCTTCTTCGCCGCAGAACCTGTGCGCGTCACCGCGGTTCTACGGCTGCCGCTGATCGCGCTCGTCGGCGCATTGGTGTGGATCTGGGACGTCGACCACTGGCTACCCGGCTTCTACGCCGCTGTGCTGGGGGTCTGGGCGACCGCCGCAGTGCTGTGGCTGGTGATGGTTCTTCGCGGACCGGTGCCCCGGTGGGCGGACTGGGCGTCGACCGGGGTCGACGTCCTCGTCATCGTCGTCTTATGCCTGGTGTCCGGGGGCGCGACCGCGGCGTTGCTGCCGGTGTTCTTCCTGCTGCCGATCGCGGTGGCGTTCCAGGACCGGCCGACGTTGACCGCGCTGCTCGGAACCGGTACGGCGATCGCATATCTGGCGGTGTGGATCGTCTACTCCAAACGCGACGATTCGGTCGGCCTGCCGGATGTCGTCTACACGCAGTTCGGCTTCCTGCTGTGGTCCGCCGCGGCGACGACCGCGCTCTGTGCGGTGCTGGTGCGCCGCCAAGCGCGCGTGCTGCGCCTGCAGGAGGTGCGGCGCCAGTTGGTGTCCGAAGCGATGCAGGCCGACGAGCGGCACAACCGAGAGGTCGCCGAGCATCTGCACGACGGACCCCTGCAGACACTGCTTGCGGCGCACTTGGACCTCGACGAGGTCCGTGAACGCGCCGGCGATCCCGCGCTCGACGCGGTGCACACCGCGCTGCAGCAGACCGCTGCCGCGCTGCGCTCGACGGTGACCGAACTGCACCCGCAGGTCCTCGCTCAGCTCGGGCTGACCCCTGCGGTGCGAGAGTTGTTGCGGCAGTTCGAGTCCCGCGGCAACTACGTCGTCGATGCGGATCTCGACGATGTCGGCAAGCCCGAGTCGCAGCAGCTGCTGTACCGGGCGGCGCGGGAACTGCTTGCCAACATCCACAAGCACGCCGGCGCGACCGCGGTGCGGGTCGGCCTGTCACGCCGTGGGGACCGAATCGTGTTGACCGTGACCGACGACGGCAAGGGATTCGACCCGTCGATGCTCGAACAGTACGTCGCAGACGGCCATATCGGGTTGGGCTCGCTGCTGGCCCGGTTCGGTGCGATGGGCGGGTCGATGCAGGTGAGCTCCGAGGACGGCTACGGAACGCAGGTCACGGTCACTTCGCCGCCGGAGCCTGCGGTCAAGAAGTGAGCCCGCGGGCGATGACGAGGCGCTGAATCTGGTTGGTGCCCTCGAAGATCTGGGTGATCTTCGCTTCGCGCATGTATCGCTCGACTCGGTAATCGCGGGTGTAGCCCGCGCCCCCGAACACCTGCACGGCGTCGGTGGTGACCTGCATCGCGGCGTCAGTGGCGATGAGTTTGGCCACGCTCGCCTGTTGGGAGTAGGGTCGGCCCAGATCACGCCGTCGCGCCGCGTCCAGATACGTCGCACGCGCGCTGGCGGTCGCGGCCGCCATGTCAGCCAACAGGAATCCCAGGCCCTGATGATCGATGATCTTGCGCCCGAACGTGGTTCGCTCGTTGGCGTAGGCGACGGCCTCGTCGAGGGCGGCCTGCGCCAGTCCGGTCGCGACCGCGGCGATGCCCAACCGCCCGGAATCCAGTGCGGAGAAAGCGATCTGCAAACCCTGGCCCTCCTCGCCGATCAATCGGTCCGCATCGATGTGAGCGTCCTGGTAGAACGCCGAGGTGGTCGGGATGGCGTGCAGGCCCATCTTCTCCTCGGGCTTGCCGAAGGTGAGCCCGGGCAGATCACCGGGCACGAGGAAGCACGAAATACCCCGCGACCCTTCGCCTGTCCGGGCGAACAGGGTGTAGAAGTCGGCGCGCCCGCCGTGGGTGATCCAGGACTTGGAGCCGTTGAGTGTATAGCCGCCTTCGGTTCTGACCGCGGCGCACCGCAGCGCCGCCGCGTCGGAACCCGCCTGCGGCTCGGACAGGCTGTAGGCGCCGATCTGCTCTCCCGAGAGCATCCTGGGGAGCCATCGCCGCTTCTGCTCGTCGGTGCCGAATCCCAGCAGCGGATGCGACGACAGGCTGTGCACGCTCACCGCGACCGCGACCGCCGCCCAGCGCGCCGCAAGTTCCTCGAGCACCTGGAGGTACACCTCGTAGGGTTGGCCGCCGCCACCCCATTCCTCGGGCTGCGGCAGGCTCAGCAGGCCGGCTGCGCCCAACTGAGCCATCACGCCTTCGGGATAGCGTTCGGCGCTCTCGTGGTCGTCGACGATCGGGTCGAGCACCTTGTCGGCGATGTCGCGGGTGAGCGCGATCAGGTCCTCTGCGTCAGCGGAAGGCAACAACCGGTCGACCGTCATGCACCGAACATTAGGCAATCCGGCGAGGCGCCCGCGATCAGGGCACTGTTCAGTCTGCGTTTTCACCAGGCGGTGAAGTACAGTCCCATCGCCGCGGTCCCGCGAGCAGCATCCACGACGCGAGGATGCGGTCGATCCACGCCCCGGGCGCGCCGGGCATGAAGTTCCGGATCGGAATTACCGCGAACAGCGTCGCCGCGTACCACGTGTGGCTGCATCGAGGGCATTGCGCTCCACCAGGCGGCCAAGTTTCCGCAGCGTTGCCAATGACCTCGCGCGGCGAATTCGACACCGCGGACGACCGGGGGATCGCGCCGATGCGAAAAATCTAGCGCGCGGAGGAGACCGCTTCGGTGAGCGCGGCGTTGATCGCGTCCACCCGGTCCTTGGCGTCACCGAACAGCATCTGGGTGTTCTGACGGAAGAACAGCGGGTTCTGCACGCCTGCGTAGCCCGAGGCCATGGACCGTTTGAACACGATGACGTCGTTGGCGTTCCACACCGTGAGGACGGGCATGCCCGCGATCGGGCTGCCGGGGTCCTCGGAGGCCGCCGGGTTGACTGTGTCGTTGGCGCCGATGACGAGCACCACGTCGGTGTCGTCGAAGTCATCGTTGATCTCGTCCATCTCCAGCACGATGTCGTAGGGCACTTTCGCCTCGGCCAGCAGCACGTTCATGTGGCCGGGCAGTCGTCCCGCGACGGGGTGAATGCCGAACCGCACGTTGACGCCGCGCTCGCGCAGCTTGCGGGTCAACTCGGCGACACCGTACTGGGCTTGGGCGACGGCCATGCCGTACCCCGGTGTGATGATCACCGAAGTGGCCGATTCGAGCAGCTCGGCCGCCCCGTCGGCGGTGATCTCTCGGTGCTCGCCGTAGTGCTTGTCGTCGGCGGGCCCGGCCTCGATCCCGAAGCCGCCTGCGATCACCGAGATGAACGAGCGGTTCATCGCCCTGCACATGATGTAGGACAGGTACGCACCCGAGGAGCCGACGAGCGCGCCGGTGACGATGAGCAGGTCGTTGGACAGCAAGAAGCCCGAAGCTGCTGCGGCCCAACCGGAATAGCTGTTGAGCATAGACACCACCACCGGCATGTCGCCGCCCCCGATCGAGGCGACCAGGTGCCAGCCGAGCAGCAGCGCAAGCGCAGTGACCACCGCCAGCAGCCACAGCTGCGGGTCGATCACGAACCAGACGGTGAGCGCGGCGAAGACGACGAGCGCGCCGACATTGAGGAAGTTCTTGCCGGGCAACATCATCGGCGCGGACTTGATGCGAGCCGAGAGTTTTAGGTTGGCGACGATCGAACCGGTGAACGTCACCGCACCGATGAACACCCCGATGACGACCTCGGCCGAATGGATGCCGAGCATGCCCTCCTGCGCCAGCTGCGCGGCCTCGGATCCGGCCAGCTCACCTTCGACGTGCAGATAGCCGTTCCAGCCGACCAGCACTGCGGCCAGGCCGACGAAGCTGTGCAACAGCGCGATCAACTCGGGCATACCGGTCATCTCGACGACCTTGGCGCGCCACAGGCCGATCGCAGCCCCGATGACCATCGCGCCGATGAGCAGCGCCAGGCCCAGCGGTTCGATGTGGCGGGCCAGCGCTAGCGCGATCGTCGCGAGCAGCGCGACGGCCATACCGGCGATACCGAAAGCATTTCCGGCCCTTGACGTCTCGTGCTTGGACAGGCCGGCCAGGGCCAGGATGAACAGCAGCGCGGCGACGACGTAGGCGCCGGTGGCGGCGGTCGATATGGAGAACATGATCTAGCTCCTCGTGAACATCGCCAGCATGCGGCGGGTCACCGCGAAGCCGCCGAAGACGTTGATGCTGGCAAGCAGGATCGCTGCCGTTGCCAGTGCGGTGATGGCGACACTTCCGTGGCCGATCTGCAACAGCGCGCCGACGACGATGATGCCGGAGATCGCGTTGGTCACCGACATCAGCGGGGTGTGCAGTGCGTGGTGCACGTTGCCGATCACGTAGTAACCGATCACGATCGCCAACGCGAACACGGTCAGGTGCACCTGCAGTGCGGCGGGCGAGAGTGCGATCAGAGCGAACAGCACCGCCGCGGCGGCGAACGTCAACCCCAGCCGCCGCGCGGTCGTCATCGGTTGCTTGGCGGTGCCGACCTCCACCGGCGCGGCAGCGGCCGCGGGTGCCGCGGACACCTGGACCGGTGGTGGCGGCCACGTGGTCTCGCCGTTGCGGACCACGGTCACCGACCGCTGGACGACGTCGTCGAAGTCCAGGGTGAACTGCCCGTCCTTCTCCGGCGTGAGCAACTTGAGCAGGTTCACCAGATTGGTGCCGTATAGCTGCGAGGCGGTTGCGGGCAGGCGCCCCGCCAGATCGGTGTAGCCGATGATGGTCACGCCGTGGTCGGTGACGATGGCCTGATCCTTCACCGTGCCCTCGACGTTGCCGCCGTTGGAGGCGGCCATGTCGACGATCACGCTTCCGGGCTTCATCGACGCGACCATGTCCGCGGTGATGATGCGCGGTGCGGGCTTACCCGGGATCAGCGCCGTGGTGATGATGATGTCGACGTCCTTGGCCAGCTCGGAGTACAGCGCGGCCTCGCGGGCCTTGTAGTCCTCGCCCATCTCTTTGGCGTAACCGGTCGTCGAAACTTCAGCCTCCGCCGACTCGATCGACACGTATTCCCCGCCGAGGGAACGGACCTGATCGGCGACCTCCGGCCGCGGGTCCGTCGCTTTCACGATCGCGCCGAGGCTGCCGGCCGCGCCGATGGCGGCCAACCCGGACACCCCCGCGCCGACCACCAGCACCTTCGCCGGGGGCACCTTGCCGGCCGCGGTCACCTGTCCGGTGAAGAACCGGCCGAAGCTGTGCGCGGCCTCGACGACTGCCCGATATCCGGCGATGTTCGCCATCGACGACAGCACGTCAAGCGACTGCGCCCGCGAGATACGCGGGACGGCATCCATCGCCAGCACGGTGATGGGGCGGGCGGACAGCTTCTCGACGAGCTCCGGGTTTAGCGCCGGGGAGATGAGGCTGACCAGCGTTGCGCCGTCCTTGAGAAGTGCGATCTCATCGTCCCGGGGAGCGTTGACCTTGAGGACGATGTCGGCGGCCCAGGGGTCACCGATCTCCGCCCCGGCGTCCTCGTAGGCGGTATCGGCGAAACTGGAGGCAGCGCCCGCGCCCGACTCGACGACGACGGTGTAGCCCAGTTTCAGGAGTGCACCGACGGTCTGCGGGGTGGCGGCCACCCGCGTTTCACCCGCCTGGGATTCGCTAGGTATCCCGATGATCATCCGAAAAGTCTGCCATCTACCGCTTGGCGACCGGCATGGCCCTCCGGTCATGAGCCGTCCGCTTACCCGGCGTGAGGGATAGACGGCATGGCGAGCGCCATCGAAACTGCTGCCAGATCGCGATATCGCGCCGAATCGCGATCTGTCCGCAGTCTCGGCGGATTGTTGGATCAGGAGAGATTGCTCGCGACAGCGCGCATCGCGCATCGCACTGGCCGGGGCCGGCCGATCTTTCTCGTCACCTCATCGGTGATCTACGTCGCCATCCGCATGGCGATCCGGGCGCTTCCTTGCGCAGCCGCTCAGACCGGGGGATAGGCCGGTGGCGGATACACCCCGCGGAGGATCCAGGCGAACCAGTTGATGCCGTACTCCAGCTCGTCGCTCGCGTCATAGTCCGGGTTCGGATCCATGTGGTCACCTCTCGAGTGCGGCCGGTACTGAACGGAGTCTAGACCCGGACCGCGGCCGGCGACACCCCAACACCTACACTCCCAACCAGTTGATTGACGCCCGGACGTGGTGCCGGCCTGCATATAGTGAGTCGCCATGACCTCTTCGGACGCCGGCACCGGAAACGGGAGGACTCGTCGCGATGAGTTGTTGGCCGTCGCCACCAAGCTCTTCGCCGCGCGCGGGTATCACGGCACCCGCATGGACGACATCGCCGACGCGGTGGGCCTGAACAAGGCGACCGTCTACCACTACTACGCCAGCAAGTCGCTGATCCTCTACGACATCTACAAGGGCGCCGCCGACTTCACCGTCGACGCGCTGCACGACGATCCGTCGGCGTCGGCCCGCGAGACGATCTACCACTTCACCCGGCGACTGCTGGTGGGCATCGCCAGCGACATCGAGCGCGCGGCGGTGTACTTCCAGGAGGGCCCCTACATCAGCGAGTGGTTCACCGAGGACCAGGTGGCCTACATCCGCGAAAAGGAGACCCAGGTCTACGAGCACGTGCGCGACGTGATCGACCGCGGCATCGCCAGCGGCGAGTTCTACGACTGCGACTCCCATGTGCTGGCGTTGGGCTACATCGGCATGACGCTGGGCGCCTATCGCTGGCTGCGGCCCCACGGCAGGCGCACGGCGGCCGAAATCGCCGTCGAGTTCAGCACGGCGCTGCTGCGCGGCTTGATCCGCGACGAGTCGGTGCGGGCGGACTCGCCGTTGGGCATTCAGGTGGACGCACTGTCCGGCGAACCCGACGCTGCGGCCGCGCCGTGAAGTCGCTCCTGCTGTCGCGCCGCGACCTGGACTTCCTTCTCTATGAGTGGTTGCGGGTCGACGAGCTGACCGAACGCGAGCGGTTCGCCGAGCATTCACGCGAGACCTTCGACGCCGTGCTGGATCTGTGCGAGCAGTTGGCGACGCGGTACTTCGCGACGCACAACAAGAAGAGCGACACCTGCGAGCCGACCTTCGACGGCGAGAAGGTCACGGTCATACCGGAGGTCAAGGAAGCCTGGGATGCGTTCGCGCAGGCCGACCTCATGGCGATGGCGATGGAGCACCGGCTCGGTGGCGCGCAGTTGCCCGCCACCGTGGCGCAGGCCGCGGTTGCCTGGTTCTCCGCGGCGAACCTCAGCACGACCGGTTACCTGATGCTCACGATCGCCAACGCGAACCTGTTGGCCCGGTTCGGCACCGAGGAGCAGATCGACGGGTTCGTCAAACCGATGCTGGCCGGCCGGTTCTCGGGGACCATGGCGCTGTCGGAGACGCAGGCGGGTTCGTCGTTGGCCGATATCCTGACCCGCGCCGAACCGCAGGAGGGCGGCAGCTATCGGCTGTTCGGGTCGAAGATGTGGATCTCCGGGGCCGAGCACGAACTGACCGACAACATCGTCAACCTGGTGCTCGCCAAGATCCCCGGCGGGCCGCCGGGCACCAAGGGCATCTCGCTGTTCATCGTGCCCAAGTACCTGCTCGATGCGGACGGTGCGATCGGCGAACGTAACGACGTGGTGCTGGCCGGGCTGAACCACAAGATGGGGCAGCGCGGTATCACGAACACTGTGCTGAACCTCGGCGAGGGCGCCTACACCCCCGGCGGCCGGCCGGGGGCGGTCGGCTACCTCGTCGGCGAGGCCCACCGCGGCATCGCCTACATGTTCACGATGATGAACGAGGCACGTCTCGGGGTCGGGATGGGCGCGGTCGCGCTCGGCTACACCGGCTACCTCAAATCGGTGGAGTACGCCCGCGAGCGCCCCCAGGGCCGTCCGCTCACCTCCAACAATCCCTCGACACCGCAGGTCCCGATCATCGCGCACCCGGATGTGAAACGAATGTTGTTGGCGCAGAAGGCGTATGCCGAAGGCGGGCTGGCGCTGCTGTTGTACTGCGCGAAGCTGGTCGATCTTGCGCACAGCGCCGCTTCCGACGAGGAGCGGGACAGCACCACACTGCTGCTGGAGATGCTGACCCCGGTCGGCAAGAGCTGGCCGTCGCAATGGTGTCTGGAAGCCAACAGCCTGGCCATCCAGGTGCACGGCGGATACGGCTACACCCGCGAGTACGACGTCGAGCAGCACTACCGCGACAACCGGCTCAATCCCATCCACGAGGGCACGCACGGAATCCAGAGCCTTGACCTGTTGGGCCGAAAGGTCCCCGCGCGCGGCGGGGCCGGCCTGGCCGCGGTGGGCACCGCGATCGGGCGGACGGTGGCGGAGGCGGGCGCGCTCGGCGGCCAGACCGCCGAGCACGCAGTCTTGCTCGACGCCGCATGGCAACGCCTCGCCGCCGTGACCGCCGAGATATTCGGCTCCGGCGATATCGAGGCCGCGATGGCCAACAGCGTGGTCTACCTCGAGGCGTTCGGGCACATCGTCGTCGCCTGGATCTGGTTGCAGCAGGAGGTTGCCGCGCACGGTCATGACGGAGACTTCTATGACGGTAAGCGTCAGGCCGCCCGTTACTTCTTCCGCTACGAACTGCCCAAGACCGCACCGCAACTCGACCTCCTCGCGAGCCTGGACCGCACCACCCTGGAGATGCGCGACAGCTGGTTCTGACCGGCAAGTTGTTTAGCCTTCCGATGTCACCGGGAAGCCGGTCGGGCGATGATTTCCAACACTTTCGACGAGACCTGGGATCAGTTCTGGACCGAACTGGCGACTAGGGCGTGTCTGATAAATGGGGTAGCCAGAGGGTGATGGCGCGTAGGACTGCTGCGCCGCGGTAGACGATGGCGAGTTTGTCGTAGCGGGTGGCCAATCCGCGCCATTGCTTAACGACGTTGAAGTTGCGTTCAACGACGTTGCGGCCCTTGTAATCCTCGGCGTCGAAAGCCGGTGGTCGTCCGCCGCGCGATCCTCGCCGCTTGCGGTGGGCGATCTGATCGGACGGTTCGGGAATCACTGCGCCGATGCCGCGCCGGCGGAGTCGAGTGCGGGTCACGCGGCTGGAATAGGCCCGATCCCCGCGGACGCGATCAGGACGAGTACGCGCTCGGCCACCGCGGCGGCGGTCCACTTTCAAGTGCGCGAGCAAATGCTCGAACACCGGCCCGTCGTGGGCTTGGCCAGGGCCCACAAGCACCACCATGGGTCGTCCTCGGCCGTCGACGAGGTGATGGATCTTGCTGGTCAGCCCGCCGCGTGAGCGACCGATACCGTGGTCAGGCGGCTCGACGCCCGGATTCGTGTAATTCGACCCAGCCCCCTGTGTGGCGGGTGACGTTCGTGGCGTGCTGATGGGCGCGCGCAATCGTGGAATCCACGGCCACCGCCCAATCGATGATCCCGGCCTCCTCGGCGGCGGCTAGCAACCGCGCCAACACGCTGTCCCAGGTGCCATCGGCACTCATCCGTCGATGCCAGGTCCAGATCGACTGCCACGGCCCAAACGCCTCGGGAACATCACGCCAGGCGATTCCACACCGATACCGATAGATGATCCCCTCCACCATCGAGCGGGCATTCTGGAAAGGCCTGCCCCGCTTGCCCGTCCGCACTGGCAACAGATCCTCGATCAACGCCCACTGGGCATCGGACAACAACTCGAATCGCGACATCCCTCAAGCTTCAGGCACAGCACCCAAAACCTTTGTCAGACACGCCCTAGTCGAAGCGGATGACCTGACGCAGCGCCCTGCCGTCGGCGAGTTCGTCCATGCCCGAGTTGATTTCGTCGAGCGTGATCGTCGAGGACACCAGTGACCCCACGGGCAGCCGTCCCGCGCGCCACAATCCCACAAAGTAGGGGATCTCCCGCGAAGGCACCGCCGAACCCAGATAGCTGCCGACCAGCGACCGACCTTCGGCGACAAACCCCAACGGCGACAAAGATATTCGCGCGTCAGAACGGGGCAGGCCGACCGTGACCGTCCGCCCGCCCGCGGCGGTGAGGTCGACCGCGGCCTCGAGGGCAGCCGGATCGCCGACGGCTTCGATCACGACGGCCGCTTTGAGCCCGCGCTCGCGCGCCTCCTCTGGGGTGCATACGTCGTGCACACCGATGGCACGTGCCCGCTCGAGCTTGCCGGGCAGCCGGTCGACGCCCACCACACGGACGTCGTCCTGGGCCAGCGCGGTGAGCGCTGCCGCCATGCCGACGCCGCCGAGCCCGACGACCGCCACGGTGTCGCCCGGCCGGGGTCGGCCGGCGTTGATCACCGCGCCACCGCCGGTCAGCACCGCGCAGCCGAGCAGCGAGGCCTCGACCGCGGGCACGTCGCCGGGTACCGGCTCCGCCGAGCGCCGGTCGACCACGGCGTGGCCGGCGAAACCGGAAACGCCGAGGTGGTGGTGGACGGGGCGGCCGTCGCGCGACAGCCGGCGTTCACCGGCCATCAACGTGCCCGCCGCGTTGGCCGCGCTGCCCGGCTCGCAAGGGGTCAGGCCGTCGGTCGCGCACGCCGCGCAGTCGCCGCACCGAGGCAGGAACGTCATCACCACGCGGGTGCCCATAGCCACGTCGGTGACACCGGCGCCGACCTCCTCGACGACGCCGGCGGCCTCGTGGCCGAGCAGCATCGGCACCGGCCGGGCCCGGTTGCCGTCGACCACCGACAGGTCGGAGTGGCACAGCCCGGCCGCCTCGATGCGCACGAGCAGCTCACCCGGCCCCGGCGGCGCCAGCTCGAGTTCCCCGACCGACAGTGGCCTCGACTCGGCGTACGGCCGGGAGCGGCCGGTCTCCTCCAACACGGCACCGCGGATCCTCATCGGAACCAGCCTGCCTTCGCGCCGGCCGAGCCGGCAACTGCGCTCTGCCAGACTGCTGCCATGACCGAGCGGGAACCGGCCGTCACGCCACGCGAAGACGACTTCCCGGTGCACTGGCCTGTGACGACCAGGTGGGCAGACAACGACATGTTCGGCCACCTCAACAACGCGGTGTACTACGCGTTGTTCGACACGGCGATCAACGGCTGGATCAACACCAGCATCAAGGTCGATCCGCTGACGGTGCCGTGGCTGGGGGTGGTGGCCGAATCGGGCTGCCGGTACCTGGCCGAGTTGCGGTTCCCGGAACCACTTTCGGTCGGCCTGGCGGTGACGCGGTTGGGCACCAGCAGCGTCACGTACCAATTGGGGCTGTGGGCTCAGGACGGTCCGGTCGCTGCGGTCGGGCACTGGGTGCATGTCTACGTCGCCAGGGCCGGTCGCAGGCCGGTGCCGATCCCGGAGCCGATCCGCGGCCTGCTGGAAATGGCGCGCGTCGACCCCGGCGTGTAGTCGATATGCTCGTCGAATGCCGCTCGTGAGCAAGACCGTCGAGGTGGCCGCCTCCGCCGAGGCGATCATGGGGATCGTCGCGGACTTCGAGTCCTACCCGCAGTGGAACGACGAGATCCACGGGTGCTGGGTGCTGGCGCGCTACAACGACGGTCGCCCCAGCCAGTTACGCCTCGACGTGGTCGTGCAAGGCCAGGCCGGCACGTTCATCACTGCGGTGTACTACCCGGGCGAAAACCAGATCTTCACCGTGCTGCAGCAGGGCGACCACTTCGAGAAGCAGGAGCAGAAGTTCTCCGTGGTGCCGATCGGCGCGACGTCACTGTTGACCGTCGACCTCGACGTCGAGACCAGGCTGCCCATCCCGAAGCCGATGGTGAAGAAGGCGATTGGTGACACGCTGGACTACCTGGCCGACAACCTCAAGGCCCGCGCCGAGCAGTTGGCCGCGAAGTAGCGGACGGCGAGCGCGCACTGGCGTACAGAAACCATTGCTGTTTGTGTACATAGCTGAGCGCTCGACACGGTTTAGCTCCACAGCCCCGCCTCGTCGAGGCGCACGATCAGCCGCTGCGCGCCGTCGGTGAACTCGCCGGCGGTCAGCGCGACGACGGTCGCCACGTCACGTCGGCGAAGCGCCGCGATCAGCTGACGGTGACCGGCCACCGCCGACACGCCCCACTGCGGGTCGCCGGCGTAAATCTGGCCGGGCAGGTAGCGGGCGACGTGGAGAAGGAACCACGCCAGCTTGATGCGGCCGGTGGACCGGTTGAACACCCGATGGAAGGCGAACTCCGCCGTGGCGACCTCCTCCGTCGCATGCCTCCCGACGGCGGCGGCCAGTTCGTCGTTGAGACGGTCCAACTCGTCGATCTCGGCCTCGGTGATGCGGACCGCGGCGGTGGCCGCCAGCTCCTTGGCGATCGCGGCCTGCAGCCAGAAGATGTCCTCGACGTCGGTGCGCGTCAGCGGTACCACCACATGCCCGCGGTGCGGTTCGAGTTGCACCATGCCTTCGCCGCGCAGCGTGCGTAGCGCCTCACGCACGGGGGTGATGCTCACCCCGAGCGCCGCAGCGGTCTCGTCGAGCCGGACGAAGGTGCCCGGTCGCAGGACGCCGGTCATGATGTCGGCGCGCAACCGCGCCGCGACCTCGTCGGACAGCTGCTCGCGCCGGACCCCGCGCTGCGGCCTCGGCCGCCGTGCGGTTGGTGCGTTCACCGTGGTCTCCGGTCTTTTCTGGCCAGCACTGACGAGGGCTTGTCCCCGAGCGGCCGAGGCCATAGTGTGACCGGGGCAATACCATGTTTGATCAAATATCAACGACGCGCAACCCACATCAGACGGAGCAGCAGCAGTTGATCGAGCCGGATCCCACCTCGCAGCCGTATCTCGCCCGGAGGCAGAACTGGACGAACCAGTTGGCTCGCCACGCCCTGATGCAGCCGGATGCCACTGCGCTGCGGTACCTCGGCCGCACGACAACCTGGCGCGAACTCGATCAGCGGGTGGGTGCGCTGGCCGCAGCGCTGTGCCGACACGGGGTGGCCTCCGGCGACCGCGTGCTGATCCTCATGCTGAACCGCACGGAGTACGTCGAGTCATTCCTGGCCGTCAACAAGCTCGGCGCGATCGCGGTCCCCGTCAACTTCCGGATGACCCCACCCGAAATCGCGTTTCTGGTCAGCGACTGCCAGGCCAAGGTGGTTATCACCGAGGCGGTGCTGGCCAACGTCGCGACCGCCGTGCGTGACCTCCCCGACGTTTCAGCGACGTTGACCACCGTGATCGTCGCCGGCGGCGCTACCGAACAAGACGTGGTCGGCTACGACGACCTGATCGCCGAAGCCGGTGAGGCCCCCGAAATCACGCGTGCCACCGTGGACATCCCCAACGACGCTCCGGCCCTGATCATGTACACCTCCGGGACCACCGGCCATCCCAAGGGCGCCGTGCTCACCCACACCAACCTCGCCGGCCAGGCGCTGACATTCCTGTTCACCAACGGCGCCGACATCAACCACGACGTCGGCTTCATCGGCGTGCCCCTGTTCCACATCGCCGGCATCGGCAACATGATTCCCGGCCTGCTGTTGGGACGGCCGACGGTGATCTACCCGTTGGGCGCGTTCAATCCGGACGAACTTCTCGACGTGCTCGAGGCCGAGCAGGTCACCGGGATCTTCCTGGTGCCCGCTCAGTGGCAGGCGGTGTGTGCCGCACAGCAGGCGCGGCCCCGCACCCTGCGTCTGCGGGCGCTGTCCTGGGGCGCCGCTCCTGCGTCGGACACCCTGCTGCGCCAGATGGCCGAGACCTTCCCCGGCAGTCAGATCCTCGCCGCGTTCGGCCAGACGGAGATGTCGCCGGTGACCTGCATGTTGTTGGGCGAGGACGCCATTCGCAAGCTCGGTTCGGTCGGCAAGGTGATCCCCACCGTCTCCGCCCGCGTGGTGGACGACGACATGAACGACGTCCCGGTCGGCCAGGTCGGCGAGATCGTCTACCGCGCACCGACGTTGATGGCCGGCTACTGGAACAATCCGCAAGCCACCGCGGAAGCGTTCGCCGGCGGCTGGTTCCACTCCGGAGACCTCGTCCGGCAGGACGAGGAGGGCTACGTCTGGGTCGTCGACCGCAAGAAGGACATGATCATCTCCGGCGGCGAGAACATCTATTGCGCGGAGGTGGAGAACGCGCTCGCCGCCCACCCGGCCATCGCCGAGGTCGCGGTGATCGGGCGCCCGGACCAGAGATGGGGTGAGGTACCGGTTGCGGTCGTCGCACTCAGCGCAGGCGATCAGGACGACCTCGACCTGCGCGCGCTCGATGCGTTCCTCGACCAGCGGCTGGCCCGGTATAAGCACCCGAAGGCCGTCGAGGTCGTCGACGCGTTGCCGCGCAATCCCGCCGGCAAAGTCCTGAAAACCGAATTGCGCACCCGATTCGGGTCCGCAATTTCGATTGACGCGGGCGAAAGTTCCGCTACGCCAACGTTTTCTGCTGCGGCGCAGAAGGACTAGGAAACGGAAACGGGTTTGCTAACGGTTACAGGCTCAATCCGGCGGATGCCCTGCACGGCGGGAACGGCATCGGGTACATTCCTGTGGTCCGTCTTACTACCGACCGGTAGTGAGACGACGGCTACATCCGCCAGGCTTGGGCAAGGAGGTGTCGTGCGACAGGGGCTGCCGGGGCACCACGACAGTCGCCGTTGCGCCGCGGGAGCAGACTCGTGACGGCATCGACCGGGATTCGAGACTACGTCCGCGATCAGACCAGGCCTGCGCTGGAGGCCGTGGGCGGTTTCACGCGGATGTGCGTCCTCACCGGCAAGGCCCTCCTGCGCCCTTTTCAGTGGCGTGAGTTCATCCTGCAGAGCTGGTTCCTGTTCCGGGTGTCGTTTCTACCCACCCTGGCGGTGTCGGCGCCGCTGACGGTGCTCCTCATCTTCCTGCTCAACATCCTGCTGGCGGAGTTCGGCGCCGCCGACGTGTCCGGCGCCGGCGCGGCGATCGGCGCGGTAACCCAGCTAGGGCCGTTGGTGACAGTGCTTGTCGTGGCCGGGGCCGGCTCCACCGCCATCTGCGCGGACCTCGGAGCGCGCACCATCCGTGAGGAAATCGACGCGCTCGAGGTGCTCGGCATCGATCCGATCCATCGCCTCGTGGTACCGCGTGTGGTCGCCTCTACGTTCGTTGCACTGCTGCTCAACGGCGCCGTGGTGACCATTGGCCTGGTCGGTGGCTTCATCTTCGGCGTGTACCTACAGAACGTCTCCGCGGGCGCCTACGTGTCCACGCTGACGCTGATCACCGGCTTGCCCGAGGTAGTGATCTCCATCGTGAAGGCCGGCACGTTCGGCCTGATCGCGGGGCTGGTCGGTTGCTACCGCGGCCTCACGGTGTCTGGTGGCGCCAAGGGCGTCGGCACCGCGGTCAACGAAACATTGGTGCTGTGTGTGATCGCGCTGTTCGCCGTCAACGTGGTGCTGACCACGATCGGTGTCCGGTTCGGAACGGGGCGCTGACATGTCGACCGCTCAGGTACTGCGCTCCCGGTTCCCGCGGGCATTCGATCGCACGACGGGTTTGGTGAGCGCCCCTGCCCGGGGACTGGACAGCGTCGGGCACGTCGCGTGGTTCGTCGTCACTGCGATCGGATCCATCGGGCATGCACTGCGCTACTACCGGAAAGAGACGCTGCGGTTGATCGCCGAGATCGGCATGGGCACCGGCGCGATGGCCGTGATCGGCGGCACGTCGGCGATCGTCGGCTTCGTCAGCCTGTCCGGGTCGTCGCTCGTGGCGATCCAGGGTTTCGCGTCACTGGGCAACATCGGTGTCGAGGCGTTCACCGGCTTCTTCGCGGCGATGATCAACGTGCGGTCGGCCGCGCCCCTGGTGGCGGGCGTCGCCCTGGCGGCCACCGTCGGCGCGGGCGCCACCGCGGAGTTGGGCGCAATGCGCATCAGCGAGGAGATCGACGCGCTCGAGGTGATGGGTATCAAGTCGATCTCGTATCTGGTGTCGACCCGCATCATGGCGGGCTTCGTCGTGATCATCCCGCTGTACGCGGTGGCGATGATCCTGTCGTTCTTCTCTGGTCAGATGACCACGACGCTGTTCTACGGCCAGTCGACGGGCACCTACGAGCATTACTTCCGGACCTTCCTACGGCCCGAGGATGTGTTCTGGTCGTTCATGGATGCGGTGATCATCTCGATCATCGTGATGCTCAACCACTGCTATTACGGCTACTTCGCCAGCGGCGGGCCGGTCGGTGTCGGCGAGGCCGTAGGACGAGCGATGCGGGCATCACTGGTCGCGGTGGCGCTCGTGGTTCTGTTCGTTGCGTTGGCGCTCTACGGCGTCGACCCGAACTTCAACCTGACGGTGTAGCGGCATGACCGCACCGCTGAACAACCCGCGCACCCCGCCCTACAAGCTGGCCGGACTGGTGTTGTCCCTCCTGGTGATCGCCGCGCTCGTGCTGGTTTACTTCCAGTTCCGCGGTGAGTTCCTGCCACGCACCCAGTTGACAATGATGGCCGCTCGTGCCGGCCTGTCGATGGACCCCGGCGCCAAGGTGACCTACAACGGCGTGGAGATCGGACGTGTCGGCTCCGTCGAGGCGGTGGACGTGGGCGGTGAACCGCGAGCGAAGATCACGCTGGAGGTAGACGACAAGTACGTCGATCTGATTCCGAAGAACGTTGATGCCAGCATCGACGCCACGACCGTCTTCGGCAACAAGTACGTCAATTTCACTTCGCCGAAAACTCCGTCGACCCAACGAATCACGTCATCCGATGTAATCGACGTTACGTCGGTGACGACGGAGTTCAACACGTTGTTCGAAACCATCGTGTCGCTCTCGGAGCAGGTCGACCCGATAAAGCTGAACCAGACACTGTCCGCGACGGCCGAGGCGCTCGACGGGCTCGGTGAGCGGTTCGGACAGTCGATCATCAACGGCAACGAGATCCTCACCGACGTCAACGCCAGGATGCCCGAACTTCGCCGGGACAACCGGCTGCTTGCCGACCTCGGCGAGGTGTACGCCGATGCGGCGCCCGACCTGTTCGCCGGACTGGAGAACGCCGTCACCACCGCTCGCACGCTCAACGAGCAGCGAGGCAACATCGACCAGGCATTGATGTCGGCCGTCGGGTTCGGCAACACCGGCGCCGACGTCTTCGAGCGCGGCGGGCCCTATCTGGTTCGCGGCGCGGAGGACCTCGTCATCACCTCGGAACTGCTCGACGAATACAGTCCGGCCCTCTTCTGCACGATTCGCAACTTCCACGACGTGGAGCCCAAAGTGGCGGCTTCGCTCGGCGGGAACGGCTACTCACTGCGGACCCTGTCGGAGCTGATGGGTGCGGCAAACCCCTACGTCTACCCGGACAACCTGCCGCGAGTGAACGCCCGGGGTGGCCCCGAGGGCCGCCCGGGCTGTTGGCAGCCGGTCACCCGCGACCTGTGGCCCGCGCCGTATCTCGTCATGGACTCCGGTGCGTCTATCGCGCCGTACAACCACTTCGAGCTGGGCCAGCCGATCCTGATCGAGTACGTCTGGGGACGTCAGGTGGGGGAGAACACGATCAACCCATGAAAATCACCGGTACCGCCATCAAACTCGGCATCTTCTCCGTGGTGCTGTTGATGTTCACCGCGATCATCATCGTGGTGTTCGGGCAGGTGCGCTTCGACCGCACGACCGGCTACACCGCTATCTTCTCGAACGCCAGCGGGCTGCGCTCGGGCCAGTTCGTCCGCGCATCGGGTGTCGAGGTCGGCAAGGTGTCCAACGTCGAGTTGGTCAACGGCGGATCGCAGGCAAAAGTCGAATTCAACGTCGACCGCTCGCTACCGCTGTTCGAGGGCACCACCGCGTCGGTGCGCTACCTCAACCTCATCGGCGACCGCTACCTGGAACTCAAGCGGGGTGACAGCGACAAGCGGATGCCCGCGGGCGGCACGATCCCGATCGAGCGGACCCAGCCCGCACTCGATCTCGACGCGCTGATCGGCGGGTTCCGACCGGTCTTTCGGGCGCTCGACCCCGACAAGGTCAACGAGATCGCCCGGTCGATCATCACGGTGTTCCAGGGCCAGGGGGGCACCATCAACGACATCCTCGATCAGACGGCATCGCTCACCTCGGCGCTGGCCGACCGGGACCAGGCGATCGGCGAAGTGATCCGCAACCTCAACACCGTGCTCGACACCACGGTCAAGCACCAAGCCCAATTCGACCAGACGGTGCAGGATTTCGAGAAGCTGATCTCCGGGCTGAACAACCGTAGAGATCCGATCGCCGGCTCGGTCGCCGACATCAGCGACGCGGCAGGTACGGTCGCCGATCTCCTCGCCGACAACCGGCCGTTGTTGCAGAGCACCGTCGGGCATCTCGAGGTCACGCTACAGCCGCTGGTTGATCAGAAGGACGAGCTGAACGACCTGCTCACCAGGCTGCCCACCGCGTTCAAGATCATCGGCCGGGCCGGCGGTATCTATGGCGACTTCTTCAATTTCTACGCCTGCGATATCTCGCTACGCCTCAACGGGCTTCAACCGGGCGGACCGGTACGGACCGTCAAACTCTTCAGCCAGCCGTCGGGTAGGTGCACGCCGCAATGAGGACGCTCGAAGGGTCGAACCGGGTCCGAAACGGGCTCCTTGGCATCCTCGTCGTGGTGCTCGTCATCGGCGTCGGTCAAAGCTTCGCCAGCGTGCCGATGCTGTTCGCGACGCCTACCTTTTACGCGCAGTTCTCCGACACCGGAGGCATCACCAACGGCGACAAGGTGCGTATCGCCGGCGTCGACGTCGGAGTGGTGCGCAGCATGGAGATCGAGGGCGACAAGGTCAGGATCGGCTACTCGCTCGGCGGCACGCAGATCGGCACCGACAGCCGCGCCGCCATCCGCACCGACACCATTCTCGGCCGGCGCAACCTCGAGATCGAGCCACGCGGTTCGGAACCGTTGCGCGCCAACGGTGTTCTGCCGCTCGGCCAGACAACGACGCCGTATCAGATCTACGACGCTTTCTTCGACGTGACCAAGGCCGCCTCGGAGTGGGACACCCAGACTGTAAAGCGGTCGCTGAACGTGCTCTCGGAGACCATCGACCAGACCTACCCGCACCTGAGCGCCGCGCTCGACGGGGTGGCCCGGTTCTCCGACACCGTCGGCAAGCGCGACGAGGACATCAAGAAGCTGCTGCGCAACGCCAACAAGATCGCGGGCATCCTCGGCAGCCGCAGCGAGCAGATCAACAACCTGCTGGTCAACGCCCAGACTCTGCTCGGCGCGATCAACGAACGCAGCTACGCGGTCGGCATGCTGCTCGAGCGCGTCGGCGCGTTCTCCGAACAGGTCAAAGGTCTCATCGACGACAATCCGAACCTGAACAAGGTCCTCGAACAGTTGCGGGTCGTCAGCGATGTGCTCCGCGACCGTCGATACGACCTGATGGACACGCTCGTCACCACGGCCAGCTTCGTGGCGTCGCTCGGCGAAGCGGTCGCGTCCGGCCCGTACTTCAAGGTGATGCTCGTCAACCTGTTACCGGGCCAGATCCTGCAGCCGTTCGTGGACGCCGCATTCAAGAAGCGCGGTATCGACCCCGAGAAGTTCTGGCGCGACGCGGGCTTGCCGGCCTGGCGGTTCCCGGATCCGAACGCCCAGGGCTTCGACAACGGCGCCCCGCCGCCGGGACCCGCCGTGCTCGAGGGCACCCCGGAGAACCCGGGACCCGGTGTGCTGAAAGGTTCGCCGTGCTCGTACACGCCACCGCCCGACGGTCTGCCGCGACCCGGGAATCCGCTGCCGTGCGCCGACCTGAGTGTGGGCCCCTTCGGCGGTCCCGCGTACGGGCCGCCGAACGTCGCCACCTCCGACCCGAACGTGCACGGTCCGCAGCCGTCGCCGGGCGTGCCCGCCGCGGCCATCCCCGGCCAGATCCCGCCGAACGTACCCGGCGGGCACGGCCAGCTTGGGCCGGCGCCGCCAGGTGCCCGCACCGTGCCGGTCGGCCCGATGCCCCCATTGCCCGCGGACTTCACGCCCGGCATCGCACCGCTGCCACCGGCGTTACCAGCGCCGGCGACACCGGGGCCCGGTCAGCAGCTGGCGCCTGCCGGACAGCCGCCGTTGCCGGGGAATCCGCCGTTCCTCCCGCCAGGTTCGCAGCAGGGGTAGGGGGATAGCAGATGTCGACAATTTTCAACGTTCGAAACCTGAAGTTGCCCGCGGTTTCCCGCGCGACGGTCATCATCGGGGCGCTGATCGTGGTGCTGGCGCTGGTGGCCGCCTTCGTCGGTTACAACCTGTACAAGAGGCTGACGACGAACACCGTCGTCGCCTACTTCAGTGACACTCTTGCGCTGTATCCGGGCGACAAGGTGCAGATCATGGGTGTGAGGGTCGGGGCGATCGACAAGATCGAACCGGCCGGCGACAAGATGAAGGTCACCCTCCACTATGAGAACAAGTTCAAGGTGCCCGCCAATGCCACCGCGTCGATCCTGAACCCGAGCCTGGTGGCGTCGCGCACCATCCAGCTGTCGCCGCCGTACACCGGCGGACCGGTGATGGAGGACGGCGCAGTCATTCCGCTAGACCGCACGCAGGTGCCGGTCGAGTACGACGAATTGCGCGACTCGATCAACCGGATCCTGACTGACCTGGGGCCGACTCCGGATCAGCCGAAGGGCCCGTTCGGCGACATCATTGAATCGGCCGCCGACGGCTTCGCCGGTAAGGGCAAGCAGCTCAACGCGACGCTGAACAACCTGTCCGAGGCGCTGTTCGCGCTCAACGAGGGCCGCGATGACTTCTTCAGCGTGGTCAAGAGCCTGGCACTGTTCGTCAATGCGCTGCACCAGAGCGATCAGCAGTTCGTCGCGCTCAACAACGACCTCGCCGAATTCACGAATGCGTTCACCAACACCGATCGGGAGGTTGCGAACGCCCTACAGGACCTCAACCAGCTGTTGACCACGACGCGGGGGTTCCTCGACGAGAACGCCGAGGTCCTCGTCCACGACATCGACAATCTGGAGCAGACCACGACCGCGATCCTGCAGCCGGAGTCGCGCGACGGCCTGGAGACGGCGCTGCACGTGTTCCCCACACTGGGCGCGAACCTGATGAACATCATTTCGCCGGTCACCGGCGGCGTCATGGGTATCCCCGTGATCAACAACTTCGCCAATCCCCTGCAGTTCGTATGCAGTTCGATCCAAGCCGGCAGCAGGCTCGGATATCAGGAGTCCGCAGAGATGTGCGCGCAGTATCTCGCGCCGATCCTCGACGCGATCAAGTTCAACTTCCCGCCGTTCGGGGTCAACCAGTTCGCTTCCGCGCTGACGCTGCCCAAGCACATCGCGTACTCCGAACCGCGCCTGCAGCCGCCGCCGGGGTACAAGGACACGACCGTCCCCGGCATCTGGTCGCGCGACACATTGTTCTCCCACGGTAACCACGAGCAGGGCTGGGTCGCCGCGCCGGGCATGCAGGGCGTCGATGTGCAGCCGTTCACGGCGAACATGATGACCCCGGAGTGCCTGGCGGAACTGCTGGGCGGCCCGAACTGCGTGGTCGGTGCCGCACCTCCCGCGTTCGGCACAACGCGCGACGGCAACCTGCCTGGCCCGCCGAACGCGTTCGATCAGAACAACCCGCTGCCGCCGCCGTGGTATCCGCAGCCGGGACCGCCGCCGCCACCGGCTCCCGGTGTGGTGCCGGGTGACCCGGGCGGAGCAGCCATGGCCGGACCGCTGCCTGCTCCCGGTGTGGGCCCGGCCCCCGCGGCGCCGGGTCCGGTGGGACCGCCGCTACCAGCAGAGGCAGGTCGGTGATGAGCGCTCGCGCGAAGAACAGACAACAGGTGATGAGCGCTCGCGCGAAGAACAGACAACAGGTGATGAGCGCTCGCGCGAAGAACAGACAACAGGTGATGAGCGCTCGCAAGTGGAAAAGGCTGGCCCAGCGCACCGTCGCGCTCGGCGCGATCGCACTCGTGCTGACCTCGTGCGGCTCCTGGAAGGGCATCGCCAACGTGCCGCTGCCGGGTGGTCCGGGCTCGGGGTCGGATGCGACGACGATCTACGTACAGATGCCGGACACATTGGCGCTCAACGTCAACAGCCGCGTCCGCGTCGCCGACGTCTACGTCGGCCGGGTCCGCGCCATCGAGCTGAAGAACTGGGTCGCGACCTTGACCCTGGATCTGCGGCCCGACATCAAGCTGCCCAAGAATGCGTTGGCCCGCATTGGCCAGACCAGCCTGTTGGGCTCGCAACACGTGGAGCTCGAGCCGCCGCCGAACCCGTCGCCGGAGCCGCTGCGCAACGGGGACACGATCCCGCTCGCGAACGCGTCGGCCTACCCCTCCACCGAACGGGTGCTGGCCAGTATCGCGTCGATCCTGCAGGGCGGTGGCGTGCAGAATCTCGAGGTCATCCAGACCGAGATCTTCAACGTGCTCAACGGTCGGGCCGACCAGATCCGCGAATTCCTCAACAAGCTGGACACCTTCACCGACGAACTGAACCAGCAGCGCCAAGACATCACGCGCGCAATCGATTCCACCGACCGGCTGCTGTCGGTCGTCGCGCAACGCAACGACACCCTGGACCGCGTGTTGACCGAGTTCCCGCCTCTGATCAAGCATTTCGCGGACACCCGCGATCTGTTCGCCGATGCGGTCGAGGCGATCGGGCGGATCAGCAAGGCCGCCGACGGTGCGTTGGCCCCGGCCAGTGACAACTTGCACACCAACCTGCAGAACCTGCAGCGGCCGCTCAAGCAGTTGGGCCGGGCGTCGCCGTATCTGGTCGGCGCGCTGAAACTCATGTTGACCGCGCCGTTCTCGATCGAGAACGTGCCGAAGGTGGTGCGCGGCGATTACCTGAACGTGTCGCTGATGGTCGACCTGACGCTGTCGGCGCTCGACAACGGGGTCCTGTCGGGTACGGGTGTATCGGGCATGCTGCGCGCGCTCGAGCAGGCGTGGGGTCGCGATCCGGCCACGATGATTCCGGACGTGCGGTTCACGCCGAACGCACACAATGCGCCGAACGGCCCGCTGGTGGAAAGGGGTGAGTGAGCTGTGCTGACGAGATTCGTCAAGATTCAGTTGGTGCTGTTCACCATCCTGACGATTGTCGCGCTGGTGGTGCTGGGCTGGTATTACCTGCGCCTGCCGAGCCTCGCCGGAATCGGCCAGTACGAACTCAAGGCCGAACTGCCGCGTTCGGGTGGTCTGTACGCGACGGCCAACGTCACCTACCGCGGCACGCAGATCGGCAAGGTGACGTCGGTCGAGCCGACCGAGCGGGGCGCGCTGGCGGTGATGCGCATCGAGGACCGCTACAAGATCCCCGCGGACGCGACGGCGAACGTGCATTCGGTGTCGGCAATCGGTGAGCAGTACCTGGACCTGGTGTCGACGGGCAATCCGGGCCAGTACCTGTCGCCGGGTTCGACGATCACCGAGAGCACGGTGCCCAGCGAGGTCGGTCCGGCACTGGACGCGGCGAACAAGGGTCTGGCGGTGCTGCCCAAAGAGAAGATCGACAAGCTGCTCACCGAAACATCGCAAGCCGTGGGCGGTTTGGGTCCGGCGCTGCAGCGGTTGGTCGATTCGACCACGAACATCGCACAGGGCTTCCAGGAGAACCTTCCTCAGGTCAACGACATCATCGAGAACGCCGGACCGATCCTGGACAGCCAGGTCACCTCGGGCGACAACATCGAGCGGTGGTCGCGCAACCTCAATGTGATCGCCGCGCAGTCGGCGGAGCAGGACGCCGCGCTGCGCAGTGGTCTACAGCAGGCTCCTCCGACGCTCGACCAGGTGTCGGCGGTGTTCAGCGGTGTCCGCGACTCGTTGCCGCAGACCCTGGCGAACCTGGCGATCGTCATCGACATGCTCAAGCGCTACAACAAGGGCCTAGAGCAGACGCTGGTGGTACTGCCCCAGGGGTCGGTGGCCGCGCAGGCAGGCACGTTGTTCGAGGATCTGGGTCAGCTGCCGCTGGCGCTCTCGATCAACCAGCCGCCGCCGTGTCTGACCGGCTTCCTGCCCGCATCCGAGTGGCGGTCGCCAGCCGACACCAGCATGGCACCGCTGCCGCGCGGTACCTACTGCAAGATCCCAAAGGACTACCAGGCCAACGTGGTTCGCGGCGCGCGTAACTATCCGTGCGCCGACGTCCCCGGCAAGCGTGCGGCGACGCCGATGGAGTGCCGCAGCAACGAGCCGTACGTCCCGCTGGGAACCAACCCGTGGTACGGCGACCCGAACCAGATCCTGTCCTGCCCAGCTCCGGGTGCCCGCTGCGACCAGGGTGTCAACCCGGGTCGCGGCGTCATCCAAGCCCCGTCGGTCAACAACGGTATGAACCCCGCGCCGGCGAGTGACCTGCCGCCGCCGAATTCGACGGCGCCGATCAGCGACCCGCTGAGCCCGCCCGGACAGGGCAGCGTCACCTGCAGTGGACAGCAGCCCAACCCCTGCATCTACACTCCGGCACCAGGGCCACCCGGCTCCACGGCGGTGTACAGCCCGACCAGCGGCCAGGTGGTCGGTCCCGACGGCGTGAAGTACAACGTCAGCAACTCGAGTAACCCAGGAGACGACGGATGGAAGGAGATGCTGGCACCCGCCAGCTGAACCCCACCGATGCTGATGAGACGCCCGACGAATCGTTAGCAGTATCCGCAGACAGCGAACCCACCGAGAAACCCGACAGCACCGACCAAGAGATCTCAGCCGAGCCGCGCCGCCCGTCGAGGATCGGACGCGGATTGGCCGTCACCATCTGCGTGGCCCTGCTGGCGCTGGCCGTCGCCGTCGGCGTCGCGGGATTCCTCTTGCTCCATAACGACCGGCAGGTTGCGGCCACCGATCGTGCGGAGGCCGCCGCGCTGCAGGCGGCCAAGGACTGTGTGGCCGCGACGCACGCCCCCGACACCGCCGCCATGACCGCGGCGCAGTCCAAGATCATCGAGTGCTCGACCGGCGACTTCGCCGTGCAGTCCTCGCTCTACGCCGGTGTGCTGGTCGATGCCTATCAGGCCGCGAACGTCCAGGTACAGGTGTCGGACATGCGCGCCGCGGTGGAGAAACACAACGACGACGGGTCGTTCGACATCCTGGTCGCGGTGCGGGTCAAGGTCACCAACTCCGATATCGCCGATCAGGAGCAGGGTTACCGCCTTCGGGTGAAGATGGCGCCCGACGAGGGAACCTACAAGGTCGCCAACCTGGATCAGGTCACGTCGTGACGTCGTCGACTCTGGTGCTCGACACCGAACCGGACCCCTCGGCTTGCGCCCAGGTGGTCGATGAACCGGTGGCGTCGTGGGCGGCCAGGGTCGGTGCGTTCGCCATTGACGTCCTGGTCGGGATGGCGGTCCTGACGACGCTGGCGCTGGTGTCGCTGACCGCGCCCCAGCGCAGTCCGCTGTGGTGGGGATATCTCGCGGTGATCGCGCTGGTGTTGATGACCATGGCGGTCAATCGCCTCGTGCTGCCGCCGCTCGTCGGATTCTCGCTGGGGCGCGCGGTGGTCGGCACTGCGGTCACCCGGCGAGACGGCTCACGCGCCGGGATGTGGCGACTTCTGCTGCGTGACATCGCGCACCTGCTGGACACCGCCGCACTGTTCATCGGATGGTTCTGGCCGCTGTGGGATCGGCGTAGCCGCACCTTCGCAGATCTCCTGCTGCGGACCGAGGTGCGTACCGTGCCGCGGCCGGAGCGAAATGTCCGCAAGCTGACCGGGATTGCGCTGATCGTCGCGACGGTGATCTGTGCGACAGCGGTCGCCGTGAACTACTGGGTGGTCTACCGACACGAGCGCGCGGTCGACCAGACCCGGCAGCAGATCGCCGAGCAGGGCCCCCGGATCGTCGAGCAGATGCTCAGCTACCGGCGCGACACACTGCAGGAGGATTTCTCACGCGCTCAGTCGCTGACCACCGACGGATACCGTCAGCAGTTGATCGACCAGCAGCAGGCAGTGCAGAACGCCGGTGTCACCTCCAACGAGTTCTGGGCGGTGAGCAGCGCGGTGCTGAAGGCCTCGCCGGAGCAGGCGGAAATGCTGCTGGCGATGCAGGGCCAGCGCGGCGACGATCCGAAAGACCTCAAGTTCGTCACCGCGACCGTGCAGGTGCACTTCGAGAAATCGGGTGACGGCCAGTGGCGCGTCGCCGACCTCACGGTGTTGAAACGGCCGCACATGAATGCGCAGGGCCAATGAGTCCGCGGCGCAGAATCGGCGCCGACGAGCGGGACTTCTTCGAAGTGGTTCCCAAGCCGCTGCGGCGCCGGGGACTGCCGATCCTCGCCGCGGTGGCGTCGCTGCTGATGGCGGTCGCGATCAGTGCCGGAGCGCTGATGCTAATCAGTCACGAGAGCGATCAACGGACCGCCGCCAACGACAATGCCGCTCTGGTGTACGTCAGCGGGTTCATGACCGACTACACGACTCTGGATCCCTTCAATGCCAACGCATACGTGGAGCGGATACTGGCGCAGGGCACCGGCGACTTCGCCAAGATGTTCAAGGAGAAGCAGAACGAAATCCTCATCCAGGTCGCGCAGGCGGAGCCCACCAGCGGCACCGTCATGGCCGCCGGCGTGCAGCGTTGGAATGACAACGGCAGCGCCGACGTTCTGGTCGCCACCAAGGTCTCCACGAAAGCGGCGGACGGCAAGTCGACGGTCGAGAGTGGAAATCGTTGGATCGCAACGGCTATCAAGGAAGGACAGCAGTGGAAGATCAGCCAGCTGATCCAGGTGATCTGACCACCGGCTCCTCGACGGAATCCGTTCCCGCACCGCGTCGACGTCGGTGGTTCTCCCGGCGCCCGCGACCGGAAACCTCCGCTCCAGAGCCGGATTCCGGCGACGAGGTGACGACGGCGGACGCGGTTTCCGGCGACGCACCGGTCCCGCTCCGGCCGGTGGGCAAGGCGAATCGCCGCGGCAGAAGGCGTGCGACCGACGAGCAGACCGACGAACCGGCGGTGGAGGGGCCCGATGAACCGGCGGCCGCCGCGGAGCCCGGGGCGGCCGGCGAATCCGAGGTGGTGGCCCAGGAAGTGAGGTTCGTGCCGCACCGGCCCGCCGGTAGGCGGCTGGCCGTGGTGGCCGCGGTGGCGGCGGTGTTGTTCGTGGGCGCTGCCGCGTTCGCCGGAGCGACCCTGCAGCCGTACTTGTCCGAACGCGCCGAGATCAGCACCAAACTCGACGTGGCCCGCACGGCCGCGAGCGCGATCTCCACCCTGTGGACGTACACACCGGACAACATGGAGACGTTGCCGGACAGGTCGGCCGGTTTCCTCGGCGGTGATTTCGCCTACGAATACCGCAAGTACATCGACGCGATCGTCGCGACGAACAAACAGGCGCAGGTCACCAACACGACGCAGGTGCTCGGCGCCGCGGTGGAGACGCTGACTCCGTCGGAGGCCACCGCGATCGTCTACACCAACTCGGTGGCGACCAGCCCGATGACCAAGAACATCCCGTCGCTGCGCTATCTGTCCTACCGGTTGACGATGGAACACCGAGATGCGAAGTGGTTGATCACCCGCATGTCGACCATCACGTCGCTGGATCTGACACCGCAGCTGTAACCGGAAGGCACGGGGGTGACCGTCGAATCGCCTGTCTCACAACGGGTGACGATCACCAGCCTGTTGCTGCTGACCTTCGCGACCGGATTGGTCGACGCGGTCAGCGTGCTGAAGCTCGGCCACGTCTTCGTCGCGAACATGACCGGCAACGTGATCTTCTTGGGGTTCTGGCTCGTCCCGCATTCGGGTGTCGACGTGATCGCGGCGCTCGTCGCGTTCGTCAGCTTCGTCTCGGGTGCGGTGGTGGGCGGTCGGTTGGCCCGCCACCTCGGCACCGACGTTCGCCGGTGGCTGACGATCACGCTGACGTTCGAGGTCCTCATGTTGGTGGCGCTGTCGGTGCTCGCCGGCGCCGGTGTGCTCGACTATCGGGACGACACCAAACTGCTTCTCATCGCGGGGCTGTCCCTCGCCTTCGGAGTGCAGAACTCCACTGCCCAGCAGTTCGGAATCCAGGAGCTGTCCACCACGGTGCTGACGACGACGATCGTGCGGATCGGATTCGACAGCCGGATGGCCGGCGGCACCGGGGAGCGCGAGAGGCTGCGCTACTGCGTGGTGCTGACGATGTGCGCGGGGGCGGTGGTGGGGGCGACGATGACCCGCTTCACCGTTGCGCCGATCATCGCGCTCGCGGCGGCGCTGGTGGCGATCAGCGCAGTGCTGTTCTGGTTCGGCGGCCGCCGGCCGCGGGTCTAGTGTTGCCCTATGCCATCGGTACTCGTCACCGGCGCTTCACGAGGGATCGGCAAGGCGATCGCTGAGCACTTGGCCGCGTCCGGCTGGCAGGTGGTCGCGGGTGTGCGCACGCAGCAGGACGCCGATGCCGTCACCGCGCTCAACCTGCAACGAATCTCAGCGGTACTCCTTGACGTCACCGACGCCGACCAGATCGCCGCGCTGTCCGAGGCGCTGCCCCCTCGACTGGATGCGGTGGTCAACAACGCCGGTGTCGTGGTCGCCGGACCGTTGGAGGCTGTGACCACCGAGGATTGGCGAAAGCAGTTGGAGATCAACGTGATCGGTCAGCTCGCGGTCACTCGCGCGGTGTTGCCGAGGCTGCGGGAGTCCCGCGGCCGAATCGTATTCATCTCCAGCATCAACGGCAGGGTGTCGGTGCCGCTGTTCGGTGCCTACGGGGCGAGCAAGTTCGCGCTCGAGGCGGCCGCCGATGCGTTGCGAATGGAGTTGCGGCCCTGGAAGATACCGGTCGTCGTCGTCGAGCCGGCGCAAACCGACACGGACATGTGGCGCACCGCCGACGCCACCGTTGACGACGTCGAGGCCGCGCTTTCGGCCGAGCACCGCACGCTGTATGCCAGGCACATCGCTGGTATGAAAAGGATGGTGCCGGTAGGGCAGCGGCGCGCGGTTCCCACCGCGAAGGTCTCCGCCCTCGTCGAGGAGGCGCTCACCGCCCGCAGGCCGCGGCCACGTTACGTCGTCGGATTGGGGCCCAAACTGCAAGTGGCGGTAATGACCAATATCCCGACGAAGGTCCGCGACGCCGTGCTACGCCGGGTGTCCGGCCAGCCGTAGCGGTGGCCGAGTTCGTCAAGCACGACGCATCAGCCCCCGCGGGCTACTTCGCCTGCGAAGCCGCTGGGCTGGGTTGGCTCTCGTCGGCGGCTGGCGGCGTACCGTGCGCCAAGGTGCTGGGCCAGGATGACACCAGCCTCACCCTTGAGCGGTTGCAGAGCGCCGCGCCCAGCCGCGCCGCCGCCCACGAGTTCGGAGGCCGGCTCGCCCGCACCCACGATGCGGGGGCCTCGGCATTCGGGGCACCGCCGGACGGATGGGTCGGGCCGGGGTTCTTCGGGCCGTTGCACCAGCCGCTGCCGATGTCGCTGACGGGCCACGACCGGTGGGGCGCGTTCTACGCGCAGGAACGGTTGGCGCCGATGGTGGGGAGGGCCGCCGATCGACTGGACGCCGGCTGCCGCGCGGACATCGCCACCGTGATGGCGCGGTGTGAGGCCGGCGACTTCGACCACGACGATCCCCCCGCGCGTCTACACGGCGATCTTTGGAGCGGCAACGTGATGTGGACACCGCACGGTGCGGTGCTGATCGATCCCGCTGCGCACGGTGGTCACCGCGAGACCGACCTGGCGATGCTGGCGCTCTTCGGCTGCCCATATCTGGATGTGGTGATCGACGGCTATCGATCCGTGCGGCCGCTTCAGGCGGGCTGGCGCGATCGGTTCGGTTTGCACCAGCTTTACCCGTTGCTGGCCCACGTCGTGCTGTTCGGGGGCGGTTACGCGGGGCAGACAGCCGCCGCGGCGCGCAGCGCCAGCACGGCAATCTAGTTGAACGCGAGCCAACTCGGCAACGCGCGCTCGCGGGAGTCGCACAACACCTGACGGGTGTCGCAGGACCCGCGCGGGACGCCCGCGCCGGCCCACATGCCGCCGGTGTCACGACGCAGCACGATGGCCGACGAACCGCCGCCGTCGAGCAGCACCGCGGTGTCACTGCCCAGGCCGCGGAACAGATCCTGGATCTGGTCGGGGGTATAGCTGCCGCCCTGAAACACGTACATCTCGTCCTTGTCCTTGGCATACGCGATCGCGGTGCGCGCCGCGCTCGGGCCGCCGTCGTTGAGTTGGCCCGTGTCACCGGGGGCGAGCAGACCGATCCCGGCCACCGCGACGAACCGCGCGCCCTTGTCCACCAGTCCTTGGACCACCGGTGAGGCGGCGTCGTAGTCGTCCTGACTCTTGGGCGGGACCACATACGGCGCCCCGCCAATCGGCAGGATCATCGTCGACAACGCCTTCCAGTGCTCGTTGCCGCCCGACAGTCCCTGCTTACCCGCGTAGGCCACGGTCCCGGTCACTGCTGCATTGGCCCGGCCCTGGCCGCGGGTGTTGTCGACGTACGCGCCCAGTGGCGAACTGCATCCGGTGGACTTCCACGACCCGCCCTTCTGGCCGCGCACGTCGAAGAAGTTGGCGTTGATCGCGATCGTCGGCTGGCCGAGGGCCTGCCAGGCCTGCAGCGGGGTGAAGATCTCAGACGCCTGCAATAGCCCCTCTCCGGTGCGGGCGCGCGGATCGCGTTCGCAGCGAGCCTGGAATCCGCTGTGCGAGTCGACCAGGAGGCGCGGAGCGAGCCGGGTGGAGGCCGACTTGATGATCATCAAGCGGCCGCCGTTGGCCGCCTCGTACCACCCGCCGCCGGCCTTGAGCATGGGGGCGGGATGACCGCCGCCGAAGTTGTAGACGAGGTAGGAGCCGCGGGTGGTGGCGATCGCGTTGGCGAGCAACTCGCGTGCGCTGGCCGCGGTGGCGCTTGGCACCCCCGCCGTCATCACCACCACCGCACACATCATCAGCACCGCCGCCACCGCTGCGAAGTGGCGAGACGCGGCCGTCGAACCCCGCACGGCAACCCTTTCGTCGAACCACCCGAACCCCAGACATTAATCACAACAGCAACTCTGTCAACTCTCGTCACAAGGAGATAACGGAACCGTTCCGGTCGGATTGCGCTAGGGCACTGAGCCTTCCGGCATGCGCGCGGTGGGGGTTGCATGCGAAGAGTCCATACAAGTCATGTCGCCGCCGGTGGTGTCGACCGAACTCATTGATTAGGAAGCCCACTTGCCGGGCACTGTGATCTAGACGGCGCCCGTGCGCCGCAACAAAAGGAGTCAGATATGTGGACGATCATCGTGGCGCTCATCGTCGGCGCCATCCTCGGAGCGCTGGCGAGACTGATCTTGCCGGGGAAGCAGAACGTCGGTGTGCTCATCACGATCCTGCTCGGCGCGGTCGGCGCACTGCTCGGTTCGTGGATCTCGAACGCGGCGTTCGGCACCGGCGACAAGATGTTCTCGCCGATTCCGTTTGTCATCGGCTTGGTCGTCGCGATCATCCTCATTGCGATCTACGTGGCGATCACCGGACGCCGAGGCGCCGGAACGCCCAGAACCTGATCAGCGTCGAGGAGGGGCCAATCGATAGACCGCGTCGGCGTAATCGTCGGTGATGTAGACCGCGCCGTCGGGCCCGACCACCGCGGCGACCGGACGGCCCCACCTCGAGCCGTCGTCGGCCTGGAACCCGCCGACCAGTGTCTGCTGGTCGGCGAGTTCGCCGTTGTGCCAACCGAAGAACGCCACCTCGGGCGCGAGTGGTGGCTCGCGGTTCCACGAGCCGTGGACGCCGACGAGTGCGCCAGTGGCATACGGCGCCGGCAACACACCGTCGGTGAAGCTCATGCCCAACGGGGCGGCGTGTGCGCCGAGACTCTGCTCGATGGGTGGGAGTGCCGCACAATCCATCCGGCTGCCGTCGGCGTTGGTCTGCACGTCGCGGATCAAGGGCAGGTTGGCCGGGCCGCCGTCGGGATTGCAGTAGGGCCAACCCAGTTCGCGACCTGGCGTCAGCCGGGCCACCGCCTCCGGCGGATTTTCGCTGACATAGGCCATGTCGACCTCGCCGGTCCGCGGATCGGCGACGTTGTCGCGGCCGTTGTTCGCCGTCCACACCGACCCGTCGGGCGCGACCGCCAGCCCGGTCCCGTTGCGCACACCCGTCGCGAACGGCTCGGCAGGTCCACCGCCGGGCGGTACCCGCATGATCGTGGCGCGTGGCGGATGGGCGTCGCGGTCCTTTGCGGAGATGTTGCCGGTCGAGCCGATCGAGAAGTAGACGCTGCCGTCGGGGCCGATTGCGACGGACTTGAGCGCGTGCGCGTAGGCGCCTTTGAGGTCGGGGCTTTTCGCGTCGGGCAGGCCCGCGACGACTGTGCGCCGGTTGGTCGCCGCGCCGTCGGCGTAGTCGTAGGTGTCGATCTGGTCGCTTTCTGCGACGAAGAGCGTGGCGCCGTCGAATGCCAGGCCGTGCGGCTGGTCGAGGTTCTCGAGAAGCGTCGACTGGCGCGGTTCGGTGTCGGTGGGCTGCAGCCGCAACACCTCGCCGGTGCTCGGCTGCGACACCAGCAGCGTGCGGTCGGGGGCCCACGCCGCCAGCCTCGCCTTGGGGACGCGGGCCCACACCGACATCGACCACCCGGCGGGTACCAAGGCCTGGCGAGGCTCGTCGAACGGCGACTGCGCGAACTCTGGGTCGACCGCGACGGTGACAGGCACCAGGCCCGTCGAGGCGTCGGCAGTCGGCGCGGGCGAACTCGGCCGGGGAGTCGGTTCGGGCGCGGTCTCCGAGCACGCCGAGCATGCCGTCAACAGCACAGCACCGGTTAGACCCGCGATTACGTTACGCCGCAGCCAGACTCGCATGCATCTCCCAGACCAGAATCTCGGCGGGTGCGGTGGCGGTGACGCGCTGGCCGCCCGATCCGGTGAATCGCACCGCATCCCCCTCGTGCAGCGGGCCGGCACCTTCGAGCTCGACCTCACCGCGCGGGACGAACAAATGGAGATAGGGCGCCGTCGGGAGCCCGATGCTGTCGCCGGCATGCATACGGGCGCCGTGCAGGGCCGCGTACCTGTTGGCGATCGCGATCGCGGCGTGGTCGCGGTGCTCGGACATACCACTGGCGAGCGTCACCAACCCGCCCCGCAGCAGTTCATCGGCGATCTCGAGTTGCTGATAGCCCGGGTCGATCCCCGACTCGTCTGGCGCCACCCACATCTGCACGAAATGCACTGGTTCACTGTGAGTCTCGGCGCCCGTCAGCATCCACGAGTCGTTCTTCTCCGAATGCAGGATGCCGCGCCCCGCCGACATCCGTTGCGCCAGACCGGGATAGATCACACCGGAGTGGCCGGTCGAGTCCTGGTGCACCAACGAACCGCGTAATACCCAGGTGACGATCTCCATGTCCCGGTGCGGATGGGTGTCAAACCCAGCAGCCGGTGCGACCCGGTCGTCATTGTTGACGAGCAGCAGACCGTGATGAGTGTTCTCGGGCGCGTAGTGGCTGCCGAAGGAGAACGAGTGCTTGGAGTCCAGCCAGGAGATCTTGGTCCTCGCGCGGTCGTCGGCGCGCCGGATGTCGACGGTGGGGGTGGTCATGGTTACCTCTCGCTCGCAGCCCAGCCTAGGTTTCCCTCTTGCCGAGTGGCCAATTATCGCCCTGAACAGTCCCGTCTGATCGCGTGGCATATGTGGCCACTGACGGCCGAAACCTCAGAGCGTGCCGGGCAGGCCCCACTTCTCGAACGACGTCATGTGAAACGCCACCACGTGGGTGATGCCATCGCGTCCGACGTCGAGGACATGCATCTGGAACGGCTCGTGGAGACCGGTCTGCCGGTTGAGCATGTAGAGCGCGGCGGCGGGCTGGCCGTTCGCGGTGGTCCGGATGAACCGCATGTCCCCCGGGCCCTCCGCAGGGCAGTGCGTTCTCGACAGCAGCACGATGTTCGACGGACCCTGATACCAGCCGTCGAACGGCGGCATCTCCCACACCGCGTCCGCGGCGAACAACTCGACCAGCTTGTCGATGTCATAGCTCTCGAACGCGGCGATGTAGCGCGTCAGCAGGTCCTGCGCCTCCGGCGACTCGGGCGGCTGCAGCTCGTCGTCCTGCGTCGGGCCGATGGCGTCCAGCTGTGCGCGCGCCCGCTGTAACAAACTGTTGACGGCGGCCGTAGACGTGCCGATGGCATCGGCCACCTCCGAGGCCTTCCACTGCAGCACCTCGCGCATCACCAGCACCGCACGCTGCCGCGGCGAGAGATGCTGGAGCGCCGCGACAAACGCCAACCGCACCGACTCCCGGGCGGCGACGATGTTCGACGGGTCGGTCGACTCGTCGGGCAGCGGCTCCAGCCACGGCACCTCGTCGCGCGCGACGATGTCGTCGACCGGATCCGAACTCGGTGCTCCGAGCCCCGTCGGCAGCGGCCGCCGTTGCCGGCTGCCCAGCGCCGTCAGGCACGTGTTGGTGGCGATCCGGTACAACCAGGTGCGCACCGACGAGTTGCCTTGGAAGCCTTGGTACGACCTCCACGCCCGCAGATAGGTCTCCTGCACCAGGTCCTCGGCGTCGTGCATGGAGCCGGTCATCCGGTAGCAGTGCGCGAGCAGTTCGCGGCGATACCGCTGGGCATCGGCCAGGAAGGCATCCTCGGCGCTGCTGTCGTCGACGTCGTGAGCCAGGACCGTCACGCCGCCGAGCTTAATCAGTGGGTCCGACAACGGATAGTCTCGCTGCGTGGCCACGACCCGCAGCGAACGCAGCTTCGACGGTATCGGCGGTGTGCGCATCGTCTACGACGTCTGGACCCCCGACGGCGATCCACGCGGCGTGGTCGTGCTCTGCCACGGATATGCCGAGCACGCCCGCCGGTACGACCATGTCGCACAGCGGTTCGGCGAAGCCGGCCTGACCACCTACGCACTCGACCTGCGAGGCCACGGCCGGTCCGGCGGCAAACGGGTCTACCTGCGCAACATCGGCGAATACACCGCCGACTTCCACACCCTGGTCGGGATCGCCGCCGACGAGCACCCCCAACTGCCGCTCATCGTCGTCGGGCACAGCATGGGTGGCGGCGTCGTGTTCGCCTACGGCGTCGAGCACCCCGGCGACTACACCGCGATGGTGCTGTCCGGGCCGGCCGTCTACGCGCAGGACGGGGTGTCGCCGTTGATGATCACCGTGGCCAAGCTCGTCGGCGGCATCCTGCCCGGCCTACCGGTCGAGCAACTGCCCACCGAGGCGGTGTCCCGAGACCCCGAAGTGGTGGCCGCCTACCTGGCCGACCCGATGGTGCATCACGGCAGGCTGCCCGCGGGGATCGCCAAGGCGCTGATCGCGGTCGGCGAGTCCATGCCGCAGCGGGCGTCGGCGCTGGAGGCGCCGCTGTTGGTGGTGCACGGTGAGCAGGACAAGCTGATCCCCGTCGCCGGCAGCCATCGTCTGCTGTCGTGCGTCGCCTCCACCGACGCGCACATGAAGGTCTATCCCGAGCTCTACCACGAGGTTTTCAACGAGCCCGAGCGCGACCTCGTGCTCGACGACGTCACCTCGTGGATTGAGGCGAAGCTTTGAAAGCTGTTGCCGCCGGACTACTTTCACTGATACTCGCGTTGGCCGCCTGCTCGTCGTCCGACAAGGTGCAGTGGGTCGACGAGGAGGTCACCTTCACCGCCGACGGCCTGACCATCCACGGCACCTACCGGCACCGGACCGCCGAGGCGGCGGGTGCCGCCGCGCTGCTGATCTCCGAGAGTGGAGCCACCGACCGCAACGGCGACAACCAGGTCGCCGGGCCCGTCGGAAACATGCGTCAACTCGCCGAACTGTTGTCCGACCGCGACGTGGCCAGCCTGCGCTACGACAAGGTCGGCACCGGCAAGACCGGCCTGGGTCCGTACGCGCAGCGGCCCACGGAGGTGATCAGCGCGACCTACACCACGGGAGCGAAAGCCGCGGTCCGCTACCTGGCCGGGCAATCCCGCACCGATGCCGCCCGCATCTCCGTCTACGCACTCGGTGAAGGCACCATCCACGCGATGTCGCTTGCCGCCGACACCGACCCCGGTGCGCCGAAGATCCGCTCACTGGGCTTGTTTCAGCCCTTGCCCGGTCGTTACCTGGACATCATCACCAACCGGGTGCGCGCCAACGCAAGCCCCGAGGCGCTGTCGACATGGCTTGCGGCCGTCGATGACGTCCGCAACGAGGGGACCGTGCCGCCGAACCTCCCCGAGGGCCTCGGCGCGCTGTTGAATCCCGGCAACGTCAACGCGGTGATCAAGGCCGACAAGATCGACCCATTGGTGCTGGCGGCCGAGGTGCCCGCCGGCACCCGGGTGTTGTTGACGTGTTCGGACGCCGACCTCCAGTCGCCGTGTGACGCGGTCAAACCCCTCGTCGACGCGCTCGCGCACACCGCGTTGACGGTCGTCGAGCTCAAGGGCGTCAACCACGTGCTGCGCGACGACCCGACCGACAACGTCGCCGATTACGCCTCCCAAGACCCGCTTTCTCCACAGGTTGTGGAAGCGGTGGATCGCTTTGTCGCCGAGTAGCCCTAATCTGGCGCAGTGACCGACGACAAGATGCTGGCCCGGATCGCCGCGCTGCTGCGCCAGGCCGAGGGCACCGACAACCTGCACGAAGCTGACGCGTTCATGACCGCTGCGCAGCGGCTGGCGACGGCGACCTCGATCGATCTCGCCGTCGCACGGGCCCATTCCGATCAGCGCACCAAAGCGCAGCTTCCGGCGCAGCGCACCATCACGATCGGCAATGCGGGCACCCGCGGGTTGCGCACCTATGTGCAGTTGTTCACCGTGATCGCGCACGCCAACGACGTGAAATGCGACGTCGCGTCGAACTCGACCTTCGTCTACGCCTACGGCTTCCCCGAGGACATCGACGCCAGCCACGCGCTGTACGCCAGCTTGGTGATGCAGATGGTCAAGGCCTCGCAGGCCTACATCGCCTCGGGTGCGCATCGACCCACCCCCACCATCACCGCACGCATCAACTTCCAGTTGGCGTTCGGCGCTTGTGTCGGGCAGCGGCTGGCCCAGGCCCGCGAGGAGGCGCGTCAGGAGGCCACGAACAGCCGCGAAGCTCAGCCGGGAACCGCGATCGCGTTGCGCGACAAGGATCTCGAGCTGCGTGACTTCTACCGCGAGACGTCGGAGGCCCGCGGCACCTGGCGGGCCACCAGCGCGACCGCCGGGTACTCGTCGGCCGCCCGCCGTGCGGGTGACCGGGCCGGACGCAGGGCCAGGCTCGGGCCCAGCCCCGAACTCGCGGGCGCCCGCTCGGCGCTGGCTGGAAGTCGGCGCCGGAGCGCCTCGGGAGGGAAGTGACCGCGCGCGACGCTCAGAGGGCGAAGGTCTATGCGGCCGAGGTGTTCGTCCGGACGCTGTTCGACAGGGCCGCCGAGCACGGCAGCCGCACCGTGGATTTCTTCGGCACCTCGTTGACGCTGCCGCCGGAAGCGCGGTTCGCCTCGGTGGATTCGGTACAACGCTACGTCGACGACGTGCTGGCGTTGGCCACGGTACGACGACGGTGGCCGCACGTGACGCCGCTGACGGTACGGTCCCGGCGCGGAGAGGCCGCTGCCCACTACGAGGTCGGCGGTGACGGTGCGGTCATCGCGGTGCCCGACGGCCGAACCCGTTGGGCGCTGCGCGAGTTGGTCGTTCTGCACGAGATCGCGCACCACCTCTGCGGGACCGCACCGCCGCACGGCCCCGAATTCGTGGCCACCTTCTGTGAACTGGCCGAGGCGGCGATGGGTCCCGAGGCCGCCCACGTGCTACGCGTCATATACGCGAAAGAAGGTGTGCGCTAGCAGGTTTGGTCTCCCGGCGCGTCGGTGAGCCCGGCGACGGCCGCGTCGAGGCGCTCACGATCGGCCTCGATCGAGGCGGTGGCCGCGGCGGTCGCGTTCTGCAGCGCCTCGTTGAGACGCTGTTGCACGGTCTCGACGCCCAGGCGAAGCAGGCCCTCCTCGATGAACACCCCCGTCAGATAGTGGTGTCCGTTCAGCGTGACCTCGACGGTATCGGCTTCGTCTGTGGCCGTGAACGTTTGAGTGTTCATCCGGTGCAACTGATCGTCCAAGATCGACTGCAGTCGCTGCGCCTGCTGCAGAACAGCAGCGACGTCCGGATGCATCTCCTCGGTCACGTCGCGTCTCGACCCTCGCGACCGTCGCCGACCTCCCTGCGCCGGCGATTGCCGATGACCGCCTCGGTCCACGGACGGTCCTCGGTGTACAGGTCCTCGTCGGGCGCCAACCGGGGATCGCGGCGCTTCTCCTTGCCCTGCTGTGCGCCCGCCCCGTGGCCCATCGGCGCCATGCCGCCGCCCATGCCGCCGGCGGCGCGGCCATCCGCCGACGGTCCCGCGCCCGCGCTCGCCGCGGCCGGTGTCGTCGGCGCAGGTGCCACGGTCTCCGCGGTCACCGGCGCGGACATCGGCGTCGCCGGCATGCCACCGCCACCGGCGCCAGCTCCGGCACCTCCACCGGACCCACTGCCACGGGAGGCCGCCGCGGGCCGCAGGCTCGGGTCCGTCGGCGGCCGGGCAGAAGGCGCGGTACCGCTGGGCGTGCCTGCGCCCACACCGCTGCCTGCCGACGGCGCACCACTGGACGAGGGTGCGCCGGCGCCAACCGGCGTGGCCCCGCCCCCCGCGCCGGACTGCGGCTCACCGCCGAGCGAGTGCGCCATCTTTTCGGCCATCCCGGCGGGATCGCCCGTGGGCTGTTGACCGCCACCGCCACCGCCACCGTTGCCGCCGACCGTGCCGGGGCGGTCGGCGCCACCGCCCGCCGGCATCTCGGGCCGCACGGGCGAGAACGTGGCGTTGTGCGCGTAGTCCTGGCGCACCTCGTCGGACTGCTGCTGAAGCTCCCGCATCCGGCTCTGGATCTTCTCCATTTCGGACTGGGTCGCGATCGAGTTTTCGGCGGTCGTCTGCGCCGCGAGCTCGTTCAGTCGCTTCTCCAGCTTCACGTACTCGCCGTGGATGTCTGCGTGCCGGGACTTCGCGTCGCCGTGTGCCTCAAGGACTTTGGCGGCAGCCACGGCCAGGTCCGCCCAGCCCTCGGACAGCTGCCGCAAGTGGCCCTCGAACTCGGTCATACGGGAATACGCGGCGTCGGCGGCTTCCCCCTCCCAGTCACCGCCGGGCGGTCGCGGCGCCTTGGCCTCGACATGTCTGGCGGCCGCAGCCCACTGCAACATCGCGACCTTCAAGCTGCTGCCGTCGTCGGGTGAGGTCAACTCCGCCTGCGTCTTATGGACGTCGCTGTACCCGCTCGCGTCGAGCGTGCGCGGAGCGCCGACGGGTGTCGGTGTGGCGGGCGGTGCAGTGGCCGGAGCGGGGATCGGGATCGCCTCGACCGCGGCGCGGCGCCCCGGATCGGTTATGACCCGGCCATAGGTCTCGTCGACCCTCTGGTACGCGTCGGCGGCGGTCTGCAGCATTTCGGCGATGCGCCGGTTCTCCTTTTCGGCCCACTCCTGAAACTCCAACAGCGACTTCGCGTTGTCGTTCAGGTTGGCGACCGCGGCGGACGAAGACGGAAGCGCATCCGGCGGCACGACCGCCTCGGCGTTGGGATTGTGCCACTGCTGGGCCATCATCTCGCCGGCCTGGCCGTAGAGCGCGCCCGGGTCGACCCGTTGCACGTCGCCCATGGCTATCCCTCCGTCCGCATGTCGGCTCAGCCCTCGAGGGCCATCTGGTAGCGGCTTTCCTCCCGCGGGTTGATCAGCCGAATCGGCAGCTCGCGGTGGCGTGGCGTTTGGATGAAACTGCTGCGCAACATGACTCGGCCGACGCCCGGATGCGGGCCCAGGTACGTCGTCGCGTTCGGCCACGCGACCTTGGCCTCTTGCCCGATCCGGGCGTTGACGTATCCGGCGAACTCGCCGAACTGCGGCAGCAGCGTGATGACGGCCCCCGCTGCCGCGGACCGCACGATGAACTGGGTGAACAGTCGCGCGTCGCCGAGGTTGATGCTGACGTCGACATCATCGAACGGCATGTACACGGGATAGCGGTCCGCCGTCTCACCGACGAGCACCCCCGCCGAACCGATCGGTAGCTCGTAGTGGCGGTCGTTGACCGGGCTGATGCCGTGCAGCGCAGCTCGTTGGCCGCCGAACAGGCACGAAAAGCCGTGTGGTGTCGAAGGATTCGCCAATGTTGTCAGCAGCACGGTCGACGTGGGCGCTTCCCCGGGGCGGATTCGGACCCGGGTGATCGTGTGGTCGGCACGGGCCGACCACCACACGTCCGGACCGCCGGGAGCCGTGTAGGCGGCGGTAAAGGCGCTGCGGCCCTTGATCGCCGACCACGTCTCCCGCTCGAAACTGATCTCGGTCGCACGGTCGAAATCGTCGAAACTGCGCGCCGGTCGGGCATCGATTCCGTTGCTCGCCAACTGGTCTGCGATCCGTGTCGCGGACGCCACCAGGTACCGCGCCAGTCCGGCGACGCCGGACTCACGGCGCTGCGACGACTTGCGGGTGGTCTCAGGGTCGGCTCGCAGCACGATCCAGGTCCGGCGATTGGCCGGTGCCGGATAGGGCCCGACCACCTGCTCGTAGAGCGAAACCAGCGTCGCCGGAGCGGTTTTGCCGACGCGGTACCCCGAAGACACGACGTCGGCCTCGAGATCCGGACAGTGCGCCGCGACGAGTTGCTCGACGAGGCGGGTGTCGACGACGTCGTCGGTGAGCGCCTCGCCGTTGACGATGACCGTGGGCGTGAAGGGGCGCGGCACCAACTCGATGGCCGCCACGAGGTAGCCGTCCTGCCACCGCACCGCGACGTGGTCACCCGGCAGCACGGTTGCGCCCACCGCGGGCTCCGACGGCTGCGCCGGCACATTGCGATGCCGCCGGCGCCATGCGAACACCGCCGCCACCCAACCCGTCACCCGCCGACCGCGGATCGTGACCACCGCGGCGAGCGCTATGAGCACTGCGAGCGTGATGCCCAGCCACAGCAGGCTCAGGTTCGCGAACAACACGATGCTGCCCGGGATCAGCGCCGCCGCCCAGATCGCGTGGCCGGTCGTGAACCGCAGCCCGAAAATGCCGAGAACCCTGGTCATCGGCGCCTCAACGCGCGACGAGCCATGGCGCCGAGCCCCAGGACGGCCGCGAGGACGGCGCCCGCGACGATCACCGCGGTGATCGGTCCCCGGTCGGGCGGAGGGGTGAACACCGGGGCCGGAATCTCTTTGACCTGATACGGCACGCGGTCCGGGCCCTCGGGCACATCCCAGGTCAGCGCGGCAACGGGGTCGATCGGCCCGGCGCCGACGTAGTTGTCGACGCCGCCGCCCGGGTGACGTGCAGTCGCGGTGATGCGGTTCATGATCTGAGCCGGTGTCAGCGCCGGGAAGCGTTGTTTGAGCAGCGCCGCCAACCCGGAGACGTACGCGGCGGCGAACGACGTGCCGCTGATCGGGATCAGGCCGTCCTGGCCCTGCAGCGCGTTGACCGGAGTGCCGTCGTAGCCGAGCGCCACCATGTTCTCGGCGGGCGCGGCGGCGCCCACCCACGGCCCCGACATCGAGAACGTGCTCGGCTGGCCGTTCGGGGCGTTGCCGCCCACGGTCAGCACCAGCGGCGAGTACCAGGCCGGGCTGACGATCGTCTGCACCTGCTTCCAGCCGCGCGGATCCGCCGGAACGGCCGGATCGGCGGGTGGGTTCTGCGTGCAATCCTGCCCGGTGTTGCCGGCGGCGACGACGATGACCGCGCCCTTGACGTTGACCGCGTAGTTGATGGCGGCGCCGAGCCCCGTTTCGTTGATCGGGCGCGTCACCTTGTAGCACGCCGCCTCGCTGATGTTGATGACCTGGGCGCCGAGGTTGGCCGCGTGCACCACCGCCCGGGCCAGGCTGCGCAGCGACCCCGCGGTCTGCGTGGTGTTCGGGTCGTTGGGGTCCTGGCGCGAGCCGACCGGCTGGAACGCCTCGGAGGTCTGCCGCAGCGACAGGACGCGGGCGTCGGGGGCGACGCCGACGAACCCGTCGGTCGGTGCGGCCCTGCCCGCAATGATGGACGCGGTCAGCGTGCCGTGTGCGTCGCAGTCGGACATCCCGTTACCGGCCTGGTCGACGAAGTCCCCGCCCGGTTCGGCAGGCACCCGCGGCGAGCCGACGACGCCGGTGTCGATCACCGCGACCGTGACGCCCGCACCGGTCGCGAATTTCTGCGCCTCGGACAACCGCAGGTAGTCGTTCGCCCACGGCCGGTCGGCGAAATTCGCGTTCGGGAACACCGCAGGTGCCGAGCAGATGCGCCGCTGTTCCATCGGTTGGTCCGGCCCCGTCTGGTCGGGAGGCACGGCCGCCGGATCGATCGTCGGGGGTTCGATCGCGGTCGCCGGGGGAGCGCTGAGCAATGCGAGCAGCAGCGCCGCCAGCAGCACGGTGACGCGCTCGAAGATGCGCTGCACGCGTCACGCACCTCCCCGGCGGGCGGTGTGCCAGGATACCGGCAGCAAACTCGATACCGCCCGCTGGCCAGGGCAAACTCTCACGTCAAGCCAATAGGGCAGATGCACGCAGCCAATCTTAAGGGGCCACCGGGGGGAGTCGTTCCGCTATCTGGTCCAGATGGTCGTCGCTACGGCCGGGAGATGCCCGAAAGTTCGCCACCGCCGATGTCGTCGGGCCGCGTCGAATACCGCCAGGCGATGGTGGAGCAGGGCAAGTGCCTCATTCGCATCACCCCGCGGCGCTGGGGGCCCCGTGGCTACCGGCGGGTTCCCCGAGAAGACTCGGCGATAGCAGTGTCCAAGCCGACGACGTCGAGGGTGATCGCGCCGGCCGGATCGGCGCGGAACTTCCCGCTGCCCGCGGCGTTGGCCAACCCGCCGGTGCCCGATGCGATCCGCACGTCGGCGCTGGCGACGCCATCCCGATAGGAGCCGTCGTGCAGCAACACCAGGCCGCCGGGATTTCCCCCGATGGTGCCGGTGATGTGCTCGATGCCGACGAACAGCGCACTCTTGTCCGGCGCGTAGGCCAGGAGCCATTTCGTCGTCGAGGTGCCCTGGATGTCGCCGTCGTAGCGTTTGGCGACCAGGGCCTCGGTCAGCCGGGTGGCCTCGTCGCCGTCCTCGAACGGCGTCTCGTCCCAACTGCCGATGTCGAAGGTCGCCTCGATATGTCTGCTCATGACGGGCGGATACCCGCTCGCCGGACCGCGGAACCGAGAGGCCGACACGCGAGACCTCGGGCCGCTGTGATAGTCAGAGCATGGCGGCCGCGTTGCGTCCACTAGCACGTCAAACTATAGTCTGGACACATGTCCAGAAGGTTCGGAGTTGTTGCGTGACACGATTTGCCCAGCTCACCGGCCCTGGATTCATCCGCTTCCGCGCATCGTCTTGAGTTGAAGATGCGCATCGCACTGTTGTCGTACCGAAGCAAGACCCACTGCGGTGGGCAGGGCGTCTATGTCCGCTATCTCAGCCGCGGCCTGGCGGACCTGGGCCACGACGTCGAGGTGTTCTCCGGCCAGCCCTATCCCGAAGACCTCGATCCTCGGGTCCGGCTCACCGAGGTGCCGAGCCTGGACCTGTATCGCGAACCGGACCCGTTCCGGATCCCGTGGCCGAACGAGATCAAGACCTCGATCGACCTGCTCGAGTTGTTGACCACATGGACGGCCGGCTTCCCGGAGCCCCGCACGTTCAGCCTGCGCGCCGCGCGTGCGCTGGCCCAGCGTCGTGACGAGTTCGACGTCGTGCACGACAACCAGTGCCTCGGCACCGGCCTGCGCAAGATCGCCGGCCTCGGTCTGCCGGTGGTCGCCACCGTGCACCACCCGATCACGCGCGACAAGGTCGTCGACGTCGCCGCCGCCAAGTGGTGGCGCAAACCGCTGGTGCGGCGGTGGTACGGCTTCGCCGAGATGCAGAAGCAGGTCGCCTGCGAGATCCCCGAACTCCTCACGGTGTCGTCCACCTCAGCGGCCGACATCGCCGAGGACTTCGGCGTCGCGCCCAGCCAATTGCACGTCGTGCCGCTCGGCGTCGACACCGCGATGTTCAAGCCGGCCGAGCGGCGGGTGCGCAACCGCATCATCGCGATCGCGAGCGCCGACGTTCCGCTCAAGGGGGTCAGGCACCTGCTGCACGCGGTCGCGCGGTTACGCGTCGAACGCGACCTCGAACTGCAGCTGGTCGCCAAGCTCGAACCGAACGGTCCCACCGAGAAGCTGATCGCCGAACTCGGCATCTCCGACATCGTGCACAGCTCGAGCGGACTGTCCGACGGCGAGCTGGCCGATCTGCTGGCGTCGGCCGAAGTGGCCTGTATCCCTTCGCTTTACGAGGGCTTTTCGTTGCCCGCGGTGGAGGCGATGGCCAGCGGTACGCCGATCGTGGCGAGCCGTGCCGGTGCGCTGCCCGAGGTGGTCGGGGCCGACGGTGAATGTGCCCGGCTGGTCCGGCCCGCCGACGTCGACGAACTGACCGCCGTGCTCGGCGACCTGCTCGACTCCCCGCGCGAGTTGGCGCGTCTAGGCGCCAACGGGCGCAAGCGTGCGATGGAAGTGTTCAGTTGGCAATCGGTTGCGGCGCAGACCGTTGCGGTCTACGAGCAGGCGCGCGAACGGGTCGGCGCATGCTGACGGTGGACTTCGACCGGCTCGGGGTCGGCTCGGGCACGAAGGTGATCGACGTGGGCTGCGGCGCTGGCCGGCACAGCTTCGAGGCGTACCGGCGCGGCGCGGACGTCATCGCCTTCGATCAGAACGCCGCCGACCTCAACGACGTCGACGAGATTTTGACCGCCATGCGCGCGCAGGGGGAGGCGCCGCTGGCGGCCAAGGCCGAGGTGGTCAAGGGCGATGCGCTCAACCTGCCTTATGCCGGAGGCACTTTCGACTGCGTGATCGCTTCGGAGATCCTCGAACACGTGCCCGAGGACGAGGGTGCCATCGCGGAACTGGTCCGGGTGCTCAAACCGGGCGGAACGCTCGCCATCACGGTGCCGCGGTGGCTTCCGGAGAAGCTCTGCTGGGTGCTCTCCGATGCGTACCACGCGAACGAGGGCGGGCATGTGCGGATCTATCACGCCGACCGGTTGCGCGACAAGGTGCTCGCCCACGGCCTGCGTCTGGTGCACAGCCACCATGCGCATGCCCTGCATTCCCCGTTCTGGTGGCTCAAATGCGCGGTGGGAACGGAGAACTCGGACCATCCCGCGGTGAAGGTCTACCACCGCATGCTGGTCTGGGACATGATGAGCCGGCCATGGCTCACACGGACGGCCGAGTCGGTGCTCAACCCGCTGATCGGCAAGAGCGTCGCGTTGTACTTCGAGAAACCGGTGGTCGTCGGTGCTGACGCCTGAACTCGAAGGCATCCCGAGTGTCCCGGGTGTGCTCACTCCGCAGGAGTGTCACCAGACCGCAAGATCGATTGCCGCAACTCAAGAGTCGTCCGGGGCGCTGCCATGGTTCGACGGCGGCCACACCGACCCGTGGGACCACATCGAGAACGCGATGGCGCTGACCGCGGCCGGCCTGACCGAACCGGCACGCGCGGCGTTCGAGTGGTCGCGCACGACCCAGCGGCCCGACGGGTCCTGGCCGATCCAGCTGCGCAACGGCGTCATCGAAGACGCCAACAGCGACAGCAACTTCTGCGCCTACATCGCCACTGGTGTCTGGCACCACGTGCTGATCACCGGCGACCGCCGATTCGCCGAGACGATGTGGCCGGTGGTCGCCAAGGCGATCGACTTCGTGCTGGGCATGCAGCTCAGCGGCGGCGAGATTGGCTGGGCCCAAAGTCCTTCCGGCATCGAGCAAGACGCGCTGCTGACGGGGTGCGCCAGCATCTACCACAGCATCCGGTGTGCGTTGGCGCTCGCGGATTACTTCGACGATCCGCAGCCCGAATGGGAGGTGGCCGTCGGTCGACTCGGCCACGCCATCGCCCACCATCCCGAGGCGTTCACGGTGAAGGACCGCTGGTCGATGGAGTGGTACTACCCGGTGCTTACCGGCGCGGTGCGCGGCGCACCGGCGCGGTCTCGGATCGACGAGCGGTGGCACGACTTCGTGGTGCCCGGGCTCGGTATCCGGTGTGTCGACGACCGGCCGTGGGTGACGGGCGCCGAAACCTGTGAGCTGGTAATGGCTTTGGATGCGATTGGCGACACGTTCCGCGCCCGGGAGCAGTTCACCGCGATGCACCACCTGCGTGAGGCCGACGGCTCCTACTGGACGGGGCTGGTGTTCGCCGACGGCAAGCGCTGGCCGGAGGAACGCACGACCTGGACGGGTGCCGCGATGATCCTGGCCGCCGACGCGCTGTCGTCCACCACGCCGGCGAGCAGCATCTTCCGCGGGGTCGACCTCCCGCGCGGCCTCGAAGGCGAGTACGACTGCGAGTGCGCGACAAGCGATCGCTAGCTACAGCGGTTCGCCGGCAACACCTGCGGTCCGCTCCAGCACCCGCATGGACCCGGTTGCCGAAACCTCGCGGAACTCGTTGGTAGCCAAGGCACGTCGGTAGATGTGAAACGGCGCCTGCCCGCCTTCGTCGGGGTCGGGGAAGACGTCGTGGATGACCAGCGCGCCGCCCACCTCCACCCATCTGGCCCAGCCGTCGAAGTCGCGCTGGGCGGCCTCCTCGGTGTGGCCCCCGTCGATGAACAACAGGCGCAACGGGGTTCGCCATCCGCGTGCGACCACCGGCGAGCGGCCGACGACCGCGACCACGTGATCGTCCAGCCCGGCGGCGTCGAGCGTGTGCCGCGCGGTGGGCAACGTGTCGAACAAACCGGTGACGGCATCCACCATCGACGCGTCGTGGTACTCCCAGCCCGGCTGGTGTTCCTCGGAGCCGTGATGATGGTCGACGGTGTAGATCACGCCGCCGGTCTGCTGGGCCGCCGCGCCGAGCAAGACGGTCGACCTGCCGCAGTAGGTGCCGATCTCGACGCCGATGCCGTCGGCGAGATACTTCACGGCCGCGTCGAACAGAGCCCGGCCCTCGTCGGCGGGCATGAATCCGGTGACCTGTTCGGCCAGGGCGAAGAGTTCATCAGTGGTGCGCATCGCCAGCCAGACTAATGGGGCCGAATCATTGCTGGTGCCGGGGCGTTGTAGTAGCGTCCGGACATGTGTCCGACACGGCCCTGGAGTCGACTCGGCGCCGTCTGACCGCCAAGCAGGCAGACACCGTCGACCGCTTGGGTCGGGCCGCGGTCGATCTCCTCGGCCGTGAGGGCTTCGCGGGTCTGACGGTGCGACGAGTGGCTGCCGATGCAGGTGTCGGGGCGGCCACCGCCTACACCTACTTTTCCTCCAAGGAACACCTCGTTGCCGAGGTCTTCTGGCGACGGCTCGCAGCGTCGTCGCCGGCCGCGCACGAGTCCGGCGATCCCGCGACCCGGGTGGTCGAGGTGCTGCGGCACGTCGCGCTGCTGGTCGCCGACGAGCCTGAGTTCGCCGGTGCGGTGACGACCGCGTTGTTGGGCCGAGACCCCGACGTCGAGGTGCTGCGGGTGCGCATCGGTCGCGAGATCCGCGACCGGCTCGCCTCGGCGCTGGGCGCCGACATCGATCCCGACGTCATCGACTCGCTGGAGATGCTGTACTCCGGCGCCCTGGTGCGCGCGGGCATGGGGTATGCCTCCTACCCCGAAATCGCTGAGCGACTTGAGAAATCGGCGCGGTTGATCGTGGGCTGAATTCCTCAGCGTGAGCCGAGAATCGCCACGGCAGCGGTGATCGCCGGTTCGGCGATGCCGCACAGATCACCGCCGTCCTCGACGAACAGCGCGGTCAGTTCGCGTAACCCGCCCAGGATGATGAGCGCCAGGGGGCGTGATAACGGCGCGAGTTGGGCGCGCTGGAAGCCCGCGCTGGAACTGATGTCGACGAGCATGTCGGTGAAATGCTCCATCGCCTCCCGATGCAGCGGATGCGCGGCGGCGCCCAGCGCGGGGGCCTCGCGGATCCAGGCCAGAGTGATCGCCGGCCGTGCGGAGATGTGGTCGACGTAGGCGATCACCGCCGAGCGAATCTGGTCACGCCAGTCGGTCTCCGGCTCCGCCGCCGCCCGCACGCTCGCGATCATCGTCTCGTTGTTGCGCCGCAACAGCTCGATCAGGCATTCCTCTTTGCTCGTGAACTGCTCATAGAAGGTCCGCTTCGACGTCCGGGCATGTCGCACGATGTCGGCGACGGTGGTGTCGCGGTATCCGCGCTCGGCGATGGATGCGGCCAGACCGTCGAGCACTCGATCGCGAAACTGATCGGCGGCGACGGTGTGCGCGCCGTTGTCCAGCGCAGTGGTCATACCGCCTCCTCGACACCCTTGCATCCCTTGGTACCAAGCGGTACCGTACAACACCAACACTGCGGTACATCGTAGTACCGGGGAACCGGCCGGGAGCGTAATGAGCGAAGCCATGATCGTCGAAACGCCCACATCTGCGCAGGCGGCGCCTCGCGCAGCCAGACTGCCGCCCAAGCCGCCGATTCCCAAGCCGCTGCTGGGTGTCGCGTTCGCCGTTTCACGTCGCTGGACGTTAGCCCGGCTCGCCCGCCTCCTCGGCCCCGTCTTCACGATGAACATTCCGGTGTTCGGGCACACGGTTGTGGTCGGTGACCCGCAGCTGGCCAAGCAGCTCTTTCTGGCCAACACCGACGACGTCGGCAACGTGCAGCCGAATCTGTCCCGGGTGCTCGGGCCCGGTTCGGTGTTCGCACTCGACGGACGTGAGCACCGTCGCCGCCGCCGGCTGCTGACCCCACCGTTCCACGGCAAGAGCGTCAAGAACTACGAAAAAATCTTCGAAGAGGAGACACTGCGCGAGTCGGCGAACTGGCCCCGGGGGCAAGCATTCCCGACGCTGGAGCCGATGATGAGGATCACGCTCAACGCGATCCTGCGCGCAGTGTTCGGCGCCGACGATGAGCAGTTGGACGAGCTGCGGCGCATCATCCCGCCGTGGGTGACATTGGGTTCGCGGCTGGTGACGTTTCCCACGCCTTCACGCACCTATGGCCGGTTCAGCCCGTGGGGCCGGCTCGCCGAATATCGCAGGCAGTACGACGTGGTCATCGAGAAGCTGATCGCCGGGGCCGCGGCCAACCCCGGCTTCGACGACCGGGAAGACGTCCTGGCGCTGCTCCTGCGCAGCAGCTACGAGGACGGTACTGCCATGTCGCACAAGGAGATCGCCGACGAACTGCTGACCCTACTGGCCGCCGGCCACGAGACCACTGCCTCCACCTTGGCGTGGGCCTTCGAACGGATCACCCGCCACCCGGACGTCCTGGCGAAGTTGGTGACAGAGGCGGGAACCGAAGACAACGAATACCGCCAGGCCGTCATCGCTGAGGTGCAGCGCTCGCGCACCGTGATCGACTTCGCGGGCAGGCATGTCTACTCGCCGACCCTCGAACTGGGCGAATGGGTCATCCCACAGGGGTATACGGTGCTGGCAAGCATCTCCTTGATGCACGACCGGGCGGCCGAGTTCCCTGCCCCCGACCGCTTCGATCCGCAGCGCTTCCTCGAAACCAGGCCGCCGACATTCGCCTTCATCCCGTTCGGCGGGGGCACCAGACGCTGCGTCGGCGCCGTGTTCGCCAATGTCGAGATGGACGTGGTACTGCGCACGGTGCTGCGCCACTTCGTGATCGACAGCACCGCAGCACCCGGGGAGAAGGTGCACTCGCGCGGCGTTGCCTATACCCCGAAGAACGGTGGCCGCATCGTGGTGCACCGCCGACAGACCCCGCTCGCCCAGGAGGAGCCGACCAACCGATGACCAACGCAGCCGTCGCCAACGAGGACGCCCCGGTGATGCCCGGCAGGATGCCGCCCGCGGTGCCGCTGCCCAAAGCCCTTCAGATGGTGCTCATGACGGGGTTTCGCCGGTGGTTCCTGAGGAAGGCATTCAACCGGTATGGTCCGGTGTTCGCGATCAATGTGCCGTTCTTCGGGCGCAGCGTGGTGATAGCCGATCCCGCACTGATCCGATCGGTTTACCTTGCGAGCACCGACGATCTGATCAACGTGCAGCCCAATTTGAGCCGGATCTTCGGTCCCGGTTCGGTTTTCGCGCTTGACGGCGCCGAGCACCGCAAGCGCCGCAAGCTGCTGGCGCCGCCGTTCCACGGCCAGAGCATCAAGAACTACGAGAAGATCATCGAGGAGGAGACGCTCCGCGAGACCGCGACCTGGCCGGAGGGTGTCGAGTTCCCGACGCTCGAACCGATGAACAGGATCACGCTGAACGTCATTCTGCGCACGGTGTTCGGCGCGGACGGGGCCGAACTCGACTACCTGCGCCAGATCATCCCGCCGTGGGCGAAGCTGGGTTCGCGCATGGCGACCCTGCCCCAGCCGCCGTTCAAGACCGGTCGATACAGTCCGTGGGGCCGGTTGGCTGCGTTCCGGCGCGACTTCGACCGCATCGTGTTCGCGCTGATCGACAAGGCTGAGGCGGACCCGGCCCGCGGCGAGCGCACCGACATTCTCGCGCTGCTGCTGGGCAGCACGTACGAGGACGGCACCCCGATGTCGCGGCAAGACGTCTCCGATGAACTGCTCACCCTCCTCGGCGCCGGTCACGAAACCACCGCGTCGACGCTCGGCTGGGCGTTCGAGCGGCTGCGCCGCCATCCCGAGGTGCTGGCCAGACTGGTCGAGGAGAACGACGAGGGTGGCAACGAGTACCGCCAGGCCTTCATCAACGAGCTGCAACGCAACCGGACCGTCATCGACTTCTCCGGACGACACGTCCTCGCACCGCATTTCGACGTCGGGCAGTGGCGGATTCCGCACGGCTACACCGTGATGATGTCGCTGGCCCAGATGCACGCCAACGCGGAGATCTTCCCCGACCCCGAGCGCTTCGACCCCGAACGGTTCCTGGGTAAGCGCCCCCCGACGGCATGGGTGCCGTTCGGCGGCGGGACCCGTCGGTGCATCGGGTCCGCGTTCGCGAACGTCGAGATGGACGTGGTGTTACGAACGGTGCTGCGGCACTTCGTGATCGAGACGGATAACGCGCCGGACGAGAAGGTGCACTTTCGCGGGATCGCGTTCACCCCGAAGGCCGGCGGCCGGGTCGTGGTACGCCACCGCGCTTGACGCGGGGCTACTGGCCGGCGGTCTCGCGCTTCGGCAGTTTCCAGCCCGGCCGCGGGAAGTGGCACGTGTAACCGTTCGGATACCGCTCGAGGTAATCCTGGTGCTCGGGTTCGGCTTCCCAGAAGTCGGCAGCGGGGATGACCTCGGTGACGACCTTGCCGGGCCACAACCCAGAGGCGTCGACATCGGCGATGGTCTCCAGCGCGACGCGCTTCTGATCCTCGTCGAGGTAGAAGATCGCCGACCGGTAGCTGGTACCGACGTCGTTGCCCTGACGGTTCTTCGTCGTCGGGTCGTGGATCTGGAAGAAGAACTCCAGCAATGCGCGGTAGTCCGTGCGCGCCGGGTCGTAGACGATCTCGATCGCCTCGGCGTGCCCGGGATGGTTGCGATAGGTGGGGCCGGCGTTCTCGCCACCGGTGTAGCCGACGCGCGTCGACACCACACCCGGTTGCCTGCGGATCAGATCCTGCATGCCCCAGAAGCAACCGCCCGCCAGGATGGCCTTCTTGTCGTTCATGCCTGCGCCTCCTCCGCTGCGAACAGCTTCTTGTACTCGCCGTAACCCTCGGCCTCGAGGTCGTCGAGGTGGATGAACCTCAGCGAAGCCGAGTTGATGCAGTAGCGCAACCCACCGTCCGTGCGAGGCCCGTCGGGGAAGACGTGCCCGGTGAACGGCCGGTCGGTGCCGTTCTCCTGCGTGACGCGGTTCTGCTCGGGCGACAACGCGTCCACGGCGGCGGGATTCTTGCGGTAACTCATGGTGCCTGTATAACCGCCGCACGGACCGGCGTGTTCCGGGTGCGGATTACGGTTGTGTGATGCGCAGGGTGGTCGCCGTCATTGGCCTCGCATTGTTGGCGGGTTGCGTTGCGCCGTCGGCGTGGGCCGAGACCGCCGCACTCGCGGAGCGGCCCGGCCATCCCGGCCTGGTGTTCACCGACAACCCGGCGATCGTCGACCCGCACCCGATGCGCGCCGAGTCCTTCAGCCGCGTGTCCGATGACCGCGCCGTCGCGGTGCATTTCACCACGGGCACGCCGCAGTGCTACGGCGTGCACGCGACTGCGCAGGAGACGCCGGAAACCGTCACCGTCGAACTGCGCGGTGGCACGCTTCCCGAAGCCGTCGGCCGGGCATGCATCTTGATCGCGGTGGAGGGCAGCCTCGACGTCCCGCTGCAGAGTCCGCTGGGCACGCGGCAAGTGCTCACGGCGTTCTGACGCTCGACAACGTTGGTAGAACGTGTTCTAGTTCTGGTGTGACGAGCAGCCCCTTCAGCCGTGAGGAACTCTCCGCGGCATTCGAGAGGTTCGAGGCGACGGTCGACCGCGCCGCGCAGACGAGGGACTGGGATCCCTGGGTCGACCAGTACACCGACGACGTCGTCTACGTCGAGCACGCAGCCGGCACGATGCGCGGTCGCCAGCAGGTTCGCCCGTGGATCTGGAAGACGATGGAGTCGTTCCCCGGCAGCTACATGACGTCGTTCCCGTCGCTGTGGAGCGTGTTCGACGAGCCGACCGGCCGGGTCATCTGCGAACTCGACAACCCGATGCGCGACCCCGGCGACGGCACGATCATCAGCGCGACCAACATCTCGATCCTCACCTACGCCGGCGACGGGTTGTGGCGCCGCCAGGAGGACATCTACAACCCGCTGCGGTTCGTCAAGGCGACGGTGAAGTGGTGCCGCACGGCAGCCGAACTCGGCACGCTGCCCGACGAGGCCCAGGAGTGGCTGCGCCACTACGGAGGCGCCGAGTGAGCAAGCTTGTCGTCGGGGCCAACGGCTTCCTGGGATCGCATGTCGCCCGGCTGCTGGTGGCCGACGGGCACGACGTCCGAGCGATGGTGCGTCCGAACGCCAACACCACCAGCATCGATGATCTGCCCGTCGACCGGTTCCTCGGGGACATCTGGGACAACGACACCCTGCGCGCGGCCATGGACGGTGTCGACGACGTGTACTACTGCGTCGTCGACACCAGGGGTTGGCTCAAGGACGCCGCCCCGCTGTTTCACACGAACGTCGAGGGCACCCGCAACGTGCTCGAGGTCGCGAAGGACGCCGGTCTCCGCCGCTTCGTCTACACCAGCAGCTACGTCACCGTCGGGCGCCGGCGCGGGCATGTGGCCACCGAGGCCGACGTGATCGCCGACGGAGGCGAGATGTCGCCGACCTTTCGGCTCCGGGGTCTGACGCCGTATGTGCGGTCCCGCGTTCAGGCCGAGGCCCTCGTGCTGCAGTACGCGCGTGAACACGGCCTGCCCGCGGTGGCGATGTGCGTGTCCACCACGTACGGCAGCGGCGACTGGGGTCGTACGCCGCACGGCGCGATCATCGCCGCCGCGGCGTTCGGCAAGCTGCCATTCGTGCTGGGCGGTATCGAACTCGAGGCCGTCGGAGTCGACGATGCCGCGCGGGCAATGATTCTCGCCGCCGAGCACGGCCGTGTCGGTGAACGCTACCTGATTTCGGAGAAGATGATCAGCAACGCCGAGGTCGTGCGCATCGCGGCAGAAGCCGCCGGGGTGCCGCCGCCGACGAGGACGATCCCGCTGCCGGTGTCCTACGCGATGGCCACGCTGGGCACCGTCAAGGCGCGGCTGACCGGAACCGACGAGAAGCTGTCGCTGGAGTCGCTGCGGCTGATGCGGGCCGAAGCGCCGGTGGCCTGCGGCAAGGCCAGACGCGAACTCGGTTGGCAGCCAAGGCCGGTCGAGGAGTCGATCCGCGAGGCGGCACGGTTCTGGGCCGGTCTGCGCGACGCCCGACGTCAGAGCAAAGCCGGTTAGCCTCGAGGCATGCCCGAAAAGCTGCAAGTCGACCTGTCCGGCGCGCCGCAGACGATGCTCGCGACGTTCTACGCCAAAGCGCTCGACGCCGACCTGCCGAAACCGATTCTGGGCGACCGGTTCGCCAAGGACATCGTCGACCACATCGACTACGACTGGCCGAAGACGTCGATCACCGCCGCGAACTCCCCGTCGGTGACCACCCGCAGCGCCCATTTCGACATGTGGGCTCGCCAGTTCCTGGCTGTCCATCCCGAAGCGGTCGTGCTGCATCTGGGCTGTGGGCTGGACGCGCGGGCGTTCCGGGTGGATCCGGGGCCGGGTGTGGAGTGGTTTGACGTCGACTATCCCGACGTGGCCGATCTGCGTACGCGCCTCTACCCGGACCGGGAGCACTATCGCGTGATCGCCGCATCGGTCACCGATCCGACCTGGCTGGCCGAAATACCCTCTGATCGACCGACTTTGATGATCGCCGAGGGCCTGACCATGTACCTAACCGAGTCCGAGGGCCTGGCGCTACTGCGGCGCGTCGTCGGCGGTTTCCCGTCCGGCGAGCTGCAGTTCGACGCGTTCAACCGGCTCGGTATCCGCTCGCAGTTCTTGAACTCAGTGGTGCGCCGCTCGGGGGCGAAGCTGTACTGGGGCATCGACGGCCCCGACGACCTCGTGGACGCGGTACCCGGTATCCGGTTGCTGGCCTGGGTGTCGGCGTTGGATTCCTCGACCTTCCGCGACCTCGCCTGGTACTACCGGGCGATGGCTCGGGCGTTGTCAGCGCTGCCGTCGCTGCGCTATATGGCGCAGTACCACCGCTACGCGTTCTGAGCCTCGAACTCGAAACTGAAGACCTGCACGAAGATTGTCCGAACTTTCGTGCAAAGGTTCATTTCGGCCCTAGCGGACCCTGAGTTCGGCGATCACCTCGGCGTACAGCCGCGCCTTGATCGCCCCGAACACCGCGCCGGCCTTCGCGGCCAGCGCCTCGGCACGGGCGACCGCCGCGTCGAGAACCTCTGCCTCACCGGCCGTCGCCGCTACGATTCCGGCCGCGCGGGCATCCTCACCGCCGTAGCGTCGCGCGGTCGTCATCGCCTCGTGCGCGGTCGCAATCGGCAGCCGGGACCGGATGAGCGCGTTCATCCCCGCCGTGAACGGAATGCCGAGGTCGACCTCCGGCAGGCAGAAGTAACCGCGGTCGGCACGCATGACTATCGAGTCGTGGGCGAGCGTGAGCATCGCGCCCGCGGCGAACGCATGCCCCTGCACCGCGGCCACGATCGGCGCCGGGAATGCCAGCACGCGGGCGAACAGGGCATGCACCTCGGCCAGGTTCGCCTCGGCCGCATCGGGATTGGCCGCCATGAAGTCCAGGTCGAGCCCGTTGGAGTAGAACTTGCCCACCCCGGTGGTGACCACGGCCTTCGGCCCGTCCGCCGCCTCCACCTCGTCGAGAGCCGCATTGATCGCGGCCAGCCTGTCCGGGTGGAAGCGGTTCTCGTCGTCACCGAGTGTCAACACGAATGCCGCGCCGCGTTTGTCCAGCATCAGGCTTCGGCCTTTTCCTTCAACCGTTGCAGCGTCTGGCGGATGTGGTCGGCGTTGGCGGTATCGCGGTCCTTCACGCCCGTGGCCCAGCCCGCCGGAACCCGGAACCACCCGGGTCGCCGGTCCCAGGTGCTCTCGGTGACGCGCGATTTCCCGTCACCCGTCGAGGCGATGTCATAACGCCAGTGCGCGACCGGAATGACCGCACTGCGCACATCGAACGCGAAGACGTGGCCGGGGTCAGCGGCGGTGACGGTGCAGGTCGTTGTCCAAGTGCGCGACCCGTTGCGGTTCTGCCCTCGGAACACCGCACCCGGTTGTGCCGCATTACCCTTGCGCCACTCCATGGCGTAGGTCTCCTCGGCCAGCGACGCCAACGTCGGCAGGTCGGTGATGAGGCGGTAGATCGTGTCGGGGTCGGCGTCGATAGTGACCTCCGCCTGCGCGGAGGCCGGACCTGATTCGCTCATGCGGCGATCGTAATCACTTCGGGAGGCCTCGCGGGGAGGCTGACGCCGATCAAGACGGTGTGGGTGTGGTGTTGCGTGTCCGCTCGGCTCTGATGCGGGCGGCGAATTCGGCTGCGCGGCTGCGTTTTCGTTTCGGCATGGCGGCCGCGCGATCACCGCCAGTTGGCGTGATGGGTGGTGGGAGATTGGCGGTGGTGGTGTCCCAGTTTTGGAAGAAAAGCTTGCTGCCGCGCTGGGTGGTGCAGGTCCCGGCCGCTCGGCGATTTCCAGATCACGGTGCCCATCGGGCAGTTGAATGTCATGCCAGCCGCCGGGCCGCGTTGTCGACGGCGGCTTGGTCGACGAGCAGATGGACGACGAGGGTGGATGCCTGCCGGCCGGGCGCATCGCAGGTCGGTGATCCGCACGCGCAGCCCAGGTGCTCGTTGCCGGCGGCCAATGCTCCCAGCGCATCGGCGCGGCGCTCGGCCAGCGTGCGCGGCCAGCGTGCGCGGGTCGTGCTCGCACACGCCGTGGGCCATCGCATCGACGCGGCGTTTGGTACTGCGGCGTCGGTGGCCGGCAGCCGCCCATGACTCTCATATAGGAGTCGGACAAGCCAGGAATCCTGACGGGTACCACGTGCGTTGGACATGGCATGAGCGCACGACCCATGCTCGAGCCCACCGCCGAGCATCCGATCACCATCGAGCCGACGGGCCGGCACGTCACCGTCCGGGTGGACGGCGAGACCGTCGCCGACACCGACGACGCCGTCACGCTGCAGGAGTCCAGCTATCCAACCGTGCAATACATTCCGCTTTACGACGTCAAAGCGGAGCGACTGCGGCCCAGCGGCACCACCACGTATTGCCCGTTCAAGGGTGACGCTAGCTATTACCACGTCGTGACCGAAGCGGGTGCAACCGTCGACGACGCCGTCTGGACCTATGAGAGGCCCTATCCCGCCGTGGCTCCCATCGCCGGGCACGTCGCGTTCTATCCGGACAAGGCCGACATCACGGTGGCATAGCCTGGCCCCGTGCACACCTCGGTCAGCGTCGTCTTCGACGGGCCGGTCAGTCCGTCGTTGACCTTGGCGCCGTTGCGCCGTGGCCGCAAGGACCCGTGCTATTTCGACGCGCCAGACGGGGCGATCTGGCGGACCAGCCTGATGCGCAGCGGCCCGGTCACCACGCGCCTCACCAAGTCGGCGCCCAACACCGTCGACTGCGAAGCCTGGGGCGCAGGGGCGGCTGAGTTCGCCGAGTCGCTGCCCGCTCAACTCGGCGCGTACGACGACAGCGCCGACTTCGTGCCCGGCGAGCCGACCATCGCCGCGGCGCAACAGCGAGTCCGGCATCTACGGCTCGGCCGGACCGACCGCGTACTGGAGGCGCTCATTCCCGCGGTGCTCGAACAGCGGGTTTACGGCAAGGACGCGCGCCGCGCATGGCGACTGCTCGTGACCAGATACGGCGCGCCCGCACCCGGGCCGGCGCCCGCCCACATGCGGGTCCCGCCGCCCGGCGACGTCTGGCGCCGCATCCCGTCGTGGGAGTTCCATCGGGCCAACGTCGACCCCCGCCGGGCCCGGACCGTTGTCGGCTGCGCGCAGCGCGCCGACTCCCTGGAACGGCTGGGCACCCGTTCACCCGCGGGCGCCCGCGCGGCGATGGCGTCGCTGCCCGGGGTCGGTGACTGGACCGCCGCCGAGACCGCCCAGCGCGCGTTCGGCGACGCCGATGCACTGTCGGTGGGGGACTATCACCTGGCGAAGATGGTCGGCTGGAGCCTGCTGGGCCACCCGATCGACGACGCCGCGATGGTGGATCTGCTCGCACCGCTTCGGCCGCACCGCCACCGCGCCGTGCGACTGCTGGAAGCGAGCGGGTTGGCGGTGCTGCCGCGGTTCGGCCCGCGCATGGCCATTCCGAACCTCGTCGATTTGTGACGCCCGCTGCGTGATTACCGCCCCGCCACACCGGGTAGTCGAACGCTCGACACCGCAAAGGAGTTTTCGATGCCCAGATCCGAATACACCGTCCCCGGCATGACCGACAAAGACGCCGCCAAGGTCGCCGAGCTTCTGCAGAAGCAGCTGAGCCGGTACAACGACCTGCACCTGACCCTCAAGCACATCCACTGGAACGTGGTGGGCCCGAACTTCATCGGCGTGCACGAGATGATCGACCCGCAGGTCGAACTGGTGCGCGGCTACGCCGACGAGGTCGCCGAACGCATCGCCACCCTCGGCTTCTCTCCGAAGGGCACTCCGGGCGCCATCATCGAGGACCGGTCCTGGGGCGACTACTCGCTCGCGCGCGACACCGTGCAGGCTCATCTCGCCGCGCTCGATCTCGTCTACGACGGGATCGTCGAAGACACCCGCCACAACATCGAGGAGACCGAGGAGGCCGACCCGGTCACCCAGGACATGCTGATCGGCCATTCCGCCGAACTGGAGAAGTTCCAGTGGTTCGTGCGCGCGCATCTGGAGAATTCGGGCGGTCAGTTGGCCAACAAGGGCGCGAGCACCGAGAAGGCCGCCGCCAGCCAGGCCAAGAAGAAGGCTCCGGTCAAGTAGTCGCTGCGGTCTCGCGGTCGAGGCGCTGCGCCTGGTAGATCGACACGTCGGTGCGCGAGATGAGCAGGTAGGCGATTCCGACCGCCACTATCGCGCACGGAATCACCGAGAACGACCCGGTCATCTCGGCCACCATGATCATCACGGCCAGTGGCGCATGCGCCACGCTGCCGAAACACGCCATCATGCCGACGACGACGAAAACGGCCGGACTGTCGGGAATTCCGGGTGCGTGCACGAGATCGCCGAGGCGCCACAACGCGGCGCCGACGAACGCGCCCACCACCACGCCGGGCCCGAAGATGCCGCCGGAACCACCGGTGCCGATCGACAGCGAGGTCGCGACGATCTTGGCCAGCGGCAGGATCAAGACGATCCACAGCGGGATCGCCATCAGGGTGTCGGTGGCGGTGGCCTTCTGCGCCCAGCCGTATCCGCTGGCCAGGATCTGCGGGATGACGAGCGCCAGCAATCCGACCGCCAGCCCGCCCAACGTGGGCTTGAGCACCTTGTGGCCTGGAAGGCGCTTGGTCAGCGCGACGGTCCCGTAGAAGATGCGGGCATAGAGGTATCCGAAGCTGGCCGCGACCACGCCGAGAACGAAGAACCAGCCCAGATCCGACGGGTGGTCGAACCGGTAGTCGGCGGCGACGAATCCGAACAGCGGGTCGAAGCCGAGGATCGAACCGAGCACCGCGTAGGCGGTCGCCGAGGTGATGAACCCGGGGATCAGCGACTGGTAGTCGAAGTCGCGGCGGTACACGATCGAGGCAGCCAGCACGGCGCCGCCCAGCGGTGCGCCGAAGATTGCCCCGATGCCCGAACCGATTCCAAGCGATACCGCGATCCGTCCGTCCTCGTCGGACAGGTCCAGCCACCGCGTCAGGATGGAGCCGAAGCCGGCGGAGATCTGCGCCGCCGGACCCTCGCGGCCGCCGGAGCCGCCCGAACCGATGGTCAAGGCGCTGGCGATCGTCTTGACCACGATGGCCCGACCGCGGATGGCGCGGGGATCGGTGTGTACGGCCTCGATCGCGCTGTCGGTGCCGTGTCCTTCGGCCTCGGGCGCGAACTTCGCCACCAGCCAAGCCGACACGAGTGCGCCGCCGCACGCCACGAGCGGGATTGCCCACGGCCGGTCGAAGCCGGCCGAGCCGGGGTCGCCGCCGTCACCGACGGGTTTGGGAATCCGGTACCCCGCGACGTCGCCGAGTAAGAAATTGCCCGCATAGTCGAGCGCCAAGTAGAAGACCACCGCACCGAGTCCGGCGACGACGCCGATCGCGATCCCGAGGATCAGCCACTTACGGACATATCCGGAGCGACGAACGAACCCGCCCAGACCGCCGCCGGTTTCGCGGGCCTCGGGCATGGTCTCCAGATGCTACTGCGGATCTCAGCGGTACGCGGTCAGTCTCGCGATGATCGCGAGTGCTCCGCCGGGGCCGATGGCTTGGGCCTCGCCGACGCCGGTGCTGCGTCCGACACGCAAACAGGTTCCGGTATAACGGGATTCGGCTCCGCTATGAAACGGTCGCAGGAAATTGACGTGCAGTGAGGATGTCCGCAGCGGCTGGCCGGGACGGTCGGCGTTGAGCGCCGCGGACGCCACCAGCTCCAGTGCCATCGCCGACACGCCGCCGTGCACGATACCGATGGAATTGTTCAGCACGGGGTCTTCGTCCTGCAGCAGCACCTGGCCCGCGCCGCCGCTCTCGGCGACCCGAACCGCCATCCGATCGGCGAGGGTCCCCGGTGGCAGGGGTCCGGTCGGTCCGTCGGGAAACGGTGCGAGGTCACCGGGTGTGTGGATGTAGAACGAGCGCACGGTCGCGGTGGCGAGCACCGTGCCCCGGTGGCCGAGTTCGCACGACGCCAACGCCACGTCGGTCTTGTTGCCGAACGGCCGCGCCGTCGCCACCACCGGCACATCCGGTGCGCCCGCGACGATTTCGGCGGCGTCGGGGTCCGCTTCGAGCGAGAGCTCGCTGGATACCGTCCACTCGCCGGCGGCCCGCCGCCGGTGGTTGACCAGGCCGCAGGCGTGGTCGACCAGCATCGCCAGCGGCGCGATGGTCGGCGCGTTGGTCAGTGGGTTGACCATTCCACCGACGGGAATCGAGGCCACACATGCGTCGGGCGCATCCTCGGACGTCACGATGCCGAACCGGCCCAGCGGAGTATTCAGTGGGTGTGACATCGAAATACAGCCTGACCGACAGCCACGCTGGCCATATACCCCCAGGGGGTATAACATGGCGGCCATGACGCATGTCGAGCACCATCCGGATTCCGTCGCGCATTCCGGACACGACCATGCCGGCGCGCACGATCACGCCGGTCACGTCGCCGAGTTTCGGCGGTTGTTCTGGGCCATGCTCGTGCTCGCGGTACCGACCGTCGCGCTGTCCGGCATGTTCGCGATGATCCTCGGCTATTCCGTGCCCGACATCCCCGGCGTCAGATGGGTGTCACCGGTGCTGGGCACCGTGATGTATGTGTGGGGTGGTCGGCCCTTCCTGACCGGAGCGGTGAGCGAGATCCGCTCCCGCACACCGGGAATGATGCTGCTTATCGGGTTGGCGATCACCGTGGCGTTCCTCTCCTCGTGGGGTGCGAGCCTTGGCGTGCTGCACCATCAGCTGGACTTCTGGTGGGAGTTGGCCCTGCTGATCGTGGTCATGCTGCTCGGGCATTGGATCGAGATGCGCTCGCTCGCGCAGACCACTTCGGCGCTCGACTCCCTTGCGGCGCTGCTGCCCGACGAAGCCGAACGCATCGTCGACGACGGCACCGAGACCGTCGCACCGGCCGAGTTGAGGCTGGGCGACGTCGTGCTGATCCGGCCCGGAGCAAATGTGCCCGCCGACGGGGAGATCGTCGACGGTGCCGCCGACGTCGACGAGTCGATGGTGACCGGGGAATCGCGCCCGGTGCGGCGGGGCATGGGCGATCACGTCGTCGCCGGCACGGTCGCCACCGACTCGGCGTTGCGGGTGAAGGTCACCGCGATCGGAGACGACACCACGCTCGCCGGTATCCAGCGGCTGGTGGCCGAGGCGCAGAACTCGTCGTCGCGGGCGCAGCGACTGGCGGACAAGGCGGCGGGCTGGTTGTTCTGGTTCGCGCTGTCGGCGGCGGGCGTCACGGCAGTGGTGTGGTCGTTCATCGGACTGCCCGCGGGGGCTGTCGTCCGGACCATCACCGTGCTCGTGATCGCCTGCCCGCATGCCCTCGGCTTGGCGATACCGCTGGTGGTGTCGATTGCCACCGAACGGGCCGCCCGCGGTGGCGTGCTGGTCAAGGACCGGTTGGCGCTAGAGAGCATGCGGACCGTGGATGCCGTGCTGTTCGACAAGACCGGCACGCTGACCAAGGGTGAACCGACCGTCACCGATATCGCGACAGTGCCCGACCGCGCTGCCGACGACGTACTGGCGCTGGCGGCGGCGGCCGAAGCGGACTCCGAGCATCCGCTGGCCCGCGCCATCGTCGCGGCCGCCGACCAGCGCGGGTTGGCGGTGCCGTCGGCGACCGACTTCAGCTCCTCGCCCGCGGTCGGCGTCACAGCCAGCGTCGACGGCCGCACCGTGCAGGTCGGCGGACCGCGGATGCTGGCGGAGGCGGGCCAGGCCGATCTGCCCGAGACCGCGCGGTGGCGGGAGGAAGGCGCGATCATCCTGCACGTCGTCGTCGATGGCGAGGTGATCGGCGCGGTCAAACTCGCCGACGAGGTGCGCCAGGAGTCGCGGCGGGCGGTCGCGGCGCTGCAGAAGCTGGGCGTCGAAGTGGTGATGATCACCGGCGATGCGGAGGCGGTGGCTCGGGCGGTGGCCGCCGAGGTGGGGATCGAGAGGGTGTTTGCCGGCGTCCGGCCGGAGGACAAGGCGGCGAAGGTAGCCGAATTGCAGCACGAGGGCCGCAAGGTTGCGATGGTCGGGGACGGCGTGAACGACGCCCCCGCGCTCGCACAGGCCGACGTCGGTATCGCGATCGGCGCGGGCACGGACGTCGCGATCGCCTCGGCCGGCGTGATCCTGGCCGGCTCGGATCCGCGCTCGGTGCTGTCGGTGATGCAGTTGTCCCGGGCGTCCTATCGGAAGATGAAGCAAAACCTCTGGTGGGCAGCCGGATACAACATCGTGTCGGTCCCCCTCGCGGCAGGGGTGCTGGCACCGGTCGGCTTCGTGCTGCCGATGTCTGTCGGCGCGATCTTGATGTCGGCGTCGACGGTGGTGGTGGCGCTCAACGCCCAGTTGCTGCGGCGACTCGACATCACCCCCGAAGCGAGCCTGAAGGCCGTTTCTTAAGAATCTGACTAGGCTTTGAGCAAATTGATTTAGTCGGATCTAAGCTGGCAGACACGCAGCGGGAGAAATTGCAGCAAACTTCTGCGGCAAGAGAAGGCAAGTGTGATGTATGCCGCATCCCGGTCGAGATCCGCCTCGGCTCCCGAAAGACCATGACAGACAGCATCTTTCGACGCTGAGCGGGATGGGGGTCAGCGGATCGGCCGCATCGCCCCGTCGCCTGGTTAGGGTCCACTAAGTTGGCGCGTGACCGGGTGTTTGTCATATCGTTTTCTTCACTCGAGGCAAGTGGAAAAAAGCCGGCGTTCGATGCCGCACGAAGGCACTCCATGGCCGACCCGGCGAAATGCCGTTGTCACGGCTGTCAGGCAGAAGCTTCGTAAGACTTGCGAGCAAAGGGTAGGTGGGAATGGCGCCCAGGAGCCAGGGGCTGTACGACCCCGCGTTCGAGCATGACGCGTGCGGCGTGGCCATGGTTGCCGATATGCACGGCCGCCGCAGTCGCGACATCGTCGACAAGGCGATCACCGCTCTGGTGAACCTGGAGCACCGTGGTGCTCAGGGTGCGGAGCCGAACACGGGCGACGGCGCGGGCATCATGCTGCAGGTTCCGGACGAGTTCCTACGCGCGGTGGTCGACTTCGAGCTGCCCGAACCGGGCAGCTACGCGACCGGCATCGCCTTCCTGCCGCAGTCGTCCAAGGATGCGGCGACCGCTTGCGAGGCCGTCGAGAAGATCGCCGAGGCCGAAGGTCTCGAGGTGCTGGGCTGGCGTGAGGTGCCGATCGACGAGTCGCCGCTCGGCGCGCTGGCCCGCGACGCGATGCCGACGTTCCGGCAGGTGTTCCTAGGCCTGGGCGAGCGAAGCGACGGGAATGGGCAGGGCGCCTCCGGCATGGAACTGGAGCGTCGCGCGTACGTGGTGCGCAAGCGCGCCGAGCACGAACTCGGCACCAAGGGCCCGGGGCAGGACGGCCCGGGGCGCGAAACCGTCTATTTCCCAAGTCTTTCCGGCCGGACCTTCGTCTACAAGGGCATGCTGACCACGCCGCAGCTCAAGGCGTTCTACCTCGACCTGCAGGACGACCGGCTCACCAGCGCGTTGGGTATCGTGCACTCCCGCTTCTCGACCAACACGTTCCCGTCCTGGCCCCTGGCTCACCCGTTCCGGCGCATCGCCCACAACGGCGAGATCAACACCGTCAACGGCAACGAGAACTGGATGCGTGCGCGCGAGGCGCTGATCAGGACAGACGTCTTCGGCCCCAATCAGGACCTCGACAAGATCACCCCGGTCTGTACTCCCGGGGCATCGGACACCGCGAGGTTCGACGAGGTGCTCGAACTGCTGCACCTCGGCGGGCGCAGCCTGCCGCACGCGGTGCTGATGATGATCCCGGAGGCTTGGGAGCGAAACGAGTCGATGGACCCGGCACGGAGGGCCTTTTACGAGTTCCACGACTCGCTGATGGAGCCGTGGGACGGCCCGGCGTCGATGACGTTCACCGACGGCACGGTGATCGGTGCGGTGCTCGACCGCAACGGCCTGCGTCCGTCGCGGATCTGGGTCACCGCCGACGGCCTGGTGGTGATGGCGTCGGAGGCCGGCGTGCTCAACCTCGACCCGTCGACCGTCGTCAAGAGGATGCGCCTGCAGCCCGGCCGGATGTTCCTGGTCGACACGGCCCAGGGCCGCATCGTCGAGGACGAGGAGATCAAGGCCGAACTCGCCGCCGAGCACCCCTACCAGGAGTGGCTCGACGCCGGGCTGTTCGACCTCGACGAACTGCCACCCGGGGACTACGTGCGCATGCCGCACCACCGCGTGGTGCTCAGGCAGCAGGTCTTCGGCTACACCTACGAAGAGCTCAACCTGCTGGTGGCGCCCATGGCGCGCACCGGCGCCGAGGCGCTGGGCTCGATGGGGACCGACACCCCGATCGCCGTGCTCTCCACGCGTCCGCGGATGCTCTACGACTACTTCCAGCAGCTGTTCGCCCAGGTGACCAACCCGCCGCTGGACGCCATCCGCGAAGAGGTCGTCACCAGCCTGCAGGGTGCGGTGGGGCCCGAGGGCGACCTGCTCAACCCGGGTCCCGAGTCGTGTCGGCAGATCGTGCTGTCCCAGCCGATCCTGCGCAACGCCGAGCTGTCGAAACTGATGTGCGTCGACCCCGACCACGAGATCCGCGGCAACAAGCACGGGATGCGTGCCGCGGTGATCCGCTGCCTGTACCCGGTGAACCGCGGCGGTCAGGGCCTCAAGGAGGCGCTGGACAACGTGCGCGCCAAGGTGTCGACCGCGATCCGCGAGGGCGCCCGCATCATCGTGCTGTCCGACCGCGAGTCCAACGAGCAGATGGCGCCGATCCCGTCGCTCCTGTCGGTGGCGGCCGTGCACCACCACCTCGTCCGGGACCGCACCCGCACCAAGGTGGGCCTCGTCGTGGAGGCCGGCGACGCCCGCGAGGTGCACCACATGGCCGCGCTGTGCGGATTCGGGGCCGCCGCGATCAACCCGTACATGGCGTTCGAGTCGATCGAGGACATGGTCGACCGTGGGGTGATCTCCGGCATCAGCAGCGACCAGGCCAAGGCCAACTATGTCAAGGCCGCGGGCAAAGGTGTGCTCAAGGTGATGTCCAAGATGGGCATCTCCACGCTGGCGTCCTATACCGGTGCGCAGTTGTTTCAGGCCATCGGCATCAGCCAGCACGTGCTCGACGAGTACTTCACCGGGCTGACGTGCCCGGTCGGCGGCATCGAACTCGACGACATCGCCGATGACATCGCGGCCCGGCACGCCCTGGCCTATCTCGACCGCCCCGAAGAATGGGCGCACCGCGAACTCGAGGTCGGCGGCGAGTACCAGTGGCGCCGTGAGGGCGAGTACCACCTGTTCAACCCGGACACGGTGTTCAAGTTGCAGCACTCGACCCGCACCGGGCAGTACTCGATCTTCAAGGAGTACACCAAGCTGGTCGACGACCAGAGCGAGCGGATGGCCTCGCTACGCGGCCTGCTGAGGTTCCGCGACGGGATACGCCCGCCGGTGCCGCTCGACGAGGTCGAGTCGGCCGACGAGATCGTCAAGCGGTTCTCCACCGGCGCGATGAGCTACGGCTCGATCTCCGCCGAGGCCCACGAGACCCTCGCCATCGCGATGAACCGCCTTGGCGGCCGGTCGAACTGCGGTGAGGGCGGCGAGCACGTCAACCGCTTCGACCGTGACGAGAACGGCGACTGGCGGCGCAGTGCGATCAAGCAGGTGGCGTCCGGACGGTTCGGTGTCACCAGCCACTATCTGACCAACTGCACAGACATTCAGATCAAGATGGCCCAGGGCGCGAAACCCGGTGAGGGCGGCCAGCTTCCGGGTGCCAAGGTGTACCCGTGGGTCGCCGAGGTACGGCACTCGACACCGGGTGTCGGGTTGATCTCGCCGCCGCCGCACCACGATATCTACTCGATCGAGGATCTCGCGCAGCTGATCCACGACCTGAAGAACGCGAACCCGCAGGCGCGGGTACACGTCAAGCTGGTGAGCGAGAACGGTGTCGGCACAGTGGCGGCGGGCGTGTCGAAGGCGCACGCCGACGTGGTGTTGATCTCCGGCCACGACGGCGGCACGGGCGCGACGCCGCTGACCTCGATGAAGCACGCGGGTGCGCCGTGGGAGCTCGGGTTGGCCGAGACACAGCAGACGCTGCTGCTCAACGGTCTTCGCGATCGCATCGTGGTTCAGGTCGACGGTCAGCTCAAGACCGGCCGCGACGTTGTGATCGCGGCGCTGCTGGGCGCCGAGGAATTCGGCTTCGCCACCGCGCCGCTGGTGGTGTCGGGCTGCATCATGATGCGCGTCTGCCACCTCGACACCTGTCCGGTCGGCGTGGCGACGCAGAACCCGGTGCTGCGTGAGCGGTTCACCGGCAAGCCGGAGTTCGTCGAGAACTTCTTCATGTTCATCGCCGAGGAAGTCCGGGAGTTGATGGCGCAGTTGGGCTTCCGGACGGTCAACGAGATGGTCGGCCAGGTCGGCGCGCTGGACATCACGAAGGCCGCCGAGCACTGGAAGGCCCACAAGCTCGACCTGACGCCGGTGCTGCACGAGCCCGAGTCCGCGTTCATGAACCAGGACCTGTACTGCAGTTCACGTCAGGACCACGGGCTCGACAAGGCGCTCGACCAGCAGCTGATCGTGATGTGCCGCGAGGCTCTGGATGCCGGTTCACCCGTCCGGTTCTCCACCACCATCGCCAACGTCAACCGGACGGTGGGCACGATGCTCGGCCACGAGGTGACCAAAGCATATGGCGGACAGGGACTTCCGGACGGCACCATCGACATCACCTTCGACGGCTCGGCAGGCAACAGCTTCGGGGCATTCGTCCCCAATGGCATCACGCTGCGGGTCTACGGCGACGCCAACGACTATGTCGGCAAGGGCCTGTCGGGTGGACGGATCGTCGTGCGCCCGTCGGACGACGCCCCCGCCGACTACGTCGCGGAGGACAACATCATCGCGGGCAACGTGATCCTGTTCGGCGCGACCAGCGGCCAGGCGTTCATCCGCGGACAGGTCGGTGAGCGGTTCGCGGTGCGCAACTCCGGTGCGCATGCGGTCGTCGAAGGGGTGGGCGATCACGGTTGTGAGTACATGACCGGCGGCAAGATCGCGATCCTCGGGCCGACGGGCCGCAACTTCGCCGCTGGCATGTCGGGTGGCGTCGCCTACGTCTACGACCCGGATCGTGCACTGCCGGGCAATCTCAACGCCGAGATGGTGGAACTCGAAGACCTCGACGAAGAGGACCTCGAGTGGCTGTCGGGCACGATCCGGGCCCACGTCGACGCCACCGATTCCGCTGTCGGAGAACGCATTCTGAGTGACTGGGACAACAACGTGAAGCACTTCACCAAGGTGATGCCCCGCGACTTCAAGCGGGTTCTCGAGGCGATCGCGGAGGCCGAACGCACCGGCAGCGACGTCAACGAAGCGATCATGGCGGCCGCCAGTGGCTGATCCCCGCGGTTTCCTCAAATACACCAAGCGCGAGACGCCGCAGCGGCGACCGGTGCCGCTTCGCCTGCGCGACTGGAAAGAGGTCTACGAGGACTTCTCTCACGACACCCTGCGGGAGCAGGCGACGCGTTGCATGGACTGCGGTATCCCGTTCTGCCACAACGGCTGTCCGCTCGGCAACCTGATCCCCGAGTGGAACGACCTGGTGCGCAACGGTCGCTGGCGCGATGCGAGCGAGCGGCTGCACGCGACGAACAACTTCCCCGAGTTCACCGGTCGGCTCTGCCCGGCGCCGTGCGAGGGCTCGTGTGTGCTCGGCATCAACCAGGATCCGGTCACGATCAAGCAGATCGAGGTCGAGATTATCGACCAGGCCTGGGCCGAGGGCTATGTGGTGCCGCTGCCGCCGGAGGTCAGGACCGGCAAGAAGGTTGCCGTCGTCGGCTCCGGGCCCGCCGGTCTGGCCGCGGCCCAGCAGCTCACCCGCGCCGGACACGGCGTCACGCTGTTCGAGCGCGACGACCGCATCGGTGGTCTGCTGCGCTACGGCATCCCCGAGTTCAAGATGGAGAAGCGCCACATCGACCGTCGTCTGGAGCAGATGGCGGCCGAAGGCACCGAGTTCCGCACCGGCGTCAACGTCGGCGTCGATATCACGGCGCAGCAGCTGCGCCAGGAGTACGACGCGGTGGTGCTCGCCGGCGGCGCGACGCAGGCGCGCGATCTGCCAATCGCGGGGCGCGAACTTGACGGCATCCACCAGGCGATGGAGTACCTGCCGTGGGCCAACCGGGTGCAGTTGGGCGACCCCGTCACCGACGAGAACGGCCTGCCGCCCATTCACGCCAGGGACAAGAAGGTCATCATCATCGGTGGCGGTGACACCGGCGCCGACTGCCTGGGTACCGTACACCGCCAGGACGCCGCCAGCGTGCACCAGTTCGAGATCATGCCGCGGCCGCCGGAGACGCGCGCCGACTCGACGCCGTGGCCGGTCTACCCGTTGATGTTTCGGGTGTCCTCTGCGCACGAGGAAGGCGGCGAGCGGGTCTACTCGGTCAACACCGAGGAGTTCATCGGGCGCGATGGCCGGGTCACCGGCCTGCGGGGCCACGAGGTGAAGATGACCGCGGGCAAGTTCGAGAAGGTCGACGGCACCGAGTTCGAGATGGAAGCCGATCTGGTGCTGCTCGCGATGGGATTCACCGGCCCCGAGCGCGAAGGCCTGCTCACGGACCTGGGTGTGGAGATCGACGAGCGGGGCAACGTCACCCGCGACGCCGACTTCGCCTCGTCGGTGCCCGGCGTCTTCGTCGCCGGTGACATGGGCCGGGGGCAGTCGCTGATCGTGTGGGCCATCGCCGAAGGACGCGCTGCCGCCGCCGGGGTGGACCGTTACCTGATGGGACATTCCGCGCTGCCCACGCCGATCAAGCCGACAGCCGTGCCGCAGCGATGAGCGCTCGCGCGAAGAGCAGAGGGCAGCGATGAGCGCTCGCGCGAAGAGCAGAGGGCAGCGATGAGCGCTCGCGCGAAGAGCAGAGCGCAGCGCTAGTTCCTGCCGCGACACGCGTCGCAATAGACGGCGTTTGCGTTCGATCGCGGGACAGTAAGGGCGGTGATCGACCGCTACCGAACCGGGCGCGTCGGGTTGGAGTTCAACCGGCGCAACTTCATCGTTGCCCTGTCCATCGCGACCGTGGGCGCCGTGGGGCTGAGTCGGTGCGCCACCGGCGAGCAATCGCGAGTGGCGGGCGCAGCGGCGTCGCAACCGGCGGCGGCGACGTCGGCCGGGCTGTTGCCCCCGCCACCGAAATCGGCCCGGATCGCCCTGCCGGGTGGCGGCGTGCTGAGCAGTCTGCCCGGAAGCGGGGATCTGTTGGCGTTGACCGTCGACGACGGAGTGAGCAGCGGCGTCGTGCGCGCCTACACGCAGTTCGCCAAGGACACCGGGGTACGGCTGACCTACTTCGTCAACGGCGTCTACCGCTCCTGGACCGATCACGTTCAACTGCTGCGGCCGATGGTCGACGACGGCCAGATTCAGCTGGCCAACCACACCTGGTCACACCCCGACCTCACCAAGCTGCCACTCGTCGACGTCGCCGAGCAGTTTCGGCGCAACCACGACTTCCTCTGGAAGACATACGGAGTCGACGCGCGTCCCTACTTCCGGCCGCCCTACGGTGCGCGTAACCCGCACGTCGACAAGCTCTCTGGCGATCTGGGCTACGTCATCGACACGTTGTGGTCGGGCACGCTCGAGGATCACGTCCAGGTTCCCGCCGGCGAGATCGTCAAGATGGCCGACAGGTATTTCACCGCCCAGGCCATCGTGATCGGGCATCTCAACCACACGCCCGTCACCGAGGTGTACGGCCAACTGGTCGACATCATCCGCGCCCGCCGGCTACGCACCGTGACGCTGGACGATGTGTTCCTCAAGCCGTGACCGCGGCATCGGCGCGGGTGTTCGGGCTCATACGCTCAGCCGGGGGTCGCAGATGAAGCCTGCACAAACGGGCACCGGTGTTCGCGGGTAGCCGACAACCACACGCATAACTTCTGTCACTCTAAAAACATCTGATTATTCTTCGGCGCGCCTAACATAGTTTGCCCGGGCGTGGGGGTCTAATGACTTCACGAGGGCGCTGCGGTAATGTGGGCCCCCGGTCAGCTATCGGATTAGACGCAGGAGTCAGTTCCGTGTATGTCAACCCGCTATCACGGTCACGTGTGAGCCGAATCGCCTGGTCACTGTTACGTCATCCGCTGAAGAGCCGCGAATTCCCAGCCAAGGCCGAACGCCTGATCACCGCCGACGAGCTTCGCCTCTACGGCGTCTAGCGAACAGATAGCGCCGGTTTCCCGCCACCGGAGCGTGTCCGGCCCCGAGTTTGCCAAATCGTTATATTCCCGTGACCGTAGGGCCGTCTATTCGGTTTCGCCGTATTCGTCGAACCAGTAGGCCAGCTTGCCCCTGCGACTCACCGCCCGCAACCGGCGCTCGGCCGCCGCACGCGTCTTGGCGGTGGTGACGATGAGCAGTTCGTCGCCGATCGCGATGCGGGTCTCCGGCTGCGGAACGAAGGTACGGCCGTTACGGATGATCAGGGTGATCACGCTCGGGTCCGGCAGCCGCAGTTCCATGACGGTGACGTTGTGCAACTGCGACGGCGCCTGCACGGTCATCGTCAGCAGTTCGGCATCGAGCACGTCGAGGGGAGCGGACTCCACCTGGATCTCGCGAGTCGCCTCCTTCGGGATGAGGCCCAACCGGTGCGCGAGCGGGCGCAAGCTCGGCCCCTGCACGAGGGTGAACACCACCACGAGGGTGAACACGATGTTGAGGATGCGGATGCTGTCGGGTACGCCGCCTACGATCGGAAACGTCGCCAGCACGATCGGGACCGCGCCGCGTAGGCCGGCCCAGGAGACGAAAAGCTGCTCGCGCCAAGGGATCCGGAACCAGATCAGCGAGACCACGACGGACAGCGGCCTGGCGACGAGCAGCAACACCAGGCCGGTCACGATGCCGGGCACCACTTCCGCGGCGAGATCGCTGGGGTCGACGAGCAGCCCGAGGAGGACGAACAGGCCGATCTGTGCGAGCCAGCCGAGACCTTCGGCGAACGAGCGCGTGGCCGAGCGGTGCGGCAGGCCGGAATTGGCGAGCACCACCGCGGCCAGGTAGGCGGCGAGAAATCCGCTGGCGTGCGCGGTGCCTCCGGCGGCGAACGCGACCATGCCGAGCCCGAACGCAGCCAGCGGGTACAAACCGGACGCCGGAAGAGCGATGTGGCGCAGCGCTATCGAGCCCAGAAACCCGACTCCCAATCCGATCGCCGCGCCGATGACCAGCTCGTAGACCACTTCAGTGATTGCGTGCACGGGTGACAACTCGAGCGGCGCCACGCTGAACATCAACACGAGGATGACGGCCGGGGCGTCGTTGAAGCCGGATTCGGCTTCGAGCAGGCCCGCCACCCGGCGCGGCAGGGGGACCACGCGCAGCACCGAGAACACGGCCGCTGCGTCGGTGCTGGAGACCACGGCGCCGAGCAGCAGTGACAACTGCCAGTCGATTCCCAGCAGCAGGTGAGCGCCGGCGGCGGTCACGAGTGTGCTGACCGCGACACCGAGGGTGGCGAGTACGCCCGCCGGGGCCAGCACTCGCCGCACGTCGGAGAACCGTGTCGTCAGACCGCCCTCGACCAGGATGATGGCCAGGGCAACCGTGCCCAAGTGGTCGGCGAGCAGATAGTTGTCGAACTGCAGCCCGAGGCCGTCCTCCCCGACGATGACGCCGACGCCGAGAAACAGCAGCAGGCTGGGCAGGCCGACACGACTGGCCGCCCTGGTGGCGACGATGCTCCCCAGCAGCACCACCCCAGCAATGAGCAGCACAAGGTACAACTGCTGCAGGGTCATTGCATCCCCGTTCGGACCGGATGGGTGGTGTGAGGTGCAGTAAAGCACCTACCACGATTGACGGCCCGGCGTCTCACCCGGTAGCTGCACGGAAAGCCGGGTTCATGAGTCACTATGAGGTGGTGTTCGGACTCCGGTGGGGGTTCTTCGACGCGTCGCCCCCTGTCGACGAGCGGCCGATGATGCGGGTCGGGATCGCCGGCGCCGGCGCCGTCGGACGGTCGGTCGCAAAGGAACTGCTCGACTACGGCCACAAGGTCCTGCTCATCGAAAGCGACGTCCGCCACTACGAGCCGAGTACGGTTCCCGAGGCGGAATGGCTGCTGGCCGATGCCTGTGAGCTGTCCTCGCTCGAGGAATCCGGGCTGCAGATGTGCGACGTGGTGATCGCCGCCACCGGCGACGACAAGGTGAATCTGGCGGCCGCCCTGCTGGCGAAGACGGAGTTCGGCGTCGCCCGCGTGGTGGCCAGGGTCAACGATCTCCGCAACGAGTGGTTGTTCACCGAGGCGTGGGGTGTCGACGTCGCGGTTTCCGCGCCGAGCGCGCTTGTCGCAGCGATCGAGGGCGCCATCGACATCGGCCACGTGGTGCGCCTGATGCAGTTGCGTCGCGGCCAGGTGAGTCTGGCCAAACTGACTCTCCCCGAAGGGGATCCGCTAGTGGGCCAGCGGATGCGTGATCTTCCCCTGCTGGAGAACACCGCGCTGGCGATCATCATCCGGGACAGTGGGATCGTGCTGCCGCAGCCCGACGACGTGCTGGAGGCGGGCGACGAGATGTTGTTCCTCGCCGGCGGGTTCGGCCACGGCGAGGTCCAGGGCCTCGTACAGGGGGCCACCCGACGGCTCGATCAGGTATACCCCGCCACCTGAGCCTGACCGCCTTGACAGCGGCGATGCGACGCGGTCCTTCGTCTGATAAATTCTTCAATTAATTGATTCAAGAAATCAACAAGTCTTCAGGAGAGCGTGGTGGAACCGCAGCCGCTGTACCGGCTCAAGGGTGAGTTCTTCAAGACGCTCGGCCACCCGGCCCGAGTGAGGATCATGGAGCTGTTGGCCGAGCGTGACCGGGGTGTGGGGGAACTGCTCGGTGAGGTCGGACTGGAAGCGTCGAACCTGTCTCAGCAGTTGGGTGTGCTGCGCCGCTCAGGAGTCGTGACCGCGCGCAAGGAAGGCACCAACGTCATCTACTCCATCGCCTCACCGGATATCGCCGAGTTGCTGGCGGTGGCCCGCAAGGTGTTGACGACCGTGCTCGCCGATCGCGTCGCCGCGCTCGAAGACCTGCGCGGTGAGCAATGAGCTGGCTCGGCAAGATCTTGCGGACCGGGCGGATCGTCGAGCGGGGCGGCCCGCCACCGCCGGCGACGGTGGAGCCGCCGGCGGGCGTGCGTGGTTCGCTGCAGATCCGCCATGTCGACGCCGGCTCGTGCAATGGGTGTGAGGTAGAGATCGGCGGTGCGTTCGGTCCGGTCTATGACGCCGAGCAGTACGGCGCCCGACTGGTCGCCTCGCCCCGTCACGCGGATGCCCTGCTGGTCACCGGCGTCGTCACCCGCAACATGGCCGACCCGCTGCGAAATACCGTCGCGGCAACACCGGAGCCGCGCCTCGTGATCGCGTGCGGAGACTGTGCGCTGCATCGTGGCGTGTTCGCGGACGCCTACGGCGTGGTCGGCGCGGTGGGCGAGGTGGTGCCCGTTGACGTCGAGATACCGGGCTGCCCGCCGAGCCCGGACCAGATCGTCGCCGCGTTGCGGTCGGTGACCGGCAAGTGACCGCCGTACTCGCCCCTCCACCGGCGCTGGAACAGAAGGGGCTGTCTCACAACGCTTTCGGTACTGCTCTGGGGCTGACCACCTCGGCTGTCGGTGTCGTCGGGGTGTGGCTTGGCCTTCTCGGAATGTTCGGCGCCCCCCGGGCCGTGAGCATCGGTTGGTTGTTACCCCTGTCGGGTGTGCAGCTGCATCTCGACCCGCTCGGCGGCTTCTTCATGGCGCTGATTGGGGCGGTCGCGGTGCCGGTCGGTGTGTACGCGATTGGTTACTCCCACCATCTGAGCCGGGCCGCGGCAACCATGTTGCCGGTGTTCGTGGCCGCCATGCTGTTGGTCCCGGCTGCGGCGTCGGTGACGACGTTCCTGTTCGCGTGGGAGCTGATGGCCGTCGCCTCACTGGTGCTGGTGGCGGCCGAGCACGCGCGGCCCGAAGTGCGCTCGGCGGCACTGGTCTATGCGGCGATGACCCAACTCGGTTTCGTCGCCATTCTCGTCGGCCTGATGGTGTTGTCCGCCGCGGGTGGCTCCGACCGCTTCGCCGACCTGACCTACCTGGCCGACGGCGCACGGACAGCGGTGTTCTTGCTGACCTTCGCCGGCTTCGGCTCAAAGGCGGGCCTGGTGCCGCTGCACGCCTGGCTGCCGCGAGCGCATCCCGAGGCGCCCAGCCCGGTGTCAGCGTTGATGAGCGCAGCGATGGTGAACCTCGGTGTCTACGGGATCGTCCGGATCGACCTGCAGCTGCTGGGTGTCGGCCCACGCTGGTGGGGGCTGCTGATGATGGGCGTCGGCGCGGTGTCCGCCCTCTACGGAGTGCTCCAGGCCACCGTCGCGACGGATCTCAAACGGCTGCTTGCCTATTCCACTACCGAGAATATGGGACTGATCACTCTTGCGCTCGGCGCGGCGACGCTGTTCGCCGACGCCGGGGCCGCTGGCCCCGCAACGATCGCGATGGCCGCCGCGGCCCTTCACCTGATCGCGCATGCGGCGTTCAAGTCACTCGGCTTCATGGCAGCGGGTTCGGTGCTGGCAGCGACGGGCCTGCGGGATCTTGACCGACTCGGCGGCCTGGCGCGGCGAATGCCGGCGACCACTGCGCTGTTCGCCGTGGCGGCCCTGGGCGCGGCCGGGCTGCCGCTCGGGGCGGGCTTCGTCAGCGAGTGGCTGCTGCTGCAGTCGCTGATCCACGCCTCCGGCCACGACGCGGTGATGTCGTTGACGGGTCCGCTCGCGGTCGGCGCCGTCGCGTTGGCTATGGGGCTCGGGGTGGCCGCGATGGTCAAGGCCTTCGGCATCGGGTTCCTGGCCCGGCCGCGAACCCAACCTGCCTCGGCCGCAACGGAATCCCCGCGGTCGATGGTGGCTGGTATGACCATCGCGGCCCTGGGCTGCGTGCTGGTTGCGGTGGTGCCGGCGCTGGTGGCGCCCGCGCTGCAGCGGGTGCTCGACACCGTGCCGGCTGCGCGGGGCGTGGGCTTCACCGACTTCGGCACCGTGATACGGCTGCCCGGCGTGCCGAGCTCGATCGCGCCAGGCCTGATCGCGGCGGCGCTGGTGGTCGCGATGTTGGCCGTCGTGGTGGCGGGCCAATGGCGTGCACGCGCCCGCCCTGCCGCCGTGACCAGGCCGTTGTGGGCGTGTGGCGCGGAGGAGTTGACGCCCCGGATGCAGTACACCGCGACGTCGTTCGCCGAACCGCTGCAGCGGGTATTCGATGACGTTCTTCGGCCCGACACCGACGTCGAGGTCACCCCGACCGCCGAATCGCGGTACATGGCGGACCGTGTCACGTATCGGAACCGGATCGGCGACGCCATCGAGGAGCGGTTGTACACGCCGGTCGTGCGGGCGGTGGCGGCCGCAGCGAATGCGGTGCGCCGGGCCCACACCGGCAGCGTCCACCTCTACCTGACATACGGCGCCATCGGGGTGCTCGTCATCCTGGTGGTGGCCAAATGACCCTGATGTCCTGTCTCGCGGGCGCGGCCCAACTCGCTGCGGTGACGCTCGGGGCGCCGCTGGTGGTCGGGGTGATGCGCCAGGTACGAGCGCGTTGGGAGGGCCGCGCGGGTGCCGGGGTCCTGCAGCCCTGGCGGGATCTACGCAAACAACTTGGTAAACAACAGATCACACCCGAGGGCACCACGCTGGTCTTCGCCGCAGCCCCTGTGGTGCTCGCCGCGACGATTCTGCTGATCGCCGCAATCGCACCGCTGGTGGCGACCGGGTCGCCGCTGGACTCCAGCGCCGACCTGTTCGCGGTGGTCGGACTGCTGTTCTTGGGTACAGTTGCGCTCACGCTCGCCGGAATCGACACCGGCACATCGTTCGGCGGTATGGGCGCCAGCCGCGAGATCACCATCGCGGCACTTGTCGAACCGACGATCCTGTTGGCGGTGTTCGCTTTGTCGATCCCCGCCGGTTCGTCGAATCTGGCTGCTTTGGTGGCCAATACGCTGGAGCACCCTGCCCAGGTGGCGTCTCTGGCGGGCGTTCTCGCGTTCGCGGCGCTGGTCATCGTGATCATCGCCGAGACCGGCAGGTTGCCGGTGGACAACCCGGCCACCCATCTCGAGTTGACGATGGTGCACGAGGCCATGGTGCTCGAGTACGCCGGACCCAAGCTGGCGCTGGTCGAGTGGGCTTCGGCCATGCGACTGACCGTGCTGCTGGCG